>JBKQPS010000213.1:0-2997 GCA_052144915.1 Spirochaetia bacterium | reverse complement strand
GGAGGAGCATCGGCGTGTCCCGATCCACGTTCACCAGCCGCTCTGCCATACCCTCAATCTACCATGCCCCGCAGATTTCCGGAATACCCGACTGCCAAAGTCCGACAGGCTCCTAGTACTTTCGACGCTCTCAATCGGGCCCGAGGTAGCTTTTCAGGGAGTTCGCCAGCATCATTGCCTGCATGCGGTTGTGCACGTGGAGCTTGGAATAGATCACGCTGACGTGGTTTTTCACCGTCTGCTCGGCGATGGAAAGCTTGCGGGCGATCAGGGCGTTGTCGGCGCCTTTCCCGATCAGGCGCAGGATCTCGATCTCCCGCTTGCTCAGGAAGCGCAGAAACGAGCTTTCGGCGGCCGGGGGCAATCGCGAGACGCCGCCTTCATCCGGCTTGCCTTCCGCTTCGCGGATTCTCAGGAGCTTGTTCGCAACCTGGGGGGAGATGATGATCGAGCCGCTGCAGACGGCGCGCAGCGACACGATAAGCTCCTGCGGCGGCATGTCCTTGAGAACGTACCCGGCCGCCCCATGATTCAGGGCTTCGACGACGTAGGCATCGTCGTCGAACGTGGTGAGCATCAGCACGTGGATCCGGGGGTAGGCTTCGTGGATGATCTTCGTCGCTTCCACGCCGTCCATGTCGGGCATGCGCACGTCCATCAGGATGATGTCCGGCTGCGAATCCATCACCATGCGGATGGCTTCGCGGCCGCTCATCGCCACTCCCACGACCTCGAAATCGGGCGCCCGCGTGTCCAGGACGGTTCGCAGGCTCTCCACGAACAGGACCTGGTCGTCGACGAGCAGCACGCGGACCTTTGTCACGTGCCCTGCCCCTGTGCGAGCGGAATATCCGCGCTCACGAGAAACCCGAAGGCGGTGTTCTCCGCCTTCATGGCGCCTCCGAGGTGCGCGATTCTCTCTCCCATGCCCGCAAGCCCGATGCCGGGCACGATCTCCCGGGCCCCCGCGCCGTTGTCCACGACGCTCAGCCGCACGGCGTTCTCCACGACCCAGAAGCTTACCGTGATTTCAGTCGCGTTGCCATGCCGCAGCGCGTTGGTGAGGCATTCCTGGATCATGCGATACACCGCGTCGTCGACCTGGACGCCGAAGCTCGCCGGAGCGTTTCCCAGGTGCAGGCGCACGGAAACCGCGGTCGCGTTCTCGAATATCCTCGCCAGCTCGGCGATCCTCCTCATCCCGGTCGCCTGGACCTTGGAAACCTCGCGCAGGTTCCGCATCGCGCGGCGCGTCTCCAGCAGGCCCCGCTGCGCCTGGTTGCGGGACTTCACCAGGAGATCCTCCAGTCCTTCCCTCCGGTTGCGCGCGAGGTCCGTGGCCGCCTCCATCATCATCTGGATGTTCATGAGCGTGTGTCCGACGATGTCGTGGATCTCGCGGGCCAGCCGCTTACGTTCCTGCTCCTCCGTCTCCCGCTGTACCCGGGTCGCCAGCTCCTGGAAGTCGAGGTTCGCTTCCGAGAGCGCACGCACGGTGGCGTCGATGCGGAGAATCTCCTCGTTCTGGCGGCGGATCTGGTGCCCGCGGTTTCCCACCAGGCCGGCAAGCCACGTGAGAAAGAGGAAATAGGCCGCCAGGAGCGCAGCCGACACCGGATTTGCTCCCTCGATCCGTGTCCCCCACGCGGCAAGCGGCCAGTGCGTCGAGGTGAGCGCGACCGCGGCCGCGATGCACAGGACAGCGGCGGCCCTGCCCTGCACCTCCATCGTCGCGATGAAGATGAATACGGTTCCCAGTATGGCGTCGACGGAGAGGTCAGGTCCCTGCGGGATCCCCATGACCGTCTCGATGATCACCACGGAGAGCAGCATGAAAATGCGGTGGAGGTTTTTCCGGGTCCTCAGGGCGGCGAGAAGAAGCCCGGTGGCAATGCACAGGAGGATGAAGAACTGCGGGAGCCAGATCGGACGGAGGGAAAGCGGCTGAAAAGCGAGGGAAAAGACCACCCCTGCCGCTGCATGGCCACAGAGAATGACGATGAGACTCGGCGTTTGTGCTGCTCCGAGAAATCGTGCCCGCATGCCTCGACGCACCGTTTGCCGGGCAGAATACCATGGGCGCGGTACTAGTACAATTATTTGCAACTTCGGTACCGCGGTAACTTCCCGGCCCGAAGGTGCGGCGCTACCGTCGGATGAGAAGGCTCGATGCAGAGTCCAGGCGGAGCAGTGAAAGGGGGTGAGGATTCTCCGGTATTCGCCGGGCCGTGTCGCATCGCTGCCAATCCTGTAAGGAAGGAGTCCCCATGAAGAGTAGATATGCAATTCTCTTTTCGCTGGCGGTGATCGCCTTTCTCGCGATGCCCGCCATGCTGGCCGTCGCGCAGGAAAACGTCACCCTGACGGTCGCCGTGGTGAACAACCCCGACCAGCGCAAGCTGCTGGAGCTCTCCGACAAGTTCCAGGCTCAGCACCCCACCATCAAGCTGTCTTTCGTGATGCTGCCGGAGAATGAGCTGCGCGACCGTGTGACCACGGACATCAGCACGAAGGCAGGGTCGTTCGACGTCGTGCAGATCGGCACCTATGAGACCCCCGTCTGGGGGAAGAATGGATGGTTGGCCTCGGTCGATGACCTCATGCAGCAGTATCCGGACAACGTGCAGCCCAACTATGATGTGAATGACCTGATCAAGGGAATTCGACTGGGCCTGTCCGCGGACGGCAAGCTGTACGCGGTGCCCTTCTACGGCGAATCGAGCATGCTCTTCTACAACAAGAAGATGTTCGCGGCCGCGGGGCTGAAGATGCCGGCGGAACCCACCTGGGACCAGGTCCGCGAGTTCGCGCGGAAGCTGAACAATCCGGCGAAGAAACAGTACGGGATCGCGCTGCGCGGGCTGCCCGGCTGGGGCGAAATCCTCGCGCCGCTGGACTCGGTCATCAATACCTGGGGCGGCAAGTGGTTCGACACCGACTGGCAGCCGCAGCTCACCGCCCCGGAGTTCAAGGACGCAGTGAACTTCTACGTGCAGC
>JBKQPS010000212.1:0-14164 GCA_052144915.1 Spirochaetia bacterium | reverse complement strand
AGTGGTTCCCGAAGTGGGAACCGGCGCCAGAAGCTGTTGGAAATCTGGAAATCAAGAATAGATCACAGCTTCACCGACCTGGCAGGAAGGAAAAGTACAAAAATAGCTAGTTTTTCGAGGTTCCCTTTACAGAGAACGTGCCTCGTAGACAATCAGCAGGTTCAGACGCGCGCAAGCACCTTCGACGCCTCCTAGAGGGACGAGCCGTTGCTCGCGATGACTCCCTGGTACCAGGAGGCGCTCTTTTTCCACGTGCGCGCCTGCGTGTGGTAGTCCACGTGAGTGATGCCGAACCGCTTGCTGAAACCATGCGACCACTCGAAGTTGTCCATCAGGGACCACAGGAAATACCCGGTGAGTTTCACGCCGTGGTCCAGGGCCCGGCGCGCCTCGCGCAGGTGAGAGGCCAGGTAGTCGATCCTGTCATGATCCTGCACCTGCCCGTTCTTGGTGATCTTGTCCGGAAACGCCGCGCCGTTCTCGGTGATGACCAGTACAGGATCCGCGTAGTCATTCTTCAGCCTGATCAGCAGGTCGCAGAGCCCCTCGGGGTACACCTCCCATCCCATGGCGGTGCGCGCACATTCCCGGGGCTGTCCGTACGCGACGCCGAGCACCCCGCCGGCATCGCTCGCGTATACCCTCTGCGGGAAATAATAGTTCACCCCTACGAAATCAACCGGATTGGAAGAAAGGGCGGCGAGATCCTGCGGCTCGATGTGCGGCCCGACCCCGTGCTTCGCGTAGATCTCCAGCACGTCCTCCGGGTACGAGCCCTTGAGCACGGCATCCAGGTACCAGCGGTTCGCCTGCCCATCGGCCCGCCGGGCGGCCTCGACATCCGACATGCCGTCCGTGAACGGGTACATGGTGTGCAGGTCCAGAGCGATGCCGATGCGGGAGCCCGCGGGGCATACCTGTCGGCACGCAGCAACCGCGAGGGCATGCGCGTGAAGGAGAACGTGCGATGCCTGCACCGCCGTTCCGAAGTCCTTCAGACCCGGCGCGTGTATCCCTTCCGCATGGCCGAGGAACGCCGCGCACTGGGGCTCGTTGACCGTCATCCAGTTCTTCACCCGGTCCCCGAGGTGCGCGTACAGGCACTCCACGTAGTCGGCGAACCACGATGCCGTATCACGGTTCGCCCATCCCCCGGCATCCTGCAGCGCCTGTGGCAGGTCCCAATGGTAAAGCGTGAGAGCAGGCTGCACCCGGGCCGCCAGGAGGGCGTCGACCAGCGATTCGTAGAAATCCAGTCCCCTGCGGTTCAGTTTCCCGTGGCCAAGCGGGTAGAGCCGGGGCCAGGAGACCGAGAATCGATACGAGGAGAGCCCGAGATCGCGCATGTTCTCCACGTCGTCTTTCCACCGATGGTAGTGATCGCAGGCCACCGCGCCGGTGTCCCCGCCGTGGATCGCACCCGGCGTCGCGCAGAAGCGGTCCCAGATCGATTCGCCCCTTCCGTCTTCCCTGACGGCCCCCTCGACCTGGTAGGCGGCGGTCGCCGCCCCCCAGAGAAATCCCTCGGGAAATCCTCCAGCTGGCATGAGCCGAGTATAGAAGACGCATCCGGGCCTGTCAATTTTCGCCGGAATTGACTGGCGCAGCTCCCCTCGGTATCTTAAGCACAAAAGATTTTTCTCGGAGCAAAACATGCGATATGACAAACTGACTCTGAAGGCGCAGGAAGCCCTGCAGGAAGCGGAATCCCTTGCGCACTCGTACAATCACCCCGCGCTGGACACAGACCATCTGCTTCTCGCGCTCCTCGAGCAGAAGGACGGGGTGGTTCCGCCGCTGCTGGAGCGTATCGGCGTGGACCCGGGGGAGTTCTCAAGCGCAGTCCGGCAGGCCCTTTCGAAGAAATCGAAAGTCCACGGGGACGCCGCCCAGCTCACCATGACACCCCAGCTTTCGCGGGTGCTCAACAAGGCCGAGCAGGAAGCAGACGCGCTGAAGGACGAGTTCACGAGCACGGAGCACCTGCTCCTTGCGCTGCTCCAGTCCGGCGGCGATGCGGGCGATCTCCTTCGCGCGCGGGGCGTGTCCCGTGACGCGGCCCTCGAGGCGCTCCGCGCCGTACGGGGCAACCAGAGAGTCACCGACCAGAACCCCGAGGCGCGCTACCAGTCACTGGAAAAATACTGCCGCGACCTGACCGAGCTCGCGAGGAAAGAGAAACTTGATCCTGTCATCGGCAGGGACGAGGAGATCCGGCGCGTCATGCAGGTCCTTGCCCGCCGGACAAAGAACAATCCCGTCCTGATCGGGGAACCGGGGGTGGGCAAGACGGCAATCGTGGAGGGCCTCGCCCGGCGGATCGTCTCCGGGGACGTCCCCGATTCCCTGAAGGGAAAGCGGCTCCTGGCACTCGACCTCGGCAGTCTCGTCGCAGGAACCAAGTTCCGCGGCGAGTTCGAGGAGCGCCTCAAGGCGGTGATCAAGGAGATCATGGACAGCGAGGGCAGGATCATCCTGTTCATCGACGAGCTGCACACGCTGGTCGGGGCCGGTGCGGCAGAGGGATCCATGGACGCCTCCAACCTCCTCAAGCCGGCTCTCGCGCGCGGGGAGCTGCGCGCCATCGGCGCGACGACGCTGGACGAGTACCGAAAGCGCATCGAGAAGGATCCCGCCCTGGAGAGGCGTTTCCAGCCCATCTACACGACGCAGCCCTCCGTGGAGGACACCATCGCCATCCTGCGCGGGCTGAAGGAGCGCTACGAGGTCCACCACGGCGTGCGCATCAAGGACGATGCCATCATCGCCGCCGCCGTTCTCTCCGACCGCTACATCACGTCCCGATTCCTTCCGGACAAGGCCATCGACCTGATCGACGAGGCGGCGAGCCGCCTGAAGATGGAGATCGAGAGCCAGCCGACCGAACTCGACCGGGCGGAGCGGAGGATCCTGCAGCTCACCATCGAGAAGCAGGCCCTGGCGAAGGAAACAGATCCCGGGTCGCGCGAGCGCCTTGCGACCCTCGACAAGGAGCTTGCCGAGATCGGCGCCACGCGGGACGCGATGAAGCTGCAGTGGCAGAACGAGAAGGGGATCATCGAGCAGATCCGGAAGCTGAAAGTGAGCCTGGAAGAATTGTCAATGGAAGAGACCCGCTACGAGCGGGAGGGAAATCTTTCCAAGGCGGCGGAGATCAAGCACGGACGGCTCCCCGAGGTGCAGCGCCAGATCGACGCAAGGAGCGCGGAGCTGGAGAAACTGCACGGAGAGACGCGCCTGCTGCGGGAAGAGGTCTCGGAGGAGGACATCGCCCGGATCGTCTCGCATTGGACGGGCATCCCGGTCTCCAAGATGCTCGCCTCGGAAAAGAACAAGCTCCTCACGTTGGAGGATATTCTCGGCAAACGCGTGGTCGGACAGAAGGAGGCCATCGCGGCGGTGGCCGACGCAATCCGCAGGAACAAGTCCGGGCTCTCCGATATTGCGCGTCCCATGGGCACATTCCTCTTCCTTGGGCCCACCGGCGTGGGAAAAACGGAGCTCGCCAAGACGCTCGCCGATTTCCTCTTCAGCGACGAGAAGGCCATCACGCGCATCGACATGAGCGAATACATGGAAAAGCACAGCGTCTCGCGTCTCATCGGCGCGCCCCCGGGCTACGTCGGCTACGAGGAGGGGGGGCAGCTGACCGAGGCCGTGCGGCGGCGCCCGTATTCGGTCGTTCTCTTCGACGAAGTGGAGAAGGCGCACCCGGACGTGTTCAACGCCCTGCTGCAGCTGCTGGACGAGGGACGCCTCACCGACGGGCAGGGCCGAGTGGTGGACTTCCGCAACTGCCTCATCATCATGACGAGCAACATCGGCGGAGACCTCATCCAGAATGCCGCGAAGATCGACGACGTCAAGGAGGCGATCAACGCCCTGCTGAAGGTGACATTCAAGCCGGAGTTCCTCAACCGGATCGACGAGACGATATTCTTCAACCGGCTGGGCAAGCCGGAGATCCTGAAGATCGTGGATCTCCAGCTGGAGCTGCTGAAGAAAAGGCTCCGGGAGAAGAAGATCACCCTGGAGGCCACGCCGAAGGCGCGGGCGTACCTGGCGGAAACCGGCTACGATCCGCTCTACGGGGCCCGGCCGTTGAAGAGGACGATTCAGAACCTCGTGCAGAATCCCCTCGCGAGGCTGGTGCTCGCCGGCGAGATCGCCGACGGCAGCAGCGTGACGATCGACAAGGGGACCGACGGCATCGCGTTCAGGAAAAAGTAGGGGGATCCGGGGCCGCCGCCCCGCGGCACCCCGCGGTTCCCGGTCGGTCGTCTCCGTCCGCCGACCTTCAACGCTCGGAAAGCTTCTGAAGTGCGGCGACAGCCTCCCGCGGGACGTTGAATACCTTGTGGGGGGACGAGCCGCCGGATTTCAACACGACACTTTCCCGGGGCAGGCCGAGAGCGCGGGCGACGACCCGGATGACTTCCGCGTTCGCCTTTCCCTTCTCCGCAGGCGCGCGAACCGCGACCACGAGCTCCCCCGCCCGCACGCCTGCCACGCCGTCCTCCCGGGCGCGCGGCTTCGCCCTGACGCGCAGGAGGACCGAGCGCTCGCCCACCGAATAGAATTCCGGCGCATGCGCTTCGCGCACCCCTCACCTCACTTCCACGCGAACACGGTCACTCCCGTCCGCCGCCTCGGCGATGACCGTGTGGGTTCCCCGCGTGAGCGGGACGCTGACCTGGGACAGCTGCGGCCCGGGGGAAATTCGTCGTCCGTCAACGATCACCCTCACGTCGCCCTCGTGCCGCGCCGCAATGGAAACGGGGATGGCCTGGGTGCCGGCGCGCAGCGTCTCGTCAAGATAGAAGACCTGCCCGTTCACGGGAAAAAGGATCCGCACCGCCTCGCTTCCCGACAGGAGACTGTCGAGGAGCGGTGCGCCCCCGGTGAACGGGTTGGCGTGATACCCGCAGGGAGGCGGCACCTCGGCCGGGCTGCGGAAGTACTCCGTTCGCGTCGAGTCGCAGAACGGCGTTGCGCTGAGCCCGGTGACGGTGCAGATTCGTGCCGGGATCACGCGATCCGGGGCGGTGAACTCCCGCGCGGAGGGCGGCAGCGGGTGGGCATCGGAAAGGAGGTTGAGAATATCCGACACGATCTGTGCCGGCACGATGCTTCCCGTCTTGTCGATCACCGCCCTGCCGTCGAAGTTCCCCGCCCATGCCCCGACCGTGAAGCGCGTGGTCGCTCCAATGCACCAGAGGTTGGTGAACTCGCTGGACGTGCCGGACTTGAACATCGCGGGGACGTTCGTGCGAAAAAACGTCCGGGTCCCGAAACCTGTCGCACGGGCCGAGGGGTCGGAAAGGATGTTGCAGATCATCCACGCGGAGAACGGGTCGAACACCCGACGGGCTGCCGGGCGGGACCCTTCCTCCAGGACGAGATCCCCCAGCGTCCCCCCGCGGGGGAAGACGCTGAACGCATGGACGAGCTCCACGAGGGAAATCTCGGCGTTGCCGATCGCCAAGCCCAGGCCGTAGCGCGCCGCGGCGTCGCGCGGCGTCGAGAAGCCCAGGCTGTCCAGCGTCCGCAGGAAATCGGGCACACCCAGCCGGGACAACGTGTAGACGGCCGGCACGTTCAGGGAGCTGGCGAGCGCGGTGCGCAATCGCACCACCCCGTGGCTCCTCTTGTCGAAGTTCTGGGGCCGATAGGACTCCTCGTCCGCCGCGCCGAAGATCACCGGCACGTCGGGAAGCAGCGTGGCCGCGGTCCACCCTTTCTCGATCGCGCGCGCGTACAGGAAGGGCTTGAGCGTCGAGGCGCTCTGCCGGCGGATGAGCGCCCCGTCGATCTGGCCCGAATGCTCCGCGTCGGAGAAGTCGCGAGACCCCACCCACCCGATGACCGCTCCCGTGGAATTGTCGATGGCGATGACCGCGGCGTTGGTCACGCGGGCGGCGTCGTAGCGGGAAATGACGAACCGGAGGCGCGCTTCGATGGCGTGGTTGAGGTCCAGGTCGAGGGTCGTTCGAAGCGTCCCCGCCCGGGCATGGAGCCTTCCCGCGAGCAGCTCACCCTGCACGAACCGGGAAAAATGCGGGGCATCGGCGGGGGGGCGCGCGCTGCGGACTGCGCTCACGGCGGACTCGATTTCCCCGGAAGGAATTTCCAGGCGCGCCCGGGCGTCCAGCGCGCGCGCGGCGGCGACGATTCGTTCGGGGTGCAGGAAGGGATCATAGACGGTGGGATTTCTCGGGATGATGGCGAGCACCAGGAGCTGCGCGCGCGTCAGGCGCCCGAGGTCGGTGCCGAAGTACGTCCACGCCGCTGCGCCAACGCCCCTCGTGTTTCTCCCGAAAGGAACGGTGTCCAGGTATGCGGCGAGGATCTGGTCCTTGGTGAGGCGGCTTTCGATTCGAAGCGCCCCCCACACCTCGACAATCTTCCCGGGAACGCTGCGCGCCCGGGGTTCGACCAGCCGGGCAAGCTGCATCGTGATCGTGGACGCACCCGAGCGCGCTGTCCGGGAGGCGGCCCGATCGGCCACCGCGCGCAGGACGGCGATCGGGTCCACGCCGGGGTGCAGCCGGAAGCGCGAGTCCTCGAGCCTCACGAATATCTCCGCGCACGCCGCCGTTATCCCCGCCAGGCCGGCGCGCATCTGGAATGCCCCTCCGGGCCCGGGCACGAGGGAGAAGAGCGTGCCTGATCTGTCGGTGATGCTCGTCCCGGCGGGGTCGGAAAGAAACGCGTCCAGCTCCGGCATGGGCAGAGACAGGAGCACGGCGGTCAGCAGTGAGGGAATGCCGATGAGCAGCAGGGCCCGCCGGACAAGCGGCGCGCCGGGCCTCAGTCCGATGTGCGAGCCTTCGTGCGCAGCCACCCCAGCAGCCTTTCGCCATAGAACATGAACGCCAGGCCGACGAGCGCGAGCGCGACGCCGACGGCGAGGTACGGCGTGGGAGACTCCGATGCAAGCCACAGGCCGAGCACGAGCGCAATGAGCGGGTTCACGAGCGCGTAGCTGACGACTCTCTCCGCCGGTTCTACCGCCACGAGGTAGGTGTAGGCGCTGAATGCGAGGGATCCGATGACCCCGAGGTACAGCACGCCGACCAGTGATATCGCGGAGGCCGCCTCCAGGACGACCCGGGGCGACGGTCCAATTGCCAGGCCGGCGATGAGGCTCACGACGCCGACGAAAAGCATCTGGATCCCGCTGTTCACCGTGTTGTCCCCGCTTACCGGAAATCGGTGTCCCAGGCTGGTCGCCAGTCCCCAGCACAGGACGCCGCCCAGCCCGATGAGGACCGACGGATTCAGGCTCGCCGCCAGGGAGTGACCGTTGTACAGCAGGATGGCGACGCCGACAAATCCAAAAACGACCCCGAGCACCCGCGTCGCGGTGAGATGCTTGCGAAGCAGGAGAGAATCGAGCAGCGCCACGATGATCAGCGTGGACGATGCGAGCAGCGCGGCGATGTAGCTGTCCACATGCATTTCCGCGACGGTGATTCCCCCGTTGCCGAGGAGTATGAGCAGTATCCCCAGCACGATCGACGCGAGGATGTTGCGCGCGGACGGGAGTCGTCTCAGGCCGCCGCGCGCGGCGGAGAAGCCCAGCAGCAGGCCGCCGCCGATCAGCCAGCGGATGGCCATTACCCACACCGGGGGAATGGTGAGCACGGACTGCCGGATGAAGAAATAGGTGGACCCCCACACGATGTAGATGGTGACATAGCTGGCAATGGTGAGACTCTTCTGGCGCTTCATCGATTGAGCTCGGAACACATTTCTACCATTTTCCCGACTCCCATTGACATCCCCTTCCCCTCCCCGTACCGTGGGGGGCATGACGGGCAGCGAGTTGAGGCGCATGTACATCGATTTTTTCAAGGGCAAAGGTCACGCCGAGATTTCGGGAAAATCCTTGATTCCGGAAAATGACCCGACGGTTCTCTTCACGACCGCCGGCATGCATCCCCTCGTTCCCTACATCCTCGGGGAACCGCACCCGGCGGGAAAGCGCCTGGTGGACTGCCAGAAATGCATGCGCACGGACGACATCGACGAGGTCGGGGACACGGCGCATCTCACCTTCTTCGAGATGCTCGGCAACTGGTCTCTCGGGGATTACTTCAAGAAGGACGCCATCGCCTTCAGCTACGAGTTCCTCACATCGTCGAAATGGCTCGGGTTTTCCGCTGACCTGCTCTCCGTGACCGTCTTCGCAGGTGACAAGGAAGTTCCGCCCGACAACGAAGCGGCGGAGTGCTGGAAATCGTGCGGCATCCCCGAGCGCCGCATCCATTTCCTCGGCCGCAAGGACAACTGGTGGGGTCCGGCGGGCCAGACGGGTCCGTGCGGGCCGGACACGGAGATGTTCATCGACACCCTCCTTCCCGCCTGCGGACCGGACTGCAAACCCGGCTGCCACTGCGGAAAGTACATCGAGGTCTGGAACGACGTCTTCATGCAGTACAACAAGACGGCGGATGGCAGCTATCTTCCGCTCGCACAGAAGACGGTGGACACCGGGATGGGAGTGGACCGCACGCTCGCCATGATCCAGGGCAAGAAAAGCGTGTTCGAGACGGAGCTTTTCTGGCCCGTGATCGAGCGCCTGCAGGTCATTTCCGGCACGCGCTACGGCGCGGGGCTGGGGACTGATACGTCATTCAGGATCATCGCGGATCACCTGCGTTCCTCGGTCTTCATCATCGGCGATGACCGGGGCGTGAAGCCCTCCAACCTCGGCCAGGGCTACATCCTGAGGCGGCTCATCCGCCGGGCCATCCGCCACTCCCGCAAGATCGGGATGGAGGGAGGCTTCCTGGGTCCGCTCTCGGAGAAGTTCGTCGCGATCTACGAAGATTTCTATCCCGAGCTTCGGGAACGCGTCGGGATGATCGCGGCGGAGCTCACCCTGGAGGAAGAGCGTTTCTCCGATACCCTGCAGAAGGGGGAGCGCGAGTTCGAAAAGCTCCTGCCCGATCTCGTGAAGAATCCGCAGAAAGTCATCCCCGGCCGCGTTGCATTCCGGCTGTACGACACGTACGGGTTTCCCATCGAGATCACCGAGGAGCTCGCGCGCGAGCACGGGATGACGGTTGACCGGAAGGGATTCGAGGAGGCGTTCGAAAAGCACCAGGAGTTGTCGAAAGCCGGCGCGGAAAAGATCTTCAAGGGCGGCCTCGCGGACCATTCGGAAATGACGACAAGGCTGCACACGGCCACCCACCTCCTGCACCAGGCCTTGCGCACCGTGCTGGGGCCCCACGTCGCGCAGAAAGGCTCCAACATCACGGTGGAGCGGCTGCGTTTCGACTTCGTCCACCTGAAGCCGATGACGGAGGAGGAAGTGCGGAAGACCGAGGCCATCGTGAATGAGCAAATAGCGCGGGACCTTCCGGTGAGCATGGAGATCATGACGCTGGAACAGGCCCGGGCCGCCGGTGCCATCGCCCTTTTCGGGGAGAAGTACGCGGAGAAGGTGAAGGTCTACACGATCGGCGATTTCTCGAAGGAAGTCTGCGGCGGGCCGCACGTGGAGAGAACAGGAACCCTGGGAAAGTTCGTCATCCAGAAGGAGCAGTCATCGTCCGCCGGCGTGCGGCGCATCCGGGCGGTGCTGGAGTAGCACGGGTTCCCTGGCTACGGGCTCGCTTCCGTGGGCTCTCGCTGCCCTGCGCGCCGCCTCCGGCGTCGCTGGGTCAGCTGCCGCCCGAGGCATCCCTGCACTCGCTCGCCCTCGACATCCATGTCTTAGGCTCCGCCTTTCGTCCATCCCTGGACTCGGCGGAGCTCGCCCTCCATGGCTAGGCTCCGCCTTTCTGCAGTTTTTCCAGGAGTTCGGCGATTCCGAGGTTCTTGATTCCCATCCGCTGCGCGCGCGTGAGCACTTCCAGGGCCTTGTCCCTCTTGTCAAGCGCCAGCCAGCTCTGGGCGATCTCGATGTACAGCCGCGGGTTCTTCGCGTCGTTGACAAGGAGACCCGAAAGGCTCTCGATTGCCTCCAGGTAGTTGCCTTTTTCCTTGTTGATCAGGGCGAGCCCCAGCACCGCGTAGCTGTCGAACTCGATGTTCAGTGCCTTGCTGTAATAGTCGCGGGCCGTGTCGAGCTGGTTCATCGCGCGGTAGGAGTCCCCGATGCGCGTGAGGATTACCTTGTTGTCCGGGTCCGCGTCAAGGATCTTCTGCCAATAGAAGAGCGATTCCTGGGGGTCGTTCATTCCCCGATAGCAGTCCGCCAAGCCGAACAGGGCGTAGAAGTTGTTCACCTGGATGTCCAGCGCCTTCTTGAAGTAGGGGATCCCCTTCTCGTATGTCTTCAGCTTGCGGTAGCAGTTGCCGATGGACGTGAGCACCCAGATGTTTTTCGGGTCCTTTTCGTGCATTCGCTCCCAGTAGGTGAGAGCTTCCCGGTACTCCTTGAGGTCGAAATGAAGGTAACCGAGCCCCGTGAGGGCATAGGGATTGCCGGGATCTATTTCCAGGATCTTGTGATAGATCTCCTTCGACCTGCTGAAGTCCAGCACCTTCCGATAGGCATCCGCGATACGGGTGAGGACGGTGACGTCGCTGTCACCCTGCGCGAGGTACTTTTCCCAGATCTCGATGGCGCGGTGGAACTGCTTGAGCGACCGGTAGCTGTCCGCCAGCCCCACGAGGGCGTACTTGTTGCCGACGTGGTAACCGAGGCACTCCTCGTAGTAGCGGATGGCCTCGTGGTAGGACTTGCGCTTGCGCGCCGCGTCCCCCATTCCCACCAGGGCGTAGTTGTTCTGTGGCTCTACCTCGATGATCCGGCGGAAGTTCTCCTCCGCCTCGGCGATGTGGTCCTCCTTGAGGAGCTGGTATCCTCTCTTGGAGAGCTCCGATATCGAAACCGGAACGTGTTCCGGTACTTTTTCTTCACTGCTCATGCAATTCCGTTTTCCCTTCTGCCAGCCAATGTTTCATTACTTGCGCGATCTGCTCGACGACTGCCGCGGTGCGGTCAGGGGCGGGCGCGAGCCAGTACAGCTTGAGAGCTTCGAGGGGATTTCCCATTTTCCGCAGCTTGTCACCGATTCGGATGAGGCCGTCGGAATACTTGGTGGTCACGAAAATTCTCTGCGCGAGCGCCAGCTCTCCCTTGTTGTACAACTCGTTGCCCTTCCGAATGAGCGCAGCCCTCTTTTCGCGTGTCAGGGGTGCCGTGCGTTCAGCAGATATTTTCAGAAATCCGCCCGCAGGCAACTTTTTCAGGATGTCCTGTGTGCTCATCCCGACCTTCTAGATCAAGATACTTGAATCAAACGAGAGAGTAAATACCTCGACTGCTCCGCCATTGCCCTACTTCGACGGAGGTCTATCCGATGCGGCCTTTCGATGACATCTCCTGGCCGCCGGGCGCGTAGGCCTGCTTCAGCGCGCGGCCAAGAGCCTTGAACGCGGACTCGGCCATGTGGTGGCTGTTCTCCCCCCTACGGAGGTCAACGTGGAGGCTGATGCGCGCCTGGGAAGCGAGGCCGGCGAAAAACTCGCGCAGGAGCGACAGGTCGAACGTTCCCACGGCCGGCTGCGGAAACGCGGCGTGCAGGGAGAGCGTCGGCCGCCCGCAGACGTCGATTGTCACCTCGGAAAGCGCCTCGTCCATGGCAACGACCGCATGTCCGAACCTGGCCACGGATCCCGACGCCTCGAGGACCGTGAAAAAGGCCTGCCCGAGGACGAGGCCCACGTCCTCCACGAGGTGGTGGGGATCAACGTCGAGATCCCCCCGCCCCTCCACCGACAGCGAGAACCTGCCATGAAAGGACATGCTGATGAGCATGTGGTCGAAGAATGGAATGCCGGTGCGGACGGCCGGCTCGGCGGCAACGTCCGGGTCCAGGGTAAGGGAAATTTCGGTCTCACGCGTTTTTCGCTCGGTCTTCACTTTCCGCGACGCCACTGCCAGGTCCACCTTTCACCGCTAGTATCGGCCCGGGATCGGATAAAGCGCGCAGTAATTGTACGTGAGTCGGGGACAAGGTCAACACGAGGGCGGCGGTCTCACTCCCTCTCGTGCAGAAGGACCTTCAGCTGCTTGATTTCGGTCACCAGCTTGTCGCGGCTCATGTCGTGGAAACGGCGGGGCACCATTTCGCGGCTCGTGCATTCCAGCACCGCCACGAGGTTCTGCAGCTCGATCTCGTGCGGATAGGCGGGGGGCATGAAATCCTGGATGGTCTCTTCCAGGTCGCCTTTCGTCACGAAGACATGGTTGTTCATCGCGGAGAGGAACTTCGCGCGGATCAGCACCGACTCCAGGTCCGCCCCCGAGAACTCGTACTTGTAGCGCCGGAAAAGCTCCGCGACGTTCGTCTTCTGCATTCGCAGCTGCAGTTTCTTCACCAGGGTGGAGAAGAGGTCCTCCTTTTCGTCGATGGTCTCGGGATAGAAGAGCGCGAGGTGCTCTTCCGCCCTCCCCTGCCGCTTCAAGTCGATGGGAAGGAGATCGGGCCGGCAGGTGATGAGGAACCAGATGATCTTGCCCCGGTATTCCGTGTTGCCCATGAACGAGGCTATCTGGGCAAAAATCCTGTTGCTGGTTCCGGAATCTCCATCCTGGTTCCTGTCGCCCAGGAAGGCGTCAGCCTCGTCGATCATTACTCCGACCGGCGCCATTGCCTTGAGGATATTGAGGATCTTCTCCAGGTTGCTCTCCGTGACGCCCTGCCACTTCGAACGGAAATTGCGGAACTTCACGATGGGGATGCCGATTTCTCCCGTGAACGCCGCCACCATGAAGCTCTTCCCCGTGCCCACGGGGCCGGCGATCAGGTATCCCATCGGCAGGACGTCGAAGCGGCTCTCCCGGATCGCCTTGGCGGCGCTGCGGAAACGCTTCTTCACAAAGTCGTGGCCCGAGACGGCGGAGAGATCGTGCTCGCTCTCGATGAACTCCAGCAGGCCGACGGCTTCCGCCTCGATGATCTGCTTCTTCTTCTGCTTCAGGTAGTCGAGGCTGATCTCCCGGTCCTCCTGGTAGCTCTCCGCGGAAAGCTGGTTCAGATTCACCAGGTTCAGTCCGCTCGTGATCCCCGCGAACTCGGGGATCGTGAGAGAACCCTCGAGGAGCAGCTTGCCGCCGCGGTCCAGGGAGTGGAGGAAACTCTCTCGCACCTTCTCGTCGGGAATGGGAATGTTCACCTTGATCGCGCTGGGCGACCGCACGATGGTCGGATTCAGATCCGCGAGATTCTCGGTGAGAAGAATGATCGACACGTCGCCCTGGGTGAAGATGGGGTCGTTGGCCCAGCGGTTCAAGGTCACGAGGCAGTAGCGGTCCTCGTCGGTGTATCGGGAGATGTCGGTGTTGGGCACCACGGTCTCGGAATAGTCGATGATCAGGACGATTCTCTTGCTGTGGGTGATATTGGCATAGAAGTATTTCTCCAGCTGCGTGAGAGCCCGCACGGGGTTGCGCGAGAGAAGGCTGCCGGGGGTCGCCTTGGGCGAAAGCTGTTTCATTTTTGCCAGGTAGTCCCGTTTCATCTCGGGCTTGCAGAAGCTCACCCCGGAAGAGCGGTCGTAGAACACGATGATGTCGCGATTTCCGAACAGGACCTCGGACACGTAGTCCTGGATCTTCGCGAAATTGAACTCTCCCTCCTTCATCTTGTGAGGCAGGAAATCGCGGATATTCCCGGACAGGAGATAGAGATTGGCGGTTTTCGAGCAGTATTTGTAGGACATTTCCTGTGCCCAGGCAGGAAGCACCTTGATAAAGGGCAAATTCTTGACAATGAGCTGTTCGGCCATCGTTCCCCTCCCAAGGCAATGACGAGCCCTGTTCAGTATAGCGGCATTTGAAGAGAGACGTCAATGTCCGCGCCGGTTCGAGCGGCGCCTACACGAGCTTTCTGAGGCGGGCCTCTTCCATGATCATGCGGTTCCAGCGATTGCGCCAGAGAAACGAGCTGCGTTCCGCGGGCGCATCGATCCGGCTCGCGCGCTCCTGCAGGGTCTTGAGGCTCTTGCTGAGGACGGTCACCTTGTCGTCGACCTCTTCGGACGCTGTTTCGGGGAGCACCTGGGAATAGAGGTAGTTGAACCATGCGGCGCGGGGGTCTTCCTCCAGGGATTTCTGGCCCCGTGTGAGCTGGTGCAGCTCCCGTATTGCTTCGTCACGGAGTCCCCGCAGTCCCAGGAGATAGGCGCGCATGCCCAGGAG
>JBKQPS010000211.1:0-10634 GCA_052144915.1 Spirochaetia bacterium | reverse complement strand
CGACCTTGGCCGACCCAGCCCCTTGCGGGGCGGTGTGACGGAGTACCGTGACCGGTAATGTCACGGACAAATTCCACGGAGTACCGTGGCTGCGTACCGAGACCGGGGGGGTGCGGCCAGCGGAGCGGCGGACGATGTATCCGGCGCGACAGGGTAGGGATGTCTGCAACTATCTCGAGCAAACCCCGAAAGAGGCATCGTGGAGGGGTTGACTTTTTTTTTGCTGAAGATTATCGTCTTTCTTCGCGTGTCCTGAGTCCGACGCAGACGAAATTTCAGCACAGGATACCAGATAGGCACGGTTCCGAATGCCGCTGAAACGTAGCGGAGCACCGTGGCGGGCGCAAAGTGCCATGGCGTACCCGTGGCCGAGGTAATGCCACGGGGTACCGTGGCCGAGGGGGAGCAACAACGGTTTATGCCGACGATCAATCAGCTTGTGCGGATGGGCAGGAAGGCAGCTCGCAAGAAGACGAAAGCCCCGGCCCTCCAGAACTGCCCCCAGAAACGGGGAGTGTGTACGCGCGTGATGACAGTCACGCCCAAAAAGCCGAACTCGGCCCTCCGGAAAGTCGCGCGCGTCAGGCTCACGAACGGAATTGACGTCACCGCATACATCCCCGGAATCGGCCACAATCTCCAGGAGCACTCGGTGGTGCTCATCAGGGGCGGCAGGGTGAAGGACCTCCCCGGCGTTCGTTATCACATCATCCGCGGGGCCAAGGATACCCTCGGGGTGGAGGATCGCAAGAAGGCGCGGTCGAAATACGGCACGAAGCGGCCGAAAGCATGAACACTGATCCGCGGAATACCGCGGTGTAAGGAAAAGGAAGAAAGATGCCGCGTGGGCAGCTGATTCGGAAAAAGAGGGTGATTCTCGATCCCAAGTTCAAGAATCCCATAATCGGGAAATTTGTCGCGCGCATGATGGAGCAGGGCAAGAAGAGCATTTCCTACGGAAGCATCTACGACGCGCTGGACATCATCTCGCAGAAGGTTTCGGGCAAGGAGCCCGTCGAAGTGTTCCAGAAGGCTCTGGAGAACGTGAAGCCCGTCGTCGAGGTCAAGTCCCGGAGGGTGGGAGGTGCGACCCTCCAGGTGCCCGTGGAGATCCGTGAAGAGCGGCGAGACGCGCTGGCAATGCGCTGGATCATCGGGTATTCGCGAAGCCGCCACGGCCGCTCCATGGGAGAAAAGCTTGCGGCAGAGCTGATCGACGCGTTCAACAACACGGGGTCGGCGATAAAGAAAAAAGAAGACACGCACAAGATGGCGGAGGCGAACAAGGCTTTTGCCCACTACCGCTGGTAAAGCGGTTCGAGGGCCCGACATATGGAATCGCGGTTTGCCCTGTCGTCGATACGCAATATTGGGATCATGGCCCATATTGACGCCGGTAAGACGACGACGACAGAGAGAATTTTGTACTATACCGGCAGGACACATAGGATCGGCGAGGTCCACGACGGCGAAGCCAAGATGGACTGGATGGACCTCGAGAAGGAACGCGGCATCACCATCACGGCGGCCGCGACCTTCTGCGAATGGCGCGGCGTGCAGGTGAATATCATCGACACGCCGGGACACGTCGACTTCACAGTCGAGGTGGAACGTTCTTTGAGAGTGTTGGACGGAGCAATCGGGGTGTTCTCCGCCGTCGAGGGTGTGGAACCCCAGAGCGAAACTGTCTGGAAGCAGGCAAACCGCTACAACGTGCCCCGCGTGGCGTTCATCAACAAAATGGACAGGGTCGGAGCGCGGTTCGACGAGGTCGTGCAGGAGATGCACGGCAAGCTCGGGGCGAACGCCGTGCCGATCCAGGTTCCCATCGGCAAGGAGGCAGACTTTTCCGGGCTGGTGGACCTTGTCACCATGAAGGCGCTGATCTGGGACGAGGACGTCCTGGGCGCGCAGTTCCGCGAAGTCGAGATCCCCGCGGACCTCGTCGCGCGGGCGGGTGCCGCGCGCGCGCACCTGGTGGAAAAGCTGGCGGAGACGGACGATGCGCTGATGCAGGCGTACGTGGACGGGACGGAAATCGCGCAGGATGCGGTCCGCGCCGCCATCCGCGCGGCAACGGTGCAGGGAAAAATCTTTCCGGTCGTCTGCGGGACAGCCTTCAAGAACAAGGGCATCCAGAGCCTGCTGGACTCGGTCGTGGATTACCTTCCCTCACCGGCGGATGTCCCGCCGACCATGGGGACGGTGCCCAGCACCGGGGACTACATCCAGCGGAAGCACGAGGACAGCGAGCCTTTCGCGGCGCTTGCCTTCAAGATCATGACGGACCCTTTCGTGGGCAAGCTGACCTTCTTCCGCGTCTATTCGGGCACGCTGCAATCCGGATCCTACATCTACAACTCGACGGCGGACCGCCGCGAGCGGGTGACGAGGATACTGAGGATGCACGCGAACGAGCGGGAGGAGATCAAGGCGGTCTACTCCGGCGATATCGCCGCGGCCGTGGGCCTGAAGAAGACCACGACGGGCGACACGCTCTGCGACGAGGAAAACCAGGTGATTCTTGAATCCATGGTCTTCCCCGACCCGGTTGTTTCCGTCTCCATCGAGCCGAAGACCGGGGACGACGAGGAGAAGCTCTCCTCGGCCCTGCACAAGCTCTCCGAGGAGGACCCGACCTTCAAGGTGAAGTTCGACAAGGAGACCGGGCAGACGATCATCCGCGGGATGGGCGAGCTGCACCTCGAGGTCCTCGTGGAAAGGATGTTCCGCGAGTTCAGCGTGGCGGCCAACGTCGGAAGACCCGAGGTTGCCTATCGGGAGACGATCAAGGGCAACTCCGAGGCGGAGGGCAAGTTCATCAAGCAGACCGGAGGTCACGGGGCGTACGGACACGTGATCATGAGCTTCGAGTCCCTTCCCCCAGGAACGGGGTTCGTCTTTGAAAACAAGGTCATCGGCGGCCGCGTGCCGCGGGAGTATGTGCCCGCGGTCGAGAAGGGAATACGGGAGGCAATGGAGAACGGCGTTCTGGCCGGTTACCCCATGGTGGACTTCCGCGCATCCCTGCTGGACGGATCCTCGCACGACGTGGACTCCAGCGAGATGGCCTTCAAAGTAGCGGCATCGATGGCATATAAGTCGGGCTGTGCAAAAGCCAAACCGACTATCCTTGAACCGATCATGGCCGTGGAGTGCGCGACCCCCGAGGAGCACCTCGGGGACGTCATCTCGGACTTCAGCGCACGCATGGGCCACGTGGAGGGAATCGAAGATCGGCCTGGGAGTAAGGTGGTGAAAGCCCTCGTACCCTTGCGTTCCATGTTCGGGTACGTCACGTCGCTTCGTTCGATGACGAAGGGGCGCGCTTCACACACCATGCAATTCTCCCACTATCAAGAGACCCCCCGATCGATCCAGGAAGAGCTGGTCGAGAAGATCCGCGGGCAGAAGAGATAGGCCCCGGGATCTGTATACCCGCGCCGACGCCGCAGGCGTCCTCGCCGGGTGGGAAACAAGCCGCGAGCAGCGGACTGCTGGCGGTGTGGAAACATATGCCGCGAGCGTCGGGGAATCCACGGGTTACCGTGGCGCGGACGCCCGCGGAAGGCGCGAGTCCGCGGATTTCCGCGGCGTGCCAAGTCCGCGGGATACCGCGGCGTGAGGCAAATTCGCGGGATACCGCGGCGTGCAAGGAGGAGTTGTATGGCGAAAGAGAATTTTGTCCGGTCGAATCCTAATATCAACGTGGGCACCATCGGTCACATCGACCATGGCAAGACGACGCTCACGGCAGCGATCACGATGTACTGCGCGAAGAAGTACGGCGACAAGCTGATGAAGTACGAGGACATCGACAACGCCCCCGAGGAAAAGGCGCGGGGTATCACCATCAACACGCGGCACGTCGAGTACCAGTCCGAGAAGAGGCACTACGCCCATATCGACTGCCCGGGACACGCGGACTACATCAAGAACATGATCACTGGCGCGGCCCAGATGGACGGCGCGGTCCTCGTGGTTTCCGCTCCCGACTCCGTCATGCCCCAGACCCGCGAGCATATCCTCCTCGCGCGTCAGGTCGGCGTGCCCGCCATCATCGTGTTCCTGAACAAGATCGACATGGTGGATGACAAGGAGCTCATCGAGCTCGTCGAGGTGGAAATCCGCGACGTGCTGAAGTTCTACAACTTCCCCGGGGACACGATCCCCATCGTGAAGGGCTCCGCCCTGAAGGCCATGGAGCACCCCGAAGTTCCCGAGAACGCGGCGTGCATCCAGCAGCTCCTGGACACGATGGACGCGTACTTCCCCATCCCGCCCCGGCCCGTGGACAAGCCGTTCCTGATGCCCATCGAGGACGTGTTCTCCATCTCCGGCCGCGGCACGGTGGTGACGGGAAGAGTCGGAACCGGCGTCGTGCACGTCGGCGACGAGTGCGAGATCGTCGGCATCAAGGACACCCGCAAGACGGTCGTGACCGGCGTGGAAATGTTCAACAAGCTGCTGGACGAAGGCCAGGCGGGGGACAATATCGGCACGCTTCTTCGCGGCATTGAAAAGAACGACGTGGAACGCGGGCAGGTCCTGGCGAAACCCGGCAGCATCACGCCGCACAAGAAGTTCAAGTGCACTGTCGTGGCGCTGACGAAGGAAGAGGGCGGGCGCCACTCGCCGTTCTTCACCGGCTACCGCCCGCAGTTCTACTTCCGCACCACCGATGTCACGGCCTCGGTGGCGCTTCCAGAGGGAAAGCAGATGGTCATGCCCGGAGACCACGTGACTGACCTTGCGGTGGAGCTGATCTACCCGATCGCAATGGACAAGGGGCTGCAGTTCGCCATCCGGGAAGGCGGCAAGACGGTCGGCGCGGGACAGGTGACGGATATCATCGAGTAAGGCGCCGCGCCGCGCGGGTGCGCCCACAAGGGACGGAGTGAGAGAATGGCCAGGGAAAGGATTCGGGTGCGGCTTCGGGGATTCGACATCGAGCTCATCGATCAGAGCGCGAAGTCCATCGTCCAGACCGTGCTCAAGGCGGGGTCGAGGGTTTCGGGACCCATCCCGCTGCCGATGAAGATCAACAAGTTCACGGTGCTGCGTTCGCCGCACGTGCACAAGAAGTCGCGGGAGCAGTTCGAGATGCGCACCCACAAGCGGCTCATCGATATTCTCGAGCCCACGCCCGCGGTCATGGACGCCCTGATGCGTCTCGAGCTTCCCGCCGGAGTGGACGTCGAAATCAAGCAATGAATGGCGCGGAGTACCGCACCGCAATGAATGGCGCGGAGTACCGCACCGAAGTGAGGCCTGGCATGCTCGCACTCATAGGAAAAAAGATCGGCATGACGCAGCTGTTCAACGACGAGGGGATGCGCATCCCCGTCAGCGTGATCAAGGTCGAGCCGAACGTGGTTGTGCGCGAACGCACGGTGGAAAAGCATGGGTACCAGGCGATGGTGCTCGGCGCAGACACCCTGAAGAAATCCCGGGTCCGCAAGCCCTATGCCGGTCAGTTCCCGCAGGGGACGGATCCGAAGCGTTTCCTCCTGGAGTTCAAGGACTTCGAGAAGGAGTGCGCCATCGGGGAATCCCTGGGTGTGGAGATCTTCGAAGGGGTGCGCTACGTCGACGTGCGCGGCACCACGAAGGGGAAGGGGTTCCAGGGCGTGGTGCGGCGGCACAAGTTCGCCGGCGGCCCCGGCGCCCACGGATCGAAGTTCCACAGGGAAATGGGCTCGGTCGGGACGGGAGCCTTCCGCAAGATCGTCAAGGGCTCGAAAATGCCCGGACGCATGGGCAATGAGCGCCTCACGGTGCAGAATCTCCGCCTGTTCCGGGTGGACAAGGAGAGGGGCCTGCTGCTGATCAACGGCGCCGTGCCCGGCCGGCGCGGCGGTATGGTCATCGTGCTCAAGGCTTCGAAGAAGTAGGGCGGGGAAAGTCGCAAGGAGCGACAATAGATGAAGACACAGGTCTACGGATTGGACGGGAACGCCGTGCGGGAGATCGAGCTCTCCGATACGGTGTTCGGGCGGGATGTGAGCGAAGGCTCCATCTACCACGCGATCAGGAACGAGCTGGCCAACAAGAGGCTCGGCACGGCGAAGATCAAGGACCGCGGAGAGGTGCACAGCAGCAACAAGAAGCCCTGGAAGCAGAAGGGCACGGGGCGTGCGCGCTCGGGGCAGAGAAGCTCCCCCGTCTGGGTGGGCGGCGGCAAGATCTTCGGGCCGCGCCAGCGGGACTACAGCTACACGCTTCCCCGCAAGGTGAAGAGGCTTGCGCTGATCTCCCTCCTCTCGTTGAAGGCCAGGGAAGACAAGCTTCGCGTCGTCACCGACTTCACGGTGGAGAGCGGGAAGACAAAGGACCTGGTCACGATGCTGTCGAACCTCGCGGCGCGCGAGCGGACGGTCGTCATCCTGAAGGACGACGACGCCATGGTGAAGCGCGCGGGGCGCAACGTGCCCTGGCTGAGCTTCCTCAGCTTCAACAGGCTCCAGGCGCATGACCTGTTCTACTGCCAGAAGCTCCTGCTGCTGGAGACCGCCGCCACGAAGCTGAACGAGTTCTACGGCGCCGGAGGCCAGCCATGACAATCGAGCGCATCATCATCGAGCCGGTCGTGACCGAAAAGACGAACATCATGCGGGAAACGCACAAGTACGTGTTCAAGGTGGATGCCCGGGCGAACAAGTATCAGATCATGGACGCTGTGCGCCGCCTGTATGCCGTGCACCCCCTGAAGTGCAACGTGCTGCGGACTTCGCGAAAGCCCAAGAGGGTCCGCTTCAAGCTCGGCTACACCGCGTCGTGGAAGAAAGCGATCATCACGATCGCCCCGGAAGAGAAGATCGCCATCTTCGAAGGCGTGTAAGGAAAGGGCAGAGAGCACCGAATGGCAATAAAGAAATACAGGCCGCTCACCCCCGGGCTGCGCTTCAAGACAAGCCTCACCTTCGAAGAGGTGACGAAGAAGCACCCCGAGAAGGCCCTCACCAGGGGAAAACCGAAAAACGCAGGCCGTGGGGCCGGCGGCCGGATCAGCGTCCGCCGAAAGGGCGGCGGCCACAAGCGCGCCTACCGGCAGATCGATTTCCGCCGCGACAAGCTCGGCATCCCCGGCCGGGTGAGCGCGATCGAGTATGACCCGAACCGCAGCTCCCTCATCGCCCTCATCGTCTACAAGGACGGGGAGAAGCGGTACATCCTCTCACCAGAGGGTCTCAAGGTCGGGAAAACCGTTGTGAGCGGACCGAACGCGTCTTTCGACGTCGGCAACGCTCTTCCCCTGGCGAAGGTTCCTCTCGGGATGCAGATTCACAACATCGAACTCAACCTCGGGCGCGGCGGCCAGATGGCAAGGTCCGCGGGGACGAGCGCCACGATGGTGGCAAAAGAGGGAGACTACGTCACGCTGCGGCTTCCTTCGGGCGAGATGCGGCTGGTCAACGGCCGCTGTTACGCCACCATCGGAGAGCTGGGCAACAAGGATCACATGAACGTGTCCCTCGGCAAGGCCGGCCGCAGCCGCTGGCTGGGCAGGCGGCCGAAGGTCCGTGGGACCGCGATGAACCCTGTCGATCACCCGCATGGCGGCGGCGAGGGCAAGACGAAAGGCGGACGCCATCCGGTGACGCCCTGGGGACAGCCCACGAAGGGCTACAAGACGCGCAAGAAGCGCAACACGACCAGCCGCTTCATCGTGAAGAGAAGGAAATAGGGGGGAACGGGCGTGTCACGATCGATCAAGAAGGGACCGTTCATCGCGAAGAGCCTGTACAAGCAGGTCGTCGACATGAACAAGAGCGGCGAGAAGCGCATGGTGAAGACCTTCTCCCGGACCTCCACGATCATCCCCGAGATGGTCGGCTACACGATCTCCGTGTACAACGGCAAGACATGGGTTCCCGTGTACGTCACGGAGAACCTCGTGGGGCACAAGCTGGGTGAGTTCGCGCCGACCCGCATCTTCCGGGGGCATTCAGGCTCCGACAAGAAGGTGGTGAAGAAATGAGCGACACCGCGAAATCCGCCTCCGACACCGCGAAATCCGCCTCCGGCGGCGCGACGGCCCGCGAGCCTGGCAGCAAGCCCGTCAAGAAGGAGAGGCCTCCGCGGAAGATCACGAGCGGGTACCGGGCGAACGTGCCTTTCCAGCGCGTCTCGGCGACGAAGGTGCGCCGGATCGCGGACAATGTCCGGCGCAAGCCCTACGTGGAAGCGATCGCTCTTCTCGACGTGCTTCCCCACAAGGGGGCGCGTCTCCTGAGGAAGCTCATCCAGTCCGCGGCGGCCAACGCCTTGGCGCAGAACAAGAACCTCGACGAGGGGATGCTGTACGTGAAGGAGCTGGTCATCGACGTGGGGCCGACCATGAAGAGGATGTGGACGCGCGGCAGGGGCCGCGCGGACCGCCTCCTGAAGAGGTCCTGCCACATTTCGGTTGTCGTCGACGAGATCGGTGCGAAAGAGGTGGGGAATGGGTCAGAAGGTTAACCCGATCGGGCTGCGGCTGGGCATCAACAAGACCTGGTCGTCCCGCTGGTTCGTGGATCCCAAGCTGTACGCGGCGACGCTGCACGAGGACCTGCGCCTGCGCAAGACCATCCTTGACGCGGAGGAGACCAAGGGCGCCGACATCGCCGAAGTGGAAATCATCCGTCACCCCC
This sequence comes from Spirochaetia bacterium, assembly GCA_052144915.1. Taxonomy (GTDB): domain Bacteria; phylum Spirochaetota; class Spirochaetia; order SZUA-6; family Fen-1364; genus Fen-1364. The sequence goes on along the minus strand of JBKQPS010000211.1, from coordinate 1,998 downwards.
AGAGGGTCACGGTGATCATCCACACCGGCCGCCCCGGCGTACTCATTGGCGCGAAGGGCGCGAACATCGAGAAACTGGGCGGGAAGCTGCAGAAGAGCATCGGCAAGAAGATCCAGCTTCGCATCAAGGAGATCAAGCGCCCTGAGACGAACGCGAAGCTCGTGGCGGAAAACATCGGGCGCCAGATCAAGGCCCGCGCCTCCTACCGCCGGGCCTGCAAGATGGCCATCCTGAACTCGATGAAGACCGGCGTGCAGGGGATCAAGGTGAAGATCTCGGGCCGGCTCTCGGGGGCGGAAATGGCGCGGCGCGAGGAGTTCAAGGAAGGGCGGATTCCGCTGCACACCTTTCGCGCCGACATCGACTACGGCACGGCGACCGCCATCACCACCTTCGGGTGCGTCGGCATCAAGGTCTGGATATTCAACGGCGAGGTCTATGGGCCGGCGAAGAAAGACGACGCCGGGCTCCTCGTGCGCCGGGGCCGCGAGGGTCGTGACGATCGCGACGGCCGCGACGGGCGCGACCGCGGCGGCCGCGACAGAGGTCAGGAGTAACCGGTCATGCTGAGCCCCAAGAGAACGAAATTCCGAAAACAGATGCGCGGGAAAATGAAGGGCCGCGCCACCCGCTGCACCGAGATATCATTCGGCGACTTCGGTCTGGTTGCCCTGGAGAAGGAGTGGATCACCAACCGGCAGATCGAGGCGTGCCGCATCGCCATCACGCGCCATGTGAAGCGGGGCGGCAAGGTCTGGATCCGCATCTTTCCGGACAAGCCCTTCACGAAGAAGCCCGCCGAAACCCGCATGGGAAAAGGCAAGGGCGCCCCGGAATACTGGGTGGCCCCCGTGAAGCCGGGCACCGTGATGTTCGAGCTGGGCGGCGTGGATCAGAAGATGGCGGAAGAGGCCATGAAGCGCGCCGGCAGCAAGCTGCCGATCAAGACCAAGTTCCTGATCCGCTCGAGCGTGGAGTAGGCGAGATGAAGGATTCATTCAAGGAGCTGACGTACCCGGAGCTGCTCGCCAAGCGCGAAGAGCTCCGCAAGCAGTACAACGAGATCTGCGCGAACAAGATCATCGGGCACGTGGATAACCCGCTGTCCAAGCGGACCGCGAGGCGGAAGCTCGCCCGCGTGACCACGATCATCCACGAGTTCGAGCTGGGTATCCGGAAGAAGTAGGGATGTCACAGACAAATGCCACGGAGTACCGTGGCCGAGTATCGTGACCGAGGAGCTGCACGTGGAAGAGCAAGAGCAGAAGAAGGTTCAGAAGGTCCTCCAGGGCCGCGTGGTGAGCAACAAGATGCAGAAGACGATCGTCGTCGAGATACACCAGCGCAAGCTCCACCGGCTGTACAAGAAGTACCTGACCCGGACGAAGAAGATCAAGGCGCACGACGAGAAGAACGAGTGCGGGATCGGGGACACGGTGCGCGTGGTGGAGACTCGGCCTCTCAGCAGGGAAAAGCGCTGGCGGCTGGTGGAGATCGTCGAGAAGGCGAAGTAGGCGAGGAACGGCCATGATACAGATGAAAACGCTCCTGAACGTCGCGGACAACAGCGGCGCGAAGCTCGTGCAGTGCATCAAGGTCCTCGGGGGGACGCGCCGCAAGTACGCGCGCATCGGCGACATCATCGTCGTCGCGGTGAAGGACGCGCTGCCGAACGCCGCCATCAAGAAGGGCGGAATCGAGAAGGCCGTCGTCGTGCGCACCCACAACGAGCTGCACCGGCCCGACGGCACGTTCATCCGGTTCGACGACAACGCCTGCGTGGTCATCGACGCGAACAACAACCCGAAGGGCAAGCGCATCTTCGGTCCGGTGGCACGGGAGCTTCGTGAGAAGGATTTCATGAAGATCGTCTCGCTGGCTCCGGAAGTGCTGTAGGAGGATGCCGGGGATGGAAACACAGGGAAAGATCAAGCTCCGCAAGAACGACACGGTGAAGATCATCGCGGGGCGGGACAAGGGCAAGAGCGGGCGGATCAT
>JBKQPS010000210.1:0-4222 GCA_052144915.1 Spirochaetia bacterium | reverse complement strand
TGCGAGAGAAAGGGATAGAAGCGCATGTGCATGTGTCGCTCGGTCCTGTCGTGGGGACGATTATCGATCTGGCCGTGCAGGAGAAAGTCGACCTCATCGCGCTGGCAAGTCATGGAAGAACCGGATTGCCTGCATTCTTCTATGGGAGTGTCGCTGCAGGGGTGCTGCATCGAGCTGATCGGCCCCTTCTGATTGTCCGATCTATTCAGCCGCGAAACAGCGCAGGCTAGGGGTGAGAAGGAAAACCGAGGAGCGGAAGTCGGAAGCCACGAAGGCGACGCAAGAGGCAAGACTGGCCTTGGGCTGCACGCCGATTCGGGGCTTAGCTGCCCGCACCGGAAATGACTGATATTGCAAGGTGTAGGGCGATGCAGGTGACGACCCGCTGATGAAGATTTCTCCATCTGTCACCAGCGCTAGCGTCATGAGGCCGCCCCTTAGCTGGGCTAAGGGGCAGAGAGGGGTCCGTCTTGCCATCCCGAATGAAGACTTTCATACGAAACTGGACCCTGAAAACATAGAGAGCCTCAAGTCCAAGGAAAATTCGAGGGAGAACTCGCTCACGAAATGAAATCCTTGCTGCAGATGTTACACTTCGTCGCGCCATACCGAAACACCATCATCGCGGGTATGGTCATGCTCCTCGGGGGCATCGTGACCGACCTCGCTATTCCCCGGCTCATGCAGCAGATCATCGATCACGGCATCGCACAGAAGGACTTGCATATGGTCCTCGTCACCGCCGGAATCATGGTCGCCGCAACCTTCCTAAGCGCCATCCTGGGGATCGGGAATGCCTCCTGCGCGGTCGCCGTGTCGCAGCGGTTCGCCGCCGCACTTCGTCGCGAGACCTTTGGTCACATCCAGCGGCTTTCCTTTGGCAACCAGGACCGCTTGCAGACGGGGCGCCTCCTGGTGCGCCTCACCAGCGACGTGAGCCAGGTTCAACAGATCGTGATGTTTTTCCTGCGCGTGTACACGCGGGCGCCCCTCCTCCTCGCCGGCAGCATTGTGCTCCTGTTCGTCACCAACTGGAGGCTGGGCCTGATCATGCTCGTCATCCTGCCCATCACTACGGGGATGATCGTCTTCTTCACTTCCCGTTCGCGTCCCCTTTTCATGGAGGTGCAGCGCCGCCTGGACCGGTTGAACACGATCCTCCAGGAGTACCTTTCGGGAGTTCGAGTGGTGAAGGCTTTTGTCCGAACGGAGCACGAAAATGCCCGCTTCGACAAGGCCAACACCGAGTTGCTGGGAGTTTTGATCCGGGTACTGCGATTCCTCTCTATTCTAAATCCTAGCATAGGCCTCGTACTCAACCTGGGCACGGTGGCGGTGATCTGGCTCGGAGGTCACGAAGTCGTCGGTGGCCTGGTCACTCCCGGCGAGGTAGTGGCGTTCATCAACTATCTCATTACAACCACCTATCCCTTGGCCATGATGGGGACAATGGTCTCGCAGGTTTCCGCTGCTGAGGCTTCGGCCTCCCGGATCCTCGAAGTGCTGGAAGACGAGCCGGAGATCCGAGACCGTCCCGGGGCCCTGCCCCTCGGTCGGATCAACGGGAGGGTGACGTTTGAAGACGTGACCTTCCACTACAACGGACGGGAGGGAGAGCCCGTGCTCTCTCACATAAGCCTTGTGGCGGAACCGGGTCAGACCGTCGCCATTCTAGGCGCCACGGGCGCAGGTAAGTCCAGCATGGTCAGCCTGATCCCGAGGTTCTACGATGTGAGCGCGGGGAGGATCGCCGTCGACGGGATCGACATCAGGGAGGTGACGACAGAGTCGCTGAGGTCGCAGATAGGAACCGCGCTGCAGGAGACGATCCTGTTTACGGGAACGATTAGGGACAACATCCGCTACGGGAGGCCGCAGGCATCCGAAGACGAGGTGATTGCCGCAGCGCGTGCGGCCCACGCGCATGATTTCATCGTCGACTTTCCGGCTGGCTACGACACGATGGTCGGCCAGCGCGGGGTCAACCTCTCGGGCGGCCAGAAGCAGCGCATCGCGATCGCCCGAGCGCTCCTCGTTCAGCCACGGATCCTCATCCTGGATGATAGTACGAGCGCCGTGGACCTTGAAACCGAGTCGGGCATCCAGGATTCGCTCAAGAGGCTGATGGCGGACCGCACGAGCTTCATCGTGGCGCAACGGATCAGCACGGTCCTGGCCGCCGACAGGATTGTGGTTCTGGACCGGGGAACGGTGGCTGCCCAAGGCACCCACGCGGAGCTCATGGCAGGAAGCCCTATCTACCGCGAGATCTACGCGTCCCAGCTGGGGGAAGGCCCCTCCGACGGAGAGCCCGCCAATGTCTGACCGCTCGTCCCTCCGCGCGGAACAGTCGGCGGTGATGTCCCGGACGGGCCCTGCCATGCCCGGCTCCCGAAAGATCGAGAAGGCACGAGACCCCCGCGGCGCCCTACACCGCCTTACAGACTACGTTCGGCCGTACGCCTCGTCTCTGGTGGCCGTCTTCTTCATGGCCCTGGCCAACACAGGGTTCGCTCTTCTTGGCCCATGGTTACTGTGCAACGCCATTGATTCATTCATCATCCACCGCAGCCTAGCAGGCATGGGGAGGACGGTGATCCTGCTCGCGCTGATCTACGCGGCAAGCTGGGGCGCCGGGTTGGGCGAAAACCTCATCATGCAGGTAGTGTCGCAGAAGGCTCTGCGCACTCTTCGCCAGGAGCTTTTCGAGCACATGCAGTCGCTCTCGCTCGGCTTCTTCGACCGCAGCCCTCATGGCGAACTGATGAGCCGTCTCACAAACGACATCGACGCGATCAACACCGCACTGATGCAGAGCGTAACAGGGTTGATGAGCGGCGTCCTCACTCTCGTGGGGGTGATCGTGATGATGTTCGCCCTTAATCCCCTCCTTGCCCTTGGAGCGGTCACTGTGTTGCCGTTGATGGTGATCCTGACGACGGCGGTGGCGCGGCGCACGCGCCGGGGCTTCCGCGAGCTGCAGAACCGGCTCAGCGTCATGAACGGAGTAATGGAGGAGACACTCACCGGCGAGCATGTTGTGCAGGCCTACGGCCAGGAGAACGCCGTCATCGCAGAGTTCGAAAAGACCAACATGGGGGTGCAGGAGGTAGGGATCAAGGTTCAGATCATCTCCATGCTTGTGCCGCCGCTCATGGGCGTTCTCAGCAACTTCGACATCGCGCTCGTAGCGGGCTTCGGCGGCTGGCTCGCACTCCGCGGCCTGGTGAGCGTGGGAAACATCGCCGCCTTTGCCATGTACGCGCGGCGGTTTGCCGAACCCCTTCGCACTCTCGCCGATCTGTACAACACCATTCAGAGCGCGCTCGCCGGAGCCGAGCGTGTCTTCCAGATCCTGGACGAGAAACCGGAAGTGACCGACGCACCCGGCTCGGTCGATCCGGGGCGAATCTCTGGTGAGGTGGAGTTCTCCCATGTTGACTTCGGCTACGTTCCCGGAACCCTCGTGCTCAAGGACATCACCTTGACGGCCCGACCCGGCCAAACGATTGCTCTTGTAGGGCCGACGGGTGCAGGAAAGACCACGATCGTGAACGTACTGTCGCGGTTTTACGACATCCTCGCGGGCTGCATCAAGATCGACGGGAAAGACATCCGGGAGCTGTCAATCGACGCACTGCGACGCCAGCTCGGGATCGTCCTGCAGGATACATTCCTCTTCAGCGATTCAGTGATGGAAAACATTCGCTACGGACGGCTAAGCGCCACCGATGAAGAATGCGTTGCCGCCGCGACCCTCGCGAATGCTGAGCAGTTTATCCATCGCCTGCCCGCCGGTTACGCGACCCGGCTCTCCGAACGCGCGGGGAACTTGAGTCAGGGACAACGCCAACTCCTCGCCATTGCACGCGCGGTCCTTGCCGATCCGCGCATTCTCATCCTCGACGAGGCCACAAGCTCCGTGGACACGCGCACCGAGGCGCGCATCCACGAGGCGTTGCAGCGCCTGATGAAAGGCCGCACGAGTTTCGTCATTGCCCACCGGTTGAGCACAATCCGTGACGCCGACGAGGTGCTGGTAATCGACGGAGGCAGGATCATCGAGCGAGGAACGCACAAGGAGCTGCTTGCCCTGCACGGCTTCTATCACCGCCTCTACATGAGCCAGTTCAAAGGCACGCGGAAGGATGAGCGCTGATGTCGCGACTCTCATCTGGACTCGGGCACCCTCGGCGATCAACTTCCCGTGAATACGCCATAA
>JBKQPS010000209.1:0-12571 GCA_052144915.1 Spirochaetia bacterium | reverse complement strand
TCATGCCTCTGAGCTCGGCAGGATTATGTGCCAGAGAGTGGATTCTGTCAACAACTTCTTAAAAACTCTTTTTAATAATTATGAGGAATTGAACTTTCTGCCGAGCGTTGAGCAGCAATGGCCGGTGCTTTGACATCGGAATCACAGTTCGTGAAGCACTCTCTCTTGATGGACCCATATCTCTCCGATTCCCTCACCCTCAAATACGCCAGTCCTGCAACACCCCATGTGAGCTCTAGCTTACCAGCACCGCCAGGCGGTCCTTGAGGAACTCGGACTTCTCCCGCAGCCCGATGGCGCCGGTCTTCAGCAGGAGGAAGTTCGGCCTGCGGGGATCCAGGGACACGGTCCCCGCTCCTTCCCGGACCATGCGCACGATCCTGTCCACGGAGACCCGGGAGAGCTTCGAGAACTCGACACGGAGCGTTCCTTTCTCTTCCTTTATAGAAGTGATGAAGAGCCTCCGGCAGATGATGCGTATCTCCGCGAGTGCCAGCACGCTCTGCACTTCGTCCGGCACGGGCCCGAAACGGTCCTCGACCTCCTTGTAGACCCTGTCGAACTCCTCGTTCGTGGAGACACCGGCGATCTTTTTGTAAACCTCCATCTTCTCCATGGGATCCGGGATGTATGCGTCCGGGATGAACCCGGAATATTCGAGCTCCAGGTAGACCTCGGGCGCTTCGTCCCGGCTTACCCGGGACAGCGCGGCCACGGCTTCGTCGAGCATCTTCAGGTACAGGTCGTAGCCCACGGACAGGATGTACCCGTGCTGCTCGCGCCCGAGGATGTTCCCCGCACCACGGATTTCCAGGTCCTTGAGAGCGATCTTGAACCCCGAGCCCAGCTCCGTATGGTCGGAGATGATGCGCAGGCGCTTCATCGCGATCTCGCTCAGGGCGCGCCGGTCGGGATAGAAGAGGTAGGCGTAGGCGGGAATGCCGGCCCGGCCTACCCTGCCCCGCAGCTGGTAGAGCTGGGACACGCCGAGCATGTCCGCCCGGTCGATGATGATGGTGTTCACGTTGGGAATGTCCAGGCCGTTCTCGATGATCGTGGTGGAAAGGAGCATCTGGCACTCGCCGTGCACGAAGCTCCGCATGACCTCTTCCAGCTCGTCGTCCTCCATCTGGCCGTGCGCCGCCCCAATGGAAACCTCGGGAACGAGGCCTTGGAGAAACGCGTGGATCTCCTGGATCGTCTCCACGCGATTGTGCAGGTAGTAGACCTGGCCTCCCCGCTCGATCTCCTGCCGGATGGCGCGGGCGGCGAGCTCCTCGTTGAACTCCATGACGAAGGTCTCGATCGGCAGGCGGTTCTGAGGCGCGGTGTTCAAGATGGACATGTCGCGCACCTTCATCAGCGACATGTTCAGCGTCCGGGGAATCGGGGTGGCGGTGAGCGTGAGGGAATCCACCGACGTCTTGATCTGCTTCAGCCTCTCCTTGTGCTTCACCCCGAATCGCTGCTCCTCGTCCACGACGAGCAGGCCGAGGTTCCTGAACTTCACGTCCTTCTGGATGAGCCGATGCGTGCCGATGGCGATGTCCACGCCGCCGGCAGCGATGGAGGAGATGGACGCCTTCAGCTCCTTCGGCGAGCGGAACCGGGACAGCATCGCGATCTTCACGGGAAACCGGGCGAAGCGCTCCGTGAAGGTCTCGAAGTGCTGCTCCACGAGGATCGTGGTCGGCGCGAGCAAGGCGACCTGCCGGCCGCTCATCACCGCCTTGAACGCGGCACGCAGCGCGATCTCGGTCTTGCCGTATCCCACGTCGCCGCAGACCAGGCGGTCCATGGCCACCGGGGATTCCATGTCACGCTTCACCTCTTCGATGCAGCGAAGCTGGTCCTCGGTTTCCTGGTACGGGAACGCCGCCTCGAACTCGCTCTGCCAGTCGGTGTCCGGAGCGAAGGCGAACCCGGGCTCGGCCTTTCTGCGCGAGTACAGCTCCAGCAGTCCCTGGGCGAGCTCCTCGACCGCCCTCTTCGCCTTCTCCTTCCGCTTCTGCCAGCCCTTGCCGCCGAGGCTGTCCAGCGCGGGCTGCTTGCCCTCCTGGCCGATGTAGCGCTGGATCAGGTTGACCTGCTCGATGGGAATGAAGAGCTTCTCGCCGTCGGCGTACTCCAGCGTGATGTAGTCGCGCTCGTTGCGCGCCGACGTACCCGGCAGGCTCTTTCCCGCGGAGATGCGCTCGATGCCGAGAAATACCCCGATGCCGTGGTTCACGTGCACCACGAAGTCGCCCTGGCTGAGCTCGACGAAGCTCTCGATCGACACGCTGTGCGCCGTGCCGACCGAGCGGGGAATTCGACGCTTGCGGCCGAAGATCTCGGATTCCTGGATGGCGATGAGCTTGTCGGCCGGCAGGGCGAAGCCGGCGGAAATGCTCTGCGGCAGTATCGTGACGGGGAGATCCTTGAGGATGTGCCGCAGCCGTTCGGCCTGCACGTCGTACACCGCGAAAATGAAGACCTTGTAGCCGTTCTTCAGGGCTGCTTCCACCTCCTCGCGGAAGAAAGTGAAGTTGCCGAAGAACGACCGAGGCCCGTCGCAGGGCAGCGCGTATGCCCGATGCGCGTCAGATTCGGCGGCGGGAGCCGCGGCCGCGGCGGACGGTGGGGACCCCGCTGTGGAGGCGGCCGACGCGGCGGGCGCCGCCCCAGGCTGTGCCGCTCCGGACTGCACCGTCCCCGCGGGAAGCGAGGGAAAGTCGGCCCGGTGCGGCATGCGCGCAAGCAGCGCCGCGAAATCCAGCAGGATCCGCTGCGGCCCGGGAACCACCTGCGCGCGCGAGCGAGACCTGCGGAACAGCTCCAGGTATTCCTTGCGAAGCGCCGCCGCGTTGGATTCCAGCCGTTCGCCGTCCACCAGGGAGACAGGAGAATCCGGCCCGAGGTACTCAAGGAGAGAGAACTGCCGGGGAAAGCACAAGGGAAAGAAGAGCTCCCCGCCTCCGAGCTCGGGGTCTTCCATGAGCGCGGAGATCTTCTGTGAGACCTCTTCTTCGGAGAATCCCTGTGCTCCCAGCCCCGCGGCAATGGTGCCCCGCATCTCCTCGTCGAATATCACCTCGCGGCAGGGCGCCACCTGGACGCGCGCGCTTTCGCCGGTCGAACCCTGGTCCAGGGGATCGAAGCTGCGGATGGCGGTCACCTCGTCGAAGTCCAGGAGAATGCGCAGTGCCTGCGGCTGGCCGGGGACGAACACGTCGATGACTTCGCCGCGGACCGCGAACTCCCCGTGCACGGTAACGCTGGGAACCCTCAGGTAACCGGACCGCGAGAGCCTGTCCGCTGTTTGCTGCGGATCCAGCCGCTGGCCGGTTGCGATGGTGAAGATCTGCGCCGAAAGGTACGCGGAGTCCGGCACCGGCGTGAGAAGCGCGCGAAGCGGCGCGACCACGGTGAGCGGCTCTGCCGCGAGGAGCCTCGCAAGGGCCTGCACGCGCTCTCCGAAGATCGAAGCCAGGGGGCGTGCCCCCTCGTAGGGCGCGCTCCCCCACCACGGAAAACGAATGGCCGCGCGCGTCCCGAAGGAATCCAGGTCCTGCACGATGCTTTCGGCTTCGCGCTCGGTGGGGGTCACCACCAGGGAAGGGCCGGTGGCCTTCGCGTGCAGCGCATCGAGGACCAGCGAGAGGTAAGCGCCCTTCGGGCCGACGATGCTCACGGGTGCCGACCCGCGCCCGACCGCTGACATCGCCCCGGCCAAAGCTTTGGAGGAGGCAAAGTGCCGTTCGATCTGTTTTCGGAACAAGTTTGACATGGATTCTACCGAATATTATGGAAGGGAGCACTCGTCGTGAGAAAGACAATCACCATCGCCCTCGTTCTGTTCGCCGTCGCATATCCTTTCTGGGCGGCCACTGATGGCGGGACGGCCGGGGCCGGCATGGGCGGGACGGCGAATCCGGGCGCCGGCGCGGGGACCATGCAGGACACCCAGGAGTTCAGCATCCGGTTTTTCGACCAGAAGGTCTATTTCCTCGGCGATCCGATCCAGGTCGAGGCGGTGATCACCAACACCGGCACGGATACCCTGCGATTCAAAGTGGCGGACAACCGATTCTTCAATCTGGATTTCGACGTCCGGACGACGAGGAACGTCGGTCTCGATCACGCGAAGGAGTTTACCATCGCGCGCAACTCGGATCAACCCGTGTTCTTCCGCGAGATGAGCCTCGAACCGGGAGAGAAGTACGGGATCGTCGTCGACCTGACCTCCTACGCAATGTTCGCCTCCCCGGGCCAGTACGTGCTGCAGGCAACGTTTTTTCCGGAGCTTTTCCGCGGCGCGGACTCCACTTCCATGAAGTCCAACCGGCTCGCCTTGAACCTGAAGCCCGCGGTCGTCACGGCCGAAGAGAGATCACTCGTGCAGGCCGAAACAGGGGCCATGCTCGCCCGCCAGGTCCTTCCGCCGGACGAAGTCGTGAGCTGGACGATCGGGGCCCGTCAGAAGAGCCAATGGGAGAGGTTCTTCCTGTACCTCGACCTGGAGTCTCTCATGAGGAAGAATCCCGAGAAGGATCGCAGCTTCCGGAATGCGACCGAGGCAGCCCGCAGGCAGATGGTCGACCAGTTCCGCCAGCAGCTCACCCAGATGACAATCCAGCAGGATATCAGCGTGATCCCCACGTCCTTCCAGGTGCTGAAGACCAGCTACGACGCATCCGAGGCAACCGTGCAGGTGCTGGAAATGTTCAAATACCCCGACTACACGGAGCTGAAGCAGTTCACCTACCACTTGAAGAAGAGCGATCGGTACTGGATAATCTACGACTACGAGATCAGGAACCAGGGTACCGAGTAGATGAAGATGATCCTCGTGGCGGCCGGCAGCGAACACGCCTCCGCCCTCGGCTACCATCTCAAGCCATTGGGTTTTACACTGGAGCACTTCCGGGACCCGGTGAAGGTGATCGACCGCCTTGACGAGATCGACCCCCAGGCAATCCTGTTCCACGCGGGGGACTTCCCCCGGCACTGGAAGCCCCTCCTGAAGGTCGCCCGGGAGAAGAAACCCCGCGAAGACCTGATCTTCCTCCTGATCGCACCGAAGGACTTCGAGATGGAAGACGCGGCCAAGGCGGCGCACCTCGGGGTCAACGGCATCATGCAGCCGAATCTCGCGGACAAGCAGGAGCTGTACCGGCTGGAAGAGATCATTCGCCGCTACCGCTCGGTGCAGGACAAGCGCAACTTCGCGCGCCTGGTGCCCCGGGAGCCCGACGAACTGGGATTCGCCTTCACGCACCCGCGGAGGCTTGCCTTCGTGAGCGGCCGCGTGCGCGAGATTTCGATCCAGGGCTCGAGCTTCCTGCCCGCGCGCGCCTCCGCCGTCGAGGATCTCGCCGTGGGCACCCAGCTCAAGAACTGTTCGCTGAAGGTGGAGGACCAGATCATCGCGGTGAGCTGCAAAGTGACGCGCAACCGCGAGGAGCTGGGCTTCCAGTTCCTCGCCTTCGAAGAGGGCGGGCACACGACCCTGCTGAAATACATCCAATCGCGCGCCGAGCGCGCGCTGAAGAGCGCGCATCGCGAAGGGAAGGCCTAGCGGGCCTCGCTTCCCGCCGCTCGCCGCGTCAGGCGCCTGCCAACTGGAGAAACTCCTCCCGATCTATGACTTCCTTTTCCAGCAGGCGCGTGGCAACAGCCTCCACCGTGGCGCGCTTTTCCTCGATGATCTTCCGGGCCGTCGCGTAGGCCTGCTCCAGGATCAGCTTCACTTCCTCGTCGATCTCCGCGGCGATCTTTTCCGAGTATTCCCTCTCCGTCGGCATGTAGGAGTCTCCCTTGAGGAAGGGGTTGCGGGGGCGCTCGTAGGACGAGAGTCCCATCCGCGAGCTCATCCCGTACTCCTTGACCATTGCGCGGGCGATATCCGTCGCCTTGAACAGGTCATTCTGCGCGCCCGTGGACACGTCGTTGAAGAAAAACTCTTCGGCCACCCTTCCGCCGAGAAGGGAGGCCAGCTTCTCCTCCAGCTCCTTTTTCGTGACCAGGTAGCGGTCTTCCGTGGGGAGCTGGATCGTGTAGCCCAGCGCGGCGATGCCCCGGGGGACGATCGAAATCTTCTGCACCGCGTCCGCGCTCCCGAGACTGTGCCCGACCACCGCGTGCCCCGATTCGTGGAATGCGACGATTTTTTTCTCGCGCGGGCTGATGAGCCTTTTCTTCTTCTCCAGGCCCGCCACCACGCGGTCGATGGCCTCGCTGAACTCATCCGGGGTGACCTCGGTCTTTCCCCTCCGCGCCGCGAGGAGCGCCGCCTCGTTGACGATGTTCGCGAGGTCCGCCCCGACGAATCCGGGCGTGCGCTGGGCGATGAGGTGGAGGTCCACCGACGCGGCGAGCTTCACTCCCTTGGCGTGGACGGTCAGGATTGCTTCTCGGCCCACGAGGTCCGGCCGGTCCACGACCACCTGCCGGTCGAAGCGACCGGGCCGCAGGAGCGCGGGGTCAAGGATCTCCGGACGGTTGGTGGCTCCCATGATGATCACGCCCTTGCGCGTGTCGAACCCGTCCATCTCCGTGAGGAGCTGGTTCAACGTCTGCTCGCGCTCGTCGTACCCGCCCATGGGGCTGTACCCGCGCGCCTTGCCGAGGGCATCCAGCTCGTCGATGAAAATGATGCAGGGGGACTTCGCCGAGGCCTGCGAGAACAGGTCGCGGACGCGCGCGGCGCCGACGCCGACGAACATTTCCACGAACTCCGATCCCGAGATGCTGAAGAAGGGCACGCCGGCCTCGCCGGCCACGGCCTTGGCAAGGAGGGTCTTCCCCGTCCCCGGAGCGCCGACGAGGAGAATCCCGCGGGGGATCCGTCCGCCGAGCGTCTCGAAGCGCTGCGGAGTCTTGAGGAAGTCCACGACCTCCTGCAGCTCTTCCTTGGCCTCGTCGATGCCGGCCACGTCTCCAAAGGTGATCCTCTTCGCGCCCGTGTCCGCCACGAGCTTCGCCTTGCTCTGCCCGATGCTCAACACGCCCGGCCCGCCCGAGCCCATCCGCATCATGAAGAAATTCCACAGGGCGAACATGATGCCGACCGGCAGGATCCAGGAGAGGATGCTTCCCAGGAAGGACCCCTGCGTCTTGCCGGTGTACTTCACTCCCTTGTCGGTGAGCTGTCGTACGAGCTCCGGGTCGTCGACGCGCAGCGTGTGAAACGCCGTGACCTGCCCGCCCGCGCCGATCATGTTGCCCTGGATGTCCGTCGGGGAAACCGTGAGATCCTGCACCTTGCCCTCGGAAAGGGCCTTCTTGAAGTCGCTGTAGGCGACATCCGTGGAGGCGCCTCCGCCGATGAACCACTGCAGGCCAAGAATCAACAACAGACCCGCCACGACGTAGAAAATCGAGAACTGCGTTCTCTTGTGCTGATCGGGATTCATATCCGTCTTTCCGCGACGCTCCTGGAACAGCGTGGAACGTGCCTCTCAATCGGGCAGACTCCCGCGGTGGCCAGGCGGCCCGTCCGCGTGTCCCTCACCCTGACAAGTGCCCGTCCTTCGCGGACGGTGCGCTTTCTCGGAGTCATCGCGTCTCCGTATTCAATTTACCCACGCGGCACGCGCAAAACAAGCGAGCCGCTTCCGGCGGAAATGCGCGTCCGACGTTGACACGGGGAACGCACGGGAGTAGAAAGGCGCAGGAGGAAAAACGCGTGAAGGTCCTGTTCACCGGCATCCAACCCACGGGAGACATCCACCTGGGCAACTACTTCGGGGCGATTGCCAACTGGGTGCGGTTGCAGCGCGACTACACCTCCTATATTTCCGTCGTGGACCTGCACGCGGTCACCATCCCCTACGAGCCCGCGGAGATGCCGGGGCGCATCATGGAGGTCGCCACGACGCTGTATGCCTGCGGCATCGACATGGAGAAGACCAATCTTTTCGTGCAGTCCGAGGTGCCGGGCCACGCGGACCTCACCTGGTTGTTCAACACGATCACGCCGCTGGGCGAGCTGGAGCGCATGACGCAGTTCAAGGACAAGCGGGACCAGTTCCGCGCGTCGGTGAACGTCGGCCTCCTGGACTACCCGGTTCTCCAGGCGGCCGACATCCTCCTGTACAAGGGGGAAGTCGTGCCGGTCGGCGAGGACCAGGTCCAGCACGTCGAGTTCACGCGCGAGGTCGCGCGGCACTTCAACTCGCGGTACGGCCCCACGTTTCCCGAATGCGAGGCCCTGCTCACGAAGAGCCCCCGCGTCCTGGGGCTGGACGGGGATTCCAAGATGAGCAAGAGCAAGGGGAACACGATCGGGGTTCTGGAGAAACCCGAGCAGATCTGGGCCAAGGTCGCTCCGGCAAAGACAGATCCCGCGCGCGTGCGCCGAACGGATCCCGGTACTCCCGAGAAGTGTACGATATGGTCGTACCACCTCCTGGTCACCCAGGAGCCCGAGCTGACGGAGGTCCACGACGGGTGCACCACGGCCGGCATCGGGTGCATCGACTGCAAGAAGCGCTTCCACGGGAACTTGTTGAAGATCCTGGATCCGATCCAGGAGCGCTACGCGGCGCTTGCCGGAGACCAGAAGAAAACCGTGGAGCAGCGGCTGGAGGCAAACGCCGTGAAATGCCGCGCCGTGGCGGGTGAGACGATCCGCGAGGCAAAGGGAAAAATGGGGTTGAAAAAGGCATGGAAGATCGAGAGCTGAAGCAGGAAGACCTGAAAGTCGATTCACTCGGGGAACCGAAGATCCCCTCCCCTCTGGGCATGGGAAGCGCCGGTGAGGCGGAGACGGACTATGTGCGGGAGAACCGCACGGTCATCTACGACACGGACAGGGACACGCTGCTCGCCGCGATGCGCGCGGGGAAGGAGCTCCCGGCGTTCGAGATGGCGGGACCGCGGCATACGATCTTTTTCGACCCCGCCCGGGTCAAGGCCGCCATCGTCACCTGCGGCGGGCTGTGCCCTGGTATCAACAACGTGATCCGCACGCTCGTGTTCGAGCTGCACTACCGCTACGGAGTTCGTTCCATCCTCGGTATCCGCTACGGTTTCCGGGGTTTCATCCCTAGGTACGGATACGAGCCTCTCCCGCTCACCCCCGATGACGTCAAAGATATTCATGAACGGGGCGGCTCCGCGCTCTCCTCGTCCCGCGGAGAGCAGGATTCCGGCGAGGTCGTGGATTTCCTGCAGAGGAAGGGCATTTCTCTGCTCTTCACGATCGGCGGAGACGGGACCCTGCGCGGCGCGCTGTCAATCCAGCGTGAAATCAAGAAGCGCGGGCTTCCCATCGCGGTGATCGGCATACCCAAGACCATCGACAACGACATCGCCTTCGTGGAGAGGACCTTCGGCCTGGAGACGGCGTTCTCGGTGGCGGCGGACTCCATCCGCAGCGCCCACACGGAGGCCATCGGCGCGCCGAACGGCATCGGGATCGTGAAGGTCATGGGCCGGATGTCCGGCTACATCGCCGCAAACGCCGCCCTCGCGCTGAACGAGGTGAACTTCTGCCTGATTCCCGAGGCGCCCTTCGGGCTGGAAGGGAGCTTCGGACTGTTCGCCCTTACCGAGCAGCGCCTGCGGCAGCGGGACCACGCGGTGATCATCGTCGCCGAAGGGGCAGGCCAGGAGTTCGTGGAGGACAAGACCGGCAAGAAGGATGAGTCCGGAAATGTCCTCCTGGGCGACATCGGCACGTTTCTCAAGACCAGCATCAAGAAGTACTTCAAGGAGCACACCGACCTGTACGCGAACATCAAGTACATCGATCCCAGTTACATGGTGCGCTCCGTCGCGGCCAACGCGCACGACGCGATCTATTGCATCCAGCTCGCTCAGAACGCCGTGCACGCGGGCATGGCGGGAAAGACGGGGATAATCGTCGGGCAGTGGAACGGCCAGTTCACGCACGTGCCCATTGCGCTTGCCACCTCCCGCCGGAAGGTCCTCTCCCTCCAGGATCCCCTCTGGCTCGCGGTGCTGGAGTCCACCGGGCAGCCGGTGAAGATCGGTTGAAAGGCCGGCCGGTCCCGTGTTCCGACTGGCCCGCAGCGGGTGCCGACACCGCGGGTACCGACGTATTGACGCGATCGACTCCCCGCAATAGTATCCGTCCCTGGATCGTGGATCCCGTGGACTGATTTGCGGCAGATTGCAACCACGTAAAAAAGTGCTAAAAAACCAGGATCGACTTTCAAAGCCTGCCTGAGTTTTTTAGACACCGTTCCAGTTGTCGGAGGGTGTTTCGTGAGCCAGAGAAAGGACTTCATCTTCACTTCGGAGAGCGTCGGGGAAGGTCACCCCGACAAGGTGTGCGACCAGGTCTCGGACGCGGTGCTCGACGAGGCCCTGCGGCAGGACCCCTCGTCGCACGTCGCGTGTGAAAGCTTCGCCACCACCGGTCTCGTCCTGGTGGGAGGCGAGATCACCACCACAGGATACATCGACCTTCCCGTCGTCGTGCGGGGCGTGCTGAAGTCGATCGGGTACACCGACCCAACGTACGGCATCGACTACGAATCCTGCTCCGTGCTGTCCACGATCCAGCGGCAGTCCCCCGACATCGCCCAGGGCGTCAACGGCACCGGACTGCACCACGAGATGGGCGCGGGGGACCAGGGCATGATGTTCGGTTATGCCTGCACCGAGACACCGAGCCTCATGCCCGCGCCGATCAGCCTCGCGCATCGGATCATGGAGACGGCAGCCGCCGCACGGAAGAACGGCGCGCTCCCCTTTCTCCGACCCGACGGGAAGTGCCAGGTATCGGTCCAGTACGTCAACGGGAAGCCTTCGCACGTGGCGACCGTGGTCCTCTCCCACCAGCACTCGGAAGAGATTCCGTACAAGGAGCTGAAGGAAGCGCTCATCGAATCGGTGATCAGGAAGGCAATCCCCGCCGAGCTCCTGGACAAGCGGACCGTGTACCACGTCAACCCGACCGGGCGCTTCGTGATCGGCGGGCCGCACGGGGACACGGGCCTGACGGGGCGCAAGATCATCGTGGACACCTACGGCGGCATGTCGCGACACGGCGGCGGCGCTTTTTCAGGAAAGGATCCCACGAAGGTCGACCGCTCGGCATCCTACATGGCACGGTACGTGGCGAAGAACATCGTGGCTGCCGGCCTGTGCGAACGCTGCGAAGTGCAGGTCGCCTACGCAATCGGCATCGCCGAACCTGTTTCTCTCTACGTCTCGACATTCGAAACCGGAAAGGTCCCTGACGAGAGAATCGAGAAGGCGGTCTCCGAGGTCTTCGATTTCACGCCGCAGGGTATCATCCGCACCCTCGATCTCCTGCGGCCCATCTACCAGGCGACCTCCAACTACGGGCATTTCGGCCGGGAGGGATTCACATGGGAGAAGACCGACAAGGTGGAGGCCATCAGGGCAAAGGCGGGATGAGGGCGATGCCAGCAGGGCGCCGTCGATGAGCGCAGGCCCGGCAGAGCGCGCTGCCCGCTGGTCGGAGAGCCGGCCCGACGGAAAGATCGCCTGCCTGCTCTGCCCACACAAGTGCATCGTCTCCGAGGCCCGGCCGGGGAAGTGCGGGGTCAGGCAGAGCAAGGGTGGCACAATGGTGCTGCCCTTCTATGGCCGCATCTCATCGCTGGCCGTCGACCCGATCGAAAAGAAACCCCTGTATCACTACTACCCGGGAGCGCGAATCCTTTCCGCGGGGTTCGTGGGATGCTCATTCCACTGCAAGTTCTGCCAGAACTGGCAGATCTCGCAGTCGACGGAAGTCGGGACCCGGTTCATGGCGCCGGCAGACCTCGTCGCGGCGGCGATCAGCGAAGGTTCGTTTGCCATCGCCTACACCTACTCCGAGCCGCTCGTACACGCCGAGTACGTCGTGGACACTGCGCGGCTTGCACGCGATGCAGGCTTGAAGAATGTGCTCGTGTCGAATGGCTACCTCAACCCCGGCCCTGCCGAGGAGGTGCTCAGCCTGATGGACGCGGCGAATATCGATCTGAAGAGCTTCGACGAGCGGTTCTACCGGGTCGAGACGGGGGGGTCCCTCGCGGCAGTGCAGAGATTCCTGCAGCAGGCGGTAGGACGGGTGCATCTCGAAGTCACGACGCTCGTCATCCCGACGAAGAACGATGACCGGGCGCAGATCGAAGGGATCGCGCGATTCGTCGCTTCACTTGGTCCAGAGGTCCCCCTGCACCTTTCCGCGTACCACCCCGATTACAAGTACAGCATACCGGCCACCGCGGGGCCGCGCCTCCGGGAGTTGACAGAGATTGCGCGCGAGCACCTGCGGTTTGTGTACGTCGGCAATCTCGGGCAGGAGGAAAGCGATACCAATTGCCCATCGTGCGGGAACCTGCTGGTCAGTCGGCACGGGTATGCGGTGAAAGTGGTCGGGGTGTCTCACGGCGCCTGCAACAAGTGTGGTACCGCCGTCGCGATCGTGGGTGCCGGCCCGGCCTGATTCCAGGCGGCGCGTGACGCCGCCATTATCGAGCGCTCTTGACACTTGTCTGGTTTTTGTGATGATTGGAGCATCACTTTCCCCTGTAGCTCAGTCGGTAGAGCGGGTGGCTGTTAACCACTAGGTCGCTGGTTCGAGTCCGGCCGGGGGAGCGAC
>JBKQPS010000208.1:0-2684 GCA_052144915.1 Spirochaetia bacterium | reverse complement strand
CAATTTCGGCAATTTGGGGGACAATGAACAGGGGCTCACCGACCCCTTGCCCCTTCCGCGGCGAAATCGTAGAAGGAATCGGGGGTATGACCATGAAGCGAACCGCCCTGGGTTGTGTCCTCTGCGTCGTGCTCTGTGCGGCCGTGCCGGCTTTCGCGGGCGCGGCGGAGCGGGTTTCCTTCGGAAAGCCGCTGGTCTCTTCCGACCAGGCAGCGCTGGCGGCGGGGATCGACGGCATTCTCGACCAGGCGGCTGCCCTTATCGCGCGCCTGTACCCGGGAACGCTGGAGGTTGCCCCGAGTGGAGACGCGGGCACGGGCGCTGATTACACACTTTCCACCATCGCGTCCCAGGACAAGGACCGGCTTTCTGTCGTCATCGCCCTTACCAGGAAGGCTGATGGAACAAAGACCCCGACCCTCGCATGGTCGGCACCGGCGACTGCCGAGCTGCCGCTGTGGCTGGCGCGGGCGGTATTCCTCCTGTGGAGCTCCTTTCACGGATACCTCGCCGACCAGGCGGGGGAACCGCCGGTCTTCGTTGACGATCTGCCGGGTTCTGTCCTGAGCCCGACGATGCCCCCCATGGGAATTGCGGTAACCTCCAACGGGGACCTCGCCGTGGCGCTGATCATGAACGCGCTGGAGCTCGACCACACGTATCGGAAGGTCGGGGAGCCGGCAAAGTCTCTCGCCGACAAGGGCGTCCCGCTCTATGCCGGAAGCGTGGCGGCCACTCCCGGGGGCTCGCTCATCCTGAAGCCCAGCATGGGGCGGGACCTCTACCGGCTCCAGCCCAACGCCGCGGAGGCGCAGCGGGTTCCCACGGGCCTGGAGCTCTCGCTTATCTTCTACTGGGCGGCGCTCCCCGACGGCAGCGCGCTCCTGGTGGACGCGACCAACCGCAAGGCCTACAAGGCGGCGCCCGGCAAGAAACGGCAGGAGCTGCCGTTGTTCCCCAACCCCTCAGCCTGGCCCTCGGCGTACGCTACCGGTCCCGACGGGACCATCTGGGTCTATGACCCGCAGCTGCGCGGGATACGGATCTTCACCTCCGAAGGGGCTCCGCTGGACATCCTGCTGCCCCTCACCGATCCGGCAACGGTGGTCGCGCCCACGTCGATGGCAGTCGGACCCGACGGGAGCTTCGTGCTCCTGTCCAGCGGCGCGGTGTCGCGTTTCCGGCCCGACGGGAGGCTCGCCTGGACGCTGACCTCGCTGCAGGGCTCTGACCAGAGCTCGCTGCCCGCCTCGGCGCCGATCGCCGTGGACTGGACCCGGGGGCTGATCTACCTCTGCGATCTTTCCGGCCGCCGCATCACGAAGATCCTGGACCGCGCGTGGTGTCGGGAGAAAGGCATCCGGGACGACTTCGAGGAGAAGATCATCTCGCTGCGCGGCGCCAATGCCGAGATCGCAAAGCTGTACGAATCGGCCGGCTCGACCTTCATGGCCAAGGCCTTCTGGCAGAAGGTGGAAGATGCCGACCCGGGCAACGCGGAGGCCGACGCCCGGCTGCTGGCCATCGACGTGCAGGATCTGCGGGCCGCGGCGCAGGAGCTGGATGCCCGGTCCCGCGCCACGCTTTCGGCCATCGGGATCGAAACGGCCCGGCCCATATCGGTCCAGGCGATCCAGAAGTACGAGCTGCTCCTCAGCAAGGCGCCGGATGACGACAAGAGCCGGACCGCGATGAACGATTTGCGAAAGCTGTTCAGCGAAACCGCCCAGGAGCCGCAGAGACAGAACCCGCTTTCGATCACGGACTTCCGGCTCACCAACCTGTTCCCCTCCCTCATGCACTGGTACGGCCTTCACCCCCCGGGCGCGGTGACGGTGACCAACTCCCTCGGCGTTCCCGTGGAAAAGGTGCGCGCGAGCCTCATGATCCCCGGCTTCATGGACCTGCCTTTCGAGTCTCGCACCGAGGCCCGGCTCGCTCCGGGCCAGAGCGTCGCCTTCGACCTCTCGCCGGTGTTCAGCCAGAAGGTGCTGGAGCTGCAGGAGGACATGTCCGTGCAGGCGCAGGTGACCGTGACATGGTCAGCCGCGGGAGCCGAACAGACAGCCTCCCGGTCCGGCCCGGCCACGATCTACCGCAACACAGCCCTCACGTGGGACGACACGCGCAAGATCTCTTCCTATATAACCCCCAACGAGACGACCGTGAGCGGATTTGCCGCCCGCGCGCTCAGCGGCGCCGGTCCGACCGAACGCCAGGTCCGTTTCTCCCGGAGCATGCTGCAGGCGATCAGGATCTGCGACTCACTGGGCGCGTACGGCATCACCTACGTGCAGAACCTGGACGCCCCTTTTTCCAAAGCGCTGGGAAAAGCCGAGATCATCGACACCGTCCACTTTCCGCGCATCACCCTGTACAACCGCACGGGGGACTGCAGCGACACGACCGCCCTGCTTTGTTCGCTCCTGGAGTCCGTCGGAATCCGCACCGCGGCCGTCACCACCCCGGGGCACATTTTCGCCGCATTCGACACCGACGAGCCGGCGGAAAACGCCCCGTACCTGCGCGGCGACGGTCTCGAGGTCATCGCCAGGAACGGCAAGGTCTGGATCCCCGTGGAGACGACGATCCTGTCCCAGGGCTTCATGGCTGCCTGGGCTTCCGCGTCAGAGCTCGTGCGGAGGTACTCCGCCTCGGGGCCTTTCGAGTTCATCCCTGTTTCG
>JBKQPS010000207.1:0-17611 GCA_052144915.1 Spirochaetia bacterium | reverse complement strand
AGCTCGTCTTCGAACGCTGGCCGGCAAGCTTGCGGGTGATGGCGCCGAAGTAGGTGCGGGCCCCGGTGTTGATCACCACGCCCCGCGCAGTGCCCGAGAGCACGTTGGTCCCCTGGAAGCACGCGTTTTGGAGTTCCAGCGCCGCCTTGGCCCCGGCGGGAGCGGCCCCCGCGCTCTTCTCCACGGGCATGGACTCTCCGGTGAGAGCGCTCTGGCTCACGAAGAAATCCTTCGTGAGTGTGAGGCGAAGGTCCGCCGGAACGAGCGTGCCGGCGTCCAGGACGACCACGTCCCCCGGGACGATCTGCGCGAGCGGGATCTCGGACTCTTTCCCGTCCCGGATGACGTTCACCGTGGTGCGAACCATTGCCTGGAGCTTTTCCACCGACCGGCCCGACCTCTCCTCCTGGAAGGATGAGAGACCGACGCTGATGAGCACCATGCCCGCCACGACGATGGTGGAGCGCAGGTCCCCCATGGCAAAGGCGACCCCGGCGATGATCAGGAGCTGCACGACCAGGGGATTGGCGAAGCGGTGGTAGGTACGCAGAAGGATGCCGGCCTGCTTTGTCGACACCTCGTTCGTGCCGAACTCCCGCCGCTTCTCCTCGACCTCCTCCCCGGTGAGGCCCTTTTCGCGGCTGCCCATGCGTGCGAAGCACTCTTCGGGAGTGAGGGAGCACGCCTCCAGCAGGACCCGTTCCTGGTCCGTGGTGACGGCGGCGGCGGGATTTCGCATGGGTTAATCTCTACCCACGCGGATGCCCCGAGTCAAGGGAAAGCTCAGGACTCGGGGATCTTGTCCGGGGGAACTCTCAGCTCGTGCAGGTCCAGCCCGATGGGCGCGCGGGAGGGCGTACGGTCCCTCAGCTCGGGGCTGTCAAGGTGGTCGCGGGTACGGAAGTATCGCGCCTTGGCTTCCAGGGCGGTGGGGCTCTCGATGGTGACCTGTCGGAACTGGAAGCTGAGGTTCGGGTCGCTTCCCAGGACATTCTTCACGGCGTCCACCTGGCCGGCCGGGACGCCGGCCATGCCGAGGATCTCCCCGATCCCCAGGGCGAGGGTGTGCGGCTTCGCCGCCAGCAGGGAGACCCTCTCTTCCAGCAGCTTGTTTTCCAGCAGGACATACGTCCGGGTGAGCGGATTCTCGTAGACTTTCGCGCGCAGGCGGATGAAGGTGAACCACAGGCGCTGGCTCAGGGCCCCCAGGATCCTGCCCACCGTGGCAGGCGACTTCTGAAACACGGAAAACAGCGACTCGCGGGACACGGGGAGGAGCACCGACTCTCCCGCGCTCACCGCGGCGGCGCTCCGCGGCGCGGTGGAGACGATGGAAAGCTCACCGAAGATATCCCCCTCGCGGAGGATGGAAAGGAGGATCTCGTCCGGCGGCGAGATCTTCAGGATCTCCACCTTGCCAGACTTGATCACGTACAGCTCGTCGCCCGGCTCGTGCTCGCAGAAGATCATCTGCCCGTCCGCGAAGATACGGCACAGCCCCCGCGTGCCGGGGGGCGGGGCGGCAGCGCCCTGCGCCTGGAGAGCCGCCAGCTGCCGCCGGCCTTCCTCCACGTGCATGCCGCGGGGGAACCGCGCGGTGTAGACCTGGAGCGTGTGAACCGCATGGGCGGGGCGGCCGACCCTGGCCAGGTGCTGCGCGAGCTGGTACAGGTGCGCCTCCTCGTCCCGCGCGCTCGCCTCGTCGGACGGGGTGGTCATCAGGTCGTCGTAGGCGCGAAGCTCCTGGGCGAAATAGGAGATGATCCGGCTGGCAAGCTCGGGATTGGACTGCACGGACTCGATGAACCGCTCCCGGTCGAGAACCGCGCAGGCGCAGTCCGTCCGGGCGACCGCGGTTTCCATCCGCGGGCGGCGGCAGAGGCACGAGGTGAACCCGAAGATGTCCCCCGGGCCGAGGCTCGCGCGGAACCGGGGGATCCCGGGCGTGCCGGTGAGCGCGACCTCGCCGGACTCCAGGACGAACACGTCGCCGGAGTCTTCGTCGGATTCGATGTAGATGAGAGCGTCCTTCCTGTAATTCACCGGTGCGGCTCCGATGAGAGTGTAGGCGGCGCCCCGCGCGGTGTCAAACCTCGCACCCGCGTGGTATAGTGCTCCGCACATGGACAGGCTCAACTCTCCCCGCATGGAGGACCGGCTTTCCGGCCTGCGCTCCCTTGCCGCCGCGCGGCGCCCGCCCGCCGTGCGCCGGCAAAAGCAGGAAGTCAACTGCCACGTGCACACGTTCTATTCGTTCAGCCCCTACTCGCCCGCCGCCGCCGCCGCGCGCGCGCAGGAGGCAGGCCTCGCCGCCGTGGGGATCATGGACCACGACTCGATGGCCGGCGCCCGGGAGATGCGGGAAGCCGGCGCGATCCTCGGGATCGCCACCACGGCGGGGGTCGAGCTGCGGGTGAGCGCGGCGGGCACGTCGCTCGCGGGACGGAGGATCAACAACCCGGATTCACTCGGCGTGCTGTACGTGATCATCCACGGGGTGCCCGCGCGGAGCGTGGCGAGCGTGCAGGAGTTCCTCCGGCCGATCCAGGCAGCGCGGGAGGTGCGCGGGCGCCGCATGGTGGAGGACCTGAATGCACTGCTCACCGGCTACGGGCTGCGCGCGCTGGACTGGCACCGGGATGTTCGTTCCCTGTCCCGGGCCGACGACGGGGGGACGATCACCGAGAGGCACATCCTTTTCGCGGTGGCATCCGCCATCGTCGAGAAGACAGGCAGGGGCCCTGCGCTCCGGGAGTTCCTGCGGACCGCCGTCGGCATCCACCCCCCCGCACGGGTGGCGGACTACCTGGCGGATCCCTCGAATGAAATGCTCCTCTACGATCTGCTGGGCGTGCTGAAAAGCTCCTTCATCGAGAAGGTGTACATCCAGCCCGATGCCCGGGAATGCATTCCCGTCCGCGACGTCGTTCGGTTTGCCGAGGAGTCGGGCGGCATTCCGACGTACCCGTACCTGGGGGACGTCACCGATTCACCCACGGGCGACAAGAAGGCGGAGAGCTTCGAAGACGGCTATCTCGACGAGCTGATGGACGAGGTGAAGCGGCTCGGCTTCCGCGCCGTCGCCTACATGCCTCCGCGGAACACCATCGCGCAGCTCCGCCGCGTGCAGGAGCTGTGCGCGCGGCACGGGTTCATGGAGATCAGCGGCGTGGACATCAACAGCCCCCGGCAGTCCTTCAATTGCCCCGAGCTGGCGCTGCCCGAGTTCTCCCACCTGGTCTCCGCGACGTGGGCATTGATCGCGCACGAGAAGCTCTCAGATGCGGCTCCGCGCTACGGGCTCTTCCATCCAGACAACCCCCTCGCGCATCTGCCCCTGGCGCAGCGCACCGCCGCCTATGCGGAGGTGGGGAGGACTCTTGATCCAACCGACCTCCGTCCGGTCGTGAAACACCCGCTGGTGGCGTCATGGGGAGGTCGGACAGGCTGATCCAGTCCTGCGGATCGCCCGCGCGACTTCTTGTCTTGGCGTCGGATCGCAGCCTATACTTCGAAAAAGGTCCGGGAAATCTCAATGAAAGTTCTCTCCGTCTTCCATTTCTTCAAATCGATCCGGACGAGCCACGTGCTTCACCTCGGGGAGCTCGCGTATTCGATTCTGCTTCTGGCATGGTTTTTTGTCCCCCTCTTCGAACATGCCCGAGGCGGGCTTGCGCCCCCGCTTCTCCCTCTCTCGTTTCTCACTGCTGACCGCGGCGGGCTTTTCAAGTTCCTTCTTGTCACCTGCATCACGTATCCGATCCCGCTTCTCTGCGTTTTCAAGATACTCGCGGTGTTTTTTGAGCGGCGCACGCCCTCCCTCGCGGATCCGACACGGCTGGTGCCGATCGTTTTCAACGTGATTACCTCGGGTCTTGCCGTCGCGACCCTCACGATCCAGCTCGTCACATTCGCGTCAGGACCCGCCTACTTTCGCACACTCTCCTGGCTTCCCTACGCCGTCTTCATCTCTTCCATTGCATGGAACGCTTTTTCACTCTCCTTTCTCATCGTCACGGTGAATCGGCGCAATCCCGCGTTCCAGGAGCACATCGCATACCGCGCCCGCGAGGGGGGTCGGGCACGCGGGATCCAAAAGCGCATTGGCACGATGATGCTGCCTTTCGTCCTGGCCATCACCGTCATTCCCGCTCTCATCATGTTGAAGGATTTCTGCCGCACCGCGCTGGCTTCTGCCCTTGGCGACGGCAGTGCCCTGGCGGACAGGGCGGCCCTCATCGTGCGTGCAGCGGCGGGGGCCCCGGGGCCCCTTGCGGACTACATGGCCGCCGAGGCAAAGAGGAACAAGGAGTCCGATCTGCCGTTCGTGGCGATCAGCTACGTCGAAAGGGATCTGCGGACCGGACAGTTCGAAGTGGCGGCAAGCACGGACAGGTCCCGCATTGGAAACAAGGCCCTGTTGAAAAGCTCCCTGCTTGCGGCGGCAAGCTACCGGCTCGTGCAGGAAAAGGACGCATACGAATTCATCTCCCCCGTGTCGCTTCCCGGGTTCTCGACCGGCTACGTGAGCGTGGAGGTGGCGCGCGACGTGGTGAACGAACCGTACTTCCGTACCGAGGTGAAAATCCTGCTCGTCGTGGCGCTGGCGGTGTACGCGGCGATTTTCCTCGCCCAGCTGCTCGGCCGGAGCATTGTTTCCCCCATTCTTTCCCTTTGCGTGAGCGTGAGTGAGGTCTCCCGTGCCCTGTCGGAAATGATCAAGGGCAGGAGCCGCGTCGACCGTGGCATGTTGAAATACACTGATCGGGTGCGCACGAATGACGAGCTGAAGATGCTCTCCGGCGAGATCGGCGCGATGACGCAGGTGATACGCGGTGTCATTCCCTATGTCTCGACGTCGACGCTGACCCATACCGTGTATGAGAAACCAAGGACGCAAAGAAAGAACCTCGCCTTTCTGTTCACCGATATCCGGGATTTTACCTCACTCTGCGAAGGGCACAGCGCGGAGCAGGTCGTGGAGATGCTCAACCGCTACCTCGATCTGCAGGTCGGTATCATTTCCGAGAACGGGGGTGACGTCGACAAGTTCCTCGGGGACGCGATCATGGCCGTCTTCCAGGGCCCGAACAAGGAGCTTGCGGCCTGTCGCGCCGGCGCGCAGATCCGCGACGCCATGCGGGTGGAGACCCAGCGCGCGGAGCTTGCGCGGCGGCAGGCGCTGTCTGTAGGAATCGGGGTCCACAGCGGCTCCGTGATTTCCGGGAGCGTCGGTGCGCGAGGCCGGATGGATGTGACGAGCATTGGAGACACGGTCAACCTGGCGGCGCGGCTGGAGGGCGCGAACAAGAACTACGGGACAGACTCGCTGATATCTGCGGTCGTGTACGACCAGGTGAAAGACCACTACCTGTGCCGGGAGATCGATCTTCTGACGGTCAAAGGAAAACGGCAGCCCGTGCGAATTTTCGAGCTGCTCGAGGAGCGGGGGAAGGCATCCGACAGGGTGCACGAGATCCAGAGGGTTTTCGAGGACGGCCTTGCCCTGTATCGCCGGCAGGCATGGACGGCGGCGGAGAAGTGCTTCTCCTTCATGAGTGAGAAATTCTCGGACAAGCCGAGCGAGGTTTTTCTCAGGCGCATCGAGGCGTGCAGGAAAACGCCGCCGCCGGCGAGATGGGACGGTGTCTTCAACCTTTCTGTGAAATAGGAGCGTCGGCCGCGTCGGCCTCTCCGCGCGTCACGCCCATTTTTCCCGAATCGCGCGGACCACGTCATAGATCTCGAAGAAGATCTCGACCAGCTCCGGGTCGAAATGCCGGCCGCTTTGCTCCTTGATATGGAAGAGGACGCGGTCCTCCTCCCAGGCGTCCTTGTAGGTTCTCTTGAAAATGAGCGCGTCATAGACGTCCGCCAGGGCGACGATCCTCCCTGAAAGGGGAATTGTCGAGCCCGTTTTCCCGGGACCGAACCGCAGGCTCTTCTCATGGATGTCCTTCACGATCCCCGGATACCCGGTTCCATCCCACTTCTCGTGGTGATTGAGGGCCACTTCATAGGCCAGCGTGTCCCACTCGGAGGTCGGGTTCTCGAAGAACTGCGCCCCGTACACGGTGTGGTGCTTGATGCTTTCGAACTCTTCCTTCGTGAGGCTTTCCTTCTTCTTGAGGATCGCGTCGGTCACCCCCACCTTACCGATGTCGTGCAGCATGGAGGAGATCCGCAGGATGTCCTTGAAGTTGTTTACTTCCTCCCGCGGAACCGCGTGTTTTTCCGCCCACTTCTGGTAGAGCTCTACGGCGTAGGACCCCACGCGGCTGACATGCGGCTGTGTCTCCTCGGGATCGCGCAGCTCGGTGGTCTTCACCATCTTGAAAACGACGTCGCGCAGGAGCAGGGCACGCTCGATGGCAATGCCGGCATAGAAGGCGAACTGGGTGATGTAGAACCTCTGATCCTCGGTGAACGGGATCGGGTTCCCCGTGCCGTCGCGGCGATTGATGAGCTCCAGGACTCCGACCATGTCATTCTTGCTCGTGCGGATGGGGACGATCAGCATTGAAACGGTGCGGTACGAGGAGATCTGGTCGAAGTAGGGATTGAAGGAAAAAGGGAATGAGGGGTCGATACGGTACGCGTCGTCGATCAGCAGGGATTCGGAGGTGGAGGCGACGTATCCCGCGATCGAGGTCCTGTCAATGTCGATCTGGTTGTTGGTGTAGATGTACTTGTTGGAGAGAAAATCCTTCCTGAAAAGCGAATCGTTCTGCACGTAGCCGAAGAGCAGTTTTTTCTTCTCGACGAGAAATATGGATCCTGCATCGGCATTGGTGAGTGACCGGGTCTCGTACAGGAGGCTGTCCAGCAGGGTGTTCAGATCCCTGATGTGGTGGAGTTTTTCCTGCTTCTCCAGGATCGTACTCAAAATCGAGGGATCGTTTCTGAGGCTACGCACTGCGTCAAGCATAGGCCTTCACGCCCGTTCTGTCACTACGAGCAACTTGAACCCGTGCGCGATTCCTTCTATCCTGAGGGCTCACGTGAAGCGCCTCGGCATCGACATCGGGTCTCTGACGCTCAACGCTGTCGTGCTCCGCGACGGGGAGATCGCGGATCGCGCGTCGTTCGAGCACGCGGGGAAGATCGAATCTGCCGTTCGCGCTGTCCTCGAGAGGCCCGGGTTCTCCTCCTGCGACACTGCAGGGGTCACCCGGAGCCTCGGCGGCGCGTCCGCGGGGATCATCGACAACACGCTGGCCACGATCGAGGGCGCAAGGCGTCTTCTCCCGGGCTGCCGCAACATCTTTGCCATGGGAGGGCAGAGCTTCTCCCTCATCCTCCTCGACGGCGAGGGGCGGTACGTCGAGCACGCGGGAAACCCGCCGTGCGCGTCCGGCACCGGGTCATTCCTCGAGCAGCAGGCCGAGAGGCTCGGCGTCGGGGTGAAGGAGCTCGCGCGGCGGGCCGCCCTCCATGCCGGCACGGTGCCCCGCATCGCCTCGCGCTGCGCCGTCTTTGCGAAGACGGACATCGTCCACGCGATGCAGGAGGGGCACTCTCTCGACGCGGTGGCTGCCGGTCTCTGCGAGGGAATCGCGCGAAGCATGCTCGACGTGCTGCGGAAGGGAAGGACCCTGACCGCTCCGATCGGGCTGGTGGGCGGGGTCGCGCGCAACGCAAAAATCGCCTCCACGATCGAAAGTCTTCTCGGCGAGCCGGTGGTGGTCCCGTCGGACTGCGAATACGCGGGAGCCACTGGCGCGGCGCTCCTCGGCACCGCGGCGGCATTCGACATCGGGACCTTGCGAAAGCCCGGCTCCGGCCTGCGGCAGGTCAGGGCCCCTCTCTCCCGTTCCCTGGCGGACTACCCATCCTACGAACCATTCGAGGTAGAGGAACGGGACGAGGTGGAGGTTTTCCGTCCACGAGGCGGAAGTCTCTTTGAATCGTCCTGCTACCTTGGCATCGACATCGGCTCGACCAGCACGAAGGCGGTCCTCACCGGGCCTGAGGGACGATTCACCGCGGGGTTCTACGCGCGCACCGGCGGTGATCCCATCGCGGCCGTTCAACGGCTGCTGCGGGTCATCGGGGCCATGGGATCCGGATCGCCCCGGCTGCTCGGCGCGGCCACCACGGGCTCGGGGCGCGCAATGATCGGCCAGGTATTCCAGGCGGACTGGGAGGTGAACGAAATCACGGCCCATGCGAAGGCCGCGGTGTTCCTGCACCCCGGCGTGGATACGATCATCGAGATCGGAGGGCAGGATTCCAAGTTCACGCGGATCCGCGACGGCGAGGTGTACTTTTCCACGATGAACTACGTGTGCGCGGCCGGCACGGGGAGCTTCATCGAGGAGCAGGCCCGGCGGCTCGGGGCGAGCCTTTCGGAGTTCTCCGACATGGCGATGACCGACAGCGCCCCCTTCACCAGTGACCGCTGCACGGTCTACATGGAGCGGGATCTCTCCGCGCTCCTCGGGGAAGGCTGGTCCCGCGAGGCGCTGGCGGGAGCGGTGCTGCACTCGGTGCGCGACAACTACCTCTCGAAGGTCGTCGGGCGGAGCCCCCTGGGGCACACGATCGTCTTCCAGGGCGCCACGGCCCGCAACAGGGCGCTGGTGTCCGCGTTCGAGCAGCACCTGGGGAAAACCATCCACGTCTCTCCGTACTGCCATCTGACCGGCGCGCTGGGCGCGGCCCTCCATTGCCGCGAGGAACGGCTGGATTCCTCCCGATTCGTCTGGGAGACCAGCCCGATCGTCCGGGAAACGGAGGAATGCCGTCTCTGTGCCAACCACTGTGCCCTCACCGTCGTCGAACGCCACGGCGTGCGGACCGGGTGGGGAATGAAATGCGGCAGGGAGTACGCCGCCCGCAGGGCGCCGGGCCGCGGCACCTCCGCCGTGGATGCCTCGGCACCGGAGAAACGATTCCGCGACGCAATGAGCCCGCTGTACGAAGTCCCGCCCGTCCCTTCCTCCGCGAACAGGCCGCTGCGGCGCGCCATCACCATCGGCATTCCCCGGGGGCTGTACGCATTCTCCTATGAGCCGTTGTGGAGAAGATTCCTGATGACGCTGGGTTTCTCGGTGGAGACCTCGGACCCGGTGCAGGAAGCAATGGAAGACGGGGCCGCGTCGGTGAACTCCGACTTCTGCGCCCCCATGATACTGGCCCACGGGTACGTGAAACAGCTGCTCGACAGGGGAGTGGACTACGTCTTTGCCCCCTCGATCTCCAACGAACGCGAAGGGCGGGAGCCCGACCGCACCGGCTTCCGCCGGCGGGAGACCGACAGCGCTTTCTGCTTCTACTCGCAATACCTGCCTTCCGTGGTGGCAAAGCTCACCGCCTTCCAAACGGGCGGCAGGCTCATATCCCCGCTGCTCCCGTTTCGGGAAAAGACCGATGAAGAGATCGGGGATCTCATCCACGCCGCGCTTTCCTCCCGGGTTTCCGGTCTCCAGCCGTCCGAGACGCGTCGGGCATTCGTGGAAGCCGTCGAAACCTTCCGGGCCGCACGGGCAAGGCTCGCCGGCACGTTCGACGGCGCCTCGGCCGGCGGCCCCCTCCGGGTCCTCCTCCTCGGCCGGCCCTACGTCGCCTTCGACGCTGTTCTGAACACGTCGCTTCCGCGCGCCTTCGAGCAGCTGAGCGCATCGGTGTTCTGGCAGGAAGAGCTCGACCTCGCCTCGTACCCGCTGACGTACGCCCGCCGGTACGAGGAGCGGATGCACTGGCACTACGGGAAGCTTATCGTGCGGGCCGCGGAGTACGCCGCGCGCACCGAGAACCTGTACCCCGTGTTCCTCACCTGCTTCCGGTGCAGCCCGGATTCCTTCCTGATGAGCTACGTGAAGGACATTGCCGCGCATTTCGGGAAGCCCTTCCTGTTCCTCCAGCTCGACGCGCACGCCTCCGACGTGGGCTACCGCACGAGAATCGAGGCTGCCCTCCAGTCCTTCCGCAACCACCGGGCCCGGGCGCGTCCGTCCGCACGCCGCGCCGCCGCGCCGGTCGTTCACGCGCGCGGCGACTCACTCGCCGGGGGGGACACTGTCCTGATTCCCGGGCTGGACACCCTCATCTGCCGTTTCTGGGCGGATGCGTTTGGCCGGTCAGGCCATCCCGCGCTGCTCCTCGACTCCGGCGCCTCTGCCCTGAGCACCGGGTTCCGCTACGCCAGCGGCGGGGAGTGCACCCCGCTGGTATCCGTGGTGGGGTCGGCAATAGAGACGATCGGCCGCAGGGGGCTGGACCCGGCCCGGACGTTCCTCTTCCTGCCGACGGCTCCCCTGGCGTGCAACTTCGCCCAGTTCCCTGTTTTCGCCGACATGGCGTTCCGCGAGGCCGGCATCGGCGGGGTGAAAATCGGGCGCATCAACGTCATGGCGCTCACCGACAGCCTCCCGCCGATGCTCGCGATGAGGATCCTGGAGGGCTACATCGTTGCCTGCACGCTGTACAAGCTCGCCTCGCGCATCAGGCCGTACGAGCGCTTCCGCGGGGATACGGATAAGGCGCTGGCGGCGGCCGAAGGGCTGGTGCGCGCGGCGCTCGGGTCGGGATGCGAGCTGCGAACCCCGCTGGCGGCCTCTGCGGAGCTGTTCCGCGCCGTGCCGCGCGAGGAATCCGGCGGACGAAAGCCGCGAATTGCGCTGCTCGGCGACCTCTATGTGAAGTACAATGCGGTGGCCAACGAGGGAATCCAGTCGCTCGTGGAGGAGCTCGGCGGAGAGCTCATCGTCTCCTCCCTCTCGGAATACGCCGCGCACCTCCTCGACCTCGGTGTGCGCCGCTACGGCGAGGATCCGCGCTCCTCCCGGATGCTGCGGACGATCGAGGGGCGCTACGAAAGGCTCGCGGAAGACCTGATCGGCGACCAGCCCGAGCCCGATTTCGCCGAGTGCGCGAGGCTCATGGAGGAGTACGGAATATCCCCCGACATCGCGGGGGAGACATCGATCAACGTCGGGAGGGCGCTCTGGTACTGCACCCACGCTCGCGTCGAGGCGATCGTGCACGTCAACCCGATGTTCTGCTGCCCGGGAGTCGTCACCGCGTCGTTGTTCCGCAAGATCCAGGAGGACTTCGGGGTCCCGATCGTGGACATCTTTTACGATGGGGCGGCCAATCCCAACGAGCTTCTCATCCCGCGCCTTCACTACCTGGGGAAGGGCTAACAAAAGGTTATGGAACGTTCACCGACCGTCTATGGCATCGGACGAGGCCCATTGATAGCCTTACAACCGTGGGGCGGAGAATGAACGATAAAAAATGGACGACGCCCGGGGTGAGGGTCGCGACGACCATGCCTGCATCTGCCTCTTCCTCTCCCTCCTTCGTCGGTCAGGTCGTGACCCTTTCTCGGGGCGTTGCGCGGGCACTCGCCAGCCGCCCCGGAGAAGGGGAGGAAAGCGGGCGCCGAAGAGCGTTCCGGCGGAGGGGGGCGTGCAGGCAAAGGTTCTGATCATCGAGGACGTGAAGGAAATGGCGGATCTCGTCCGCCTGTACCTCCAGAAGGAGGGCATGGACGCGGCGATCTGCGAGACCGGGGAGGAGGCGCTCGCCCAGTTCGCGCGCGAGAGATTCGACCTGGTCGTCCTGGACATCAACCTCCCCGGGATGGACGGGTTCGAGTTCCTCCAGCGGCTGCGCAAGTCCAGCTCCGTGCCCGTGATGATCGTCTCCGCCCGGGACGCGGACGAGGACATGATCCTGGGCCTGGGGATCGGGGCCGACGAGTTCGTCACAAAGCCTTTCTCCCCGAAGGTGCTCGTGGCGCGCGTGCGGGCCATGCTCCGGCGCACCACCGACTTGAGGGCAAGCCCGAACAGCATCCGCTTCGGAGATTTTCTCCTCGACGTGGACGGCTACCTCTTGAAGAAGGGCGGCGAAAAGGTTCCCCTGTCTTCGAAGGAGTTCGAGGTGCTCGCCTATCTCGCCACCCACCCGGGCAAGGCCGTGACGCCGGACACGATCTATGCCGACGTGTGGCGCAACCAGTTCGGCGACGTGACCGCGGTCGCCGTCTACGTCCAGCGATTGCGCAAGAAGATCGAGAAGGATCCCTCGTCCCCGGAGTTCATCGAGACTGTCCACGGGATGGGGTACCGCTTCAACGCCGAGGCCATCCACGCATGAAGCTCCGCACCCAGTTCATCATCCTGGTCGGCGGAATCATCGCCGTTCCCTTCCTGGTGAGCGCCTTCATGCTGCTCCTGCAGTACAGCGTGGCCCGGGGACACGAGCCGATGCCCAACTACGAGCAGATAAGGTCGTGGATCGCGCGGCACGTCCCGCGCGCCGTGAAACGGCACGACCTTGCGGCACTGCAGGACAACCGGCCGGCGGGGCTGGATATCGTCATCCTGGACAAGAACGAGGTCGTCACCACGTCGACCATCGCGGAGCTGCAGCCGGGGACCTCGGCGGAAGGCGGTGCGCTCTGGGCCTACATCAGCGCCAACGCCGAGCATTTCCACTTCCAGGTGGACAAGGAGGATGCGCAGGGGGGGGATGAGTCGCTGATCATCCTGAAGGTGCCGCGCATGAGGCCGGACGAGGCGAGGTTCAGGAACCTGACCGTCCGGGTCGTGATGTACACCTCCGTCGCCCTGCTTTTGTTCTCATCGCTGATGAGCTTTTTCATCCTGAGATCGTTGAACGGGTCCATCCAGTCCCTGGAAGGGGCCACGCGCCGCATTGCGGGCGGAGATCTGGATTTTGAGCTGCCGGCCCGGGGCAACGACCAGATCGCCTCCCTCACGCGGTCCTTCGACAGCATGCGGCGCGCACTGAAAGAGGAGTACGCGCGGCGGGCCCGCTTCATCATGGGCGTCTCCCACGACCTGCGTACGCCCCTCACCCTCATCCAGGGCTACGTGGAGGCGATCTCCGACGGGTACGCGGCGGATCCGGAGGCGCAGAAGAAGTACCTCTCGATCATCCTGGACAAGACGCGAACACTAGAGAACATGGTGGGTGAGCTCATCGAGTTCGTCCGCATGGAAACGGGACAGTGGCGGATGACCCACCAGGAACTGCGGGCGCGGCCGTTTCTCATGGACCTCGCGCGCCGTTTCGCGGAGGATGCGCTCATCCTGAAGCGCGACTTCAGCTGGTCCATCGACCTTCCCGACGACGCGACGATCCGCATGGACGCGGGCCTGTTCACGCGCGCCCTGGAAAACCTCGTGGGCAACGCGATCCGCTATACTGAGCAGAAGGGCAAGATCACCATGGAGGCGCGCTCCCAGGACCATGGCGTCCTGCTGTCCGTCACGGACACCGGCATTGGGATCGCCGCGGAGGATCTCTCCCGCATCTACGATCCTTTCTACCGGGGCACCAATTCCCGCCGTGAGCAGGGCTTCGGCCTTGGACTGACCACGGTGAAGTCGATCATCGAGAGCCACGGCTGGAACATCACGGTCGCCTCCCAGCTGGGCGCGGGCACGACCTTCACCATCCGGATGCCGCTTTCCGAAGGGAACCCGGCATGACGGCAGGTGAAGTCGCCGCGGTCGTCAGGGCGCGCGGGTCTTTCACCTTCGCCCGTTCCGGCGGACCGGGCGGACAGAACGTGAACAAGGTGTCCAGCAAGGTCGTCGCCCGTCTTTCCCTCGATGCCCTGAAGTTTCTCGGCGATGCCCCTCGCGCTCTGGTCGAGTTCCGCCTTGCAAACCGCATCACGACGGACGGGGAGATCGTTCTCGCGGTCCAGGACACCCGTGACCAGGCGCGCAACCGTGAGATCGCCATCCAGCGCCTGGCCGAGCTCATCGCCCGGGCGATTGTCGTCCGCAAGGGACGGGTGCGGACCCGGCCCTCGCGCGCGGCGCGGGAGGCACGCCTGCGGTCGAAGAAAGTCCGGTCCGCGCACAAGAAGCTCCGGGGTTCCCCCGGCGAGGACTGAGCGCCGGTCCGGACGATTTTCCCGCTCCCGCTGGCCGACCGGCGTCCCGCCTATTACCTTGAATCCATGAAGCTGCAATGGATCTGCACGGTGTGGGGAATGGAGGCGGTGCCTGCGCGGGAGAGGGTGAAGCGGGCGAAGGCCGCGGGTTTCGACGGGGTGGAGACCGGAGTTCCCGTGGATGCCGGAGAACGCCGGGAGCTGAAGAAGCTGCTGGATGACGCCGGCATGCTCCTCGTGGCGCAGCAGTGGACCGCGGGAGCCGACGGCGCCGCGCACGCGCGTAGCTTCGAGGAGCAGTACCGCCGGTCGGCGGAGATGGGCCCACTCCTGGTGAACTCCCACACGGGCCGCGACATCTTTTCGCTGAAGCAGAACCTCGAAGTGTTCGCGGCGGCGGGGAAGCTCGAGAGGGAGCTCGGCATCCCGGTGGCGCATGAGGTCCACAGGGGACGGGTGACTTTCTCCACGCTGTCGACCATGGCCCTGATCGACGCCCTTCCCGAGGTCCGTCTCACCGCCGATTTCTCCCACTGGTGCTGCGTGCACGAATCCCTCCTGGAGGACCAGGAGGAGAGCGTGAAAAAGGCGATCACCCACGCTTTCCATGTCCACGCCCGCGTGGGCCACGCGGAAGCTCCGCAGGTCACCGACCCGCGGGCTCCCGAATGGAAGAAGGAAGTGGATGCCCATCTGAAGTGGTGGCAGTCGATCGTCGATGCCCGCAAGGCCGCAGGGGCGGGAAGCCTCACCATCTGCCCGGAGTTCGGGCCGCCCCACTACATGGCCACTCTTCCGGGCACGACGACGCCGGTCGCCGACCAGTGGGCAATCAATTCCTACATGAAGGACTTCCTCAGGGAGCGTCTCGTCCTGTAAAATCCGCTTTCATGAATCCCCCCGAGATTTCCCTCTCCGACTACGGCTGCCGGTCGCGTGCGCCTTCACCGGTGAACCGCATGATGTCATCGTTCGCCGGCGATTTCCGCGAAGGGGTGGACATCAACCTCGGGGTGGGATACGTGAACGAGAACACCATTCCCCGGGACCTGATCCGTGAAGCCCTCGCGCAGGTGCTCCTGCACCCGGCGCGGTACAAGTCACCGCTCAATTACGGCGGGCCGAAGGGCTCTGCGGCTCTCATCGACTCGATCCGCCGCTACCACGTCTCGCGGAGGGTGGGCGGGCTCACCGAGGCGGATCTTTCCCGGCGGCAGATCATCGTGGGCCCCAACGGGGCGACCAGCCTCCTCGAAGGCCTCGCGTACGTGCTGAACCCCGGCATCGTGGTGACCTCGGAC
The DNA here is from genome assembly GCA_052144915.1 of Spirochaetia bacterium. Lineage (GTDB taxonomy): Bacteria > Spirochaetota > Spirochaetia > SZUA-6 > Fen-1364 > Fen-1364. The sequence continues at coordinate 2,428 of JBKQPS010000207.1, read as the reverse complement.
CCGATGTACTACATCTACTGCGATTTTCTCGAGCGGCGGGGGTTTTCCGTGGTCACGATACCCGAGCGATCCGACGGCCTGCACGCGGAGGACGTCTCGGCGCGGATCGACGCGCTGGGAGCCCGGGCGAAGGAGATCAGCTTCCTGTACGTCGTGACGGTGAACAATCCCAGCGCGACGATCATTTCCAACCGCGAACGCACGGCGCTCGTGCGGCTTGCCACCGGACTGTCCCGAAAGCTCGGCAGGATCGTGCCCCTGGTTCTGGACAAGGCGTACGAGGACCTCATCCACGACCCGGCCGTCGAGCGGCCGAGATCCGGACTCCTCGACGACGAAGACGGGGTGGTGTTCGAGATCGGCACGCTTTCGAAGATCATCGCGCCCTCGCTGTGATCGGGTACATGATCGGCAGCGAGGGCCCCTTTCTCCAGGCGCTCATCCAGCGGACGAGCGACGCGGGCTTCAGCGCTCCCTTGATCAACCAGGAGATCGCCAGCTGGCTGCTGGACAATGTGATGGACCGCCAGCTGGGAGAGGTGAACCGGGGATATCGGGAGAAAGCCGTCGCCGTGCGGGGCTGGCTGGACAGTCTCCTGGGGGACGCCATCGCGGAATGCCGCGGCGGCCAGGCGAGCTTCTACTACTACCTGACCCTTGCGGGCGTGAAAACCGGGGAAGGCTCACCGTTTTTCCGATGTCTCGCCCGGACGACCGGGGATGAACGGCGCGACGGCACATCGGAGGGAAAGCTTCCCCGGGTCATCTACATCCCCGGGGAGTTCTGCGTCCACCCCCGGGGCGGAATGGTCGAGGCGGGCACGCGCCAGCTGCGTTTTTCCTACGGGTACGAGGAGCTCGGCCGGCTGGAAGAGGCCGTCGGGTACATGGCGGAGGCCGCGCAGTACGCACGATCTCTGGACAGCCCCACTGCCGCGGTATAGTCTCGGCCTATGGCCACGGGATTCGTCGCGCTCACTGCCGTGGGAACCGACCGGGTGGGCATCGTTGACGACATCGCCGGCGCGGTCTCCGCGGCCGGCTGCAACATCGAGCAGAGCAAGATGGCGGTCCTGGGCGGCGAGTTCGCCGTCATCATGCTCGTGTCGGGGCCCGCGGCATCGGTGGATTCGATGGCGCGCTCCCTGCCGGCGCTCGGTGAGAAGCTGGGACTGCTCGTGGGCTGCCGGCCGACCCGCGCGCCGCGGGCCAGATCTGCCTCCGGCGGCGCCAAATCCGCTTCCGTCGGCGCTGGCTCCGGCGCGGGTGAGAAGGGCAGGCCGTATCTCCTGACAGCGGTCTCGCTGGACACGCCGGGCATCGTGCACGCGGTGACCGCCGTGCTTCGCAGCCACGAGATCAACATCGAGGACCTGGAAACGGAAACCGCCGCCGCCCCCTGGACGGGCGCGCCCATGTTTCGTCTCTCCGCGCACATGGTGCTCGGGCCGTCCGTTTCCATTGACGGTCTGAAGCAGGAGCTCGCGCGTCTGCAGCGGGAGCTCGACCTGGACATCGTCCTGAAGCCCGTCTTCGGCGCGGACGACTGCCTTTGAGCGGCCGTTCCGCCGTCGAGCGGTTCCTCGCCCGGAATCGCGTCCTCGCCGACAGGCTCGATTTGCCAAGGTATTGCCGTGCATACCTGGAGGAAATGACCCGCGGGCTGGAGGGAAGACCCTCGACTCTCCCCATGATTCCGACCTACGTCGAAACCGCGCGCGAGGTGCCGCGGGGCGAGCGGGTCATCGCGCTGGACGCGGGGGGCACGAACTTCCGGGCCGCGGTGGTCAGTTTCGATGAGGTGGGGACGCCCGTGATCGAAGACCTCGCACGGCACGCGATGCCGGGCGCGGAAGCCGAGATCGACCGGGAGGAGTTCTTCCGCGCGCTGGCGCGGCTCGTCGTTCCCCTGGCGCGGCAGGCGCGCGCGATCGGATTCTGCTTTTCATACGCAGTGAAGATGCAGGCTGACAAGGACGGGCGGCTGCTGTACTTCACCAAGGAGATCAAGGCGCGGAGAGTGGAGGGCGAGCTCATCGGCAGGGGCCTCGCGGACGCGCTGGGCGCGCTGGGCGCGCCGGCCCCCTCGCGGATCGTGCTGCTCAACGACACCGTCGCGACCCTCCTGGCAGGACGCAACGCGCAGCCGGGGAGGCGCTTCGACGATTTCGTCGGCATCGTGTGCGGCACGGGAATCAACGCCGCCTACGTGGAGGCAAACCGGCTCGTGGGGAAGGTGCCCGGGCTCGATCCGTCGGGGTCGCAGATCGTGAACACGGAGTCCGGCTCTTTCGGCAGGGGCGCGTACGGGCCGGTCGACGATGAATACGATGCCTCCACGGCGAATCCGGGAAAGTATCGGCACGAGAAGACGATCTCGGGCGCGTACCTGGGCGCCCTGTATGAGCCTCCTCTTGCACGAGGGCGA
>JBKQPS010000206.1:0-4717 GCA_052144915.1 Spirochaetia bacterium | reverse complement strand
GGGCATTCTGGCGGGTGAAAATTGCTCACTCCACCCCTTGGGGTAGCGAACCCGGTTTAGGCCGTTCTGCCCCCCTTGCCGTCCTGCGTGAGCGAGTGATGAAGGATGCGATCAATGAGAGCGGAAGCCATCACCTCATCCCCGAGCACCACGCCCAGTTCTTCGAAAACTCTTGTTAGACGTCAGGATTGGTGGAGGCCCGCGCGTTGCTGCGGCTCATGAGCTGGAAGAACAGATCGGCCCCAGTTTGGCTGACCGGTAGGCATCCGAGGGTCGGACCGACGACGGGCTGCATCCCTTGCGATGTGGCTTCTACCTGGCGGTCGGTGCCTTCAGGGAGGAGATCTGTATTGCGACTCTCTTCTTCGAAGACTCGATCGCAGCGAAGACCACCTGCAAGCCCTTGAGGCCGTCTTCACCGCTCACCGGCGGTGGAGTCTTGTTGATGATGCAGCTGATAAAGGCGTCGATGACTCCGCTGTTCGACTGGCTCTCGTTCGTCTGAATCTGCCCCACCTTGTAGTACGTGGCATCGCCCCCCCGCTTCGAGACCACAACCTGGTACACAGGGTCTCCGTAAATCTTCATGATTCCCTTTTCACAGTAGAGAGTGGTGGCGTTGTCTTCTGGTCCGTAGTATGTCCAGCTCACGACCAGAGTACCCATGGCCCCCTTTTTCGTCCTTAAGATGCAGAGCAGGTTGTCATCGACGGGGATGGGCTCGCCGTTTGCCAGCTTCTTGTCGAGCGTGCCAGTGAAGCTGGACACTTCCTCGATCTCGTCGCTGAGGAGGTACCGTATCAGATCGATCTTGTGGATTCCGAGATCCCCTGGAGCCCCGAAGACAGAGCGGTTGCGGTCAAAAAACCAGGTCGCGAGGGTCTTGTTTTCGCTCCAGTATTCCGGCCCCCTGTGGCCGAACACTGTCTGAAACGTAATAACCTTTCCAAGCTCGCCGCTTTCGAGTATCTCTTTGGCCTTTCGATGAGCTGGCGCAAGCCTCTGGTTGTGGCCGATCATCAGGATCTTCCTCGCCTTCTTGCCTGCCTCTATCATCCTTTGGGCGTCTTCGAGCGTGGTTGCCATCGGCTTTTCGCATAACACGTGCTTGCCATGCTCCAGCGCATCCGTGCTGATGACATGATGCATCTCGTTGGTGGAGCAATCGCTTATTGCATCGATCGAGGGATCTTGTGTGATGTCCTTGAAATCTCCAACCGCGGTGCCCCCATATTGCTTGACCAGCCTTTCTGCCCTCTCCCGGTTTGGATCATAAAAGGCTACGATCTCGGCATTCTCATTCGCCCAATACTCGGGGGCATGTCGAAACTCACTGATCGAACCACAACCGATTACGCCTATTCTGATACTCATTCCATCTCCTTCCTTCCCAATGATTTCAAACTGTCCTCATTCGTTGACGAAGTACACGGCGCCGACCGCCTGCGCGAACTGGGCGACGGTGACTTCAGGATGCCTCTCCAGTTGCTTCATGAGCGCGGTGTTGGCCATGCCGGTGCCTGCCACCACGAGTGAGATGCCAGGATCGATGCTCCGGGCGCCATCCACCATGAGGTCGAAGCACGTAGCGTTCTTGACGAGCCGCCCGAAGAGGAAGCGCACGTCGGTGCCTGGCTCGAGGATGCGTCGGGTCTCCAGGAGAGTCACCGCGAGGGACTTTCCGATCTCGCGCCAGATCGCGCGGTTGGGCTCGTCCCTTTCCCGGTCGGGCAGCCGCATCATGTGCTCGAGGAAAGGCTTGCGTTGATCCACGGGCTCGGTAGGCACGTACCAGCCCTCCGTCCCACCCTCCGTCCCGTCCGCCGAGCGCCGCTGGATGAAACCGCCTTCTTCGAGCTCGCGGAGGAGGTCGGGGCGCTCCGAGGAGAAGTGCTTGAGGGCGAGGCGAAAGACGCCGCTCTGGCTGCAGTACTTCTGAAGGGTGCCCGGCAGGCCGGTGTTGAAGTTGTTGACGCTGCGGAGGTCGTCGGGCTCGAAGGCGCGCTCGGGCCAACAGCCCAGATCGATGATGAAGTTGTATACCTCCAGCGGGATGTCAGGGATTGCGCCGGTCTCCGTCACCCAACCCGTGCCGAGCTCGGTTCCGAGTGTGTGGGCGAATACGCCCCTGGCCACGTCCCTGGCCGCATCCTTGGCCGCGTCCGCGGCATCCGGCGAGGCGGCCATCTCGACCGCGGCAGTGAAGGAGGCCATCGGCCCGTCGTTGATGATGCGCACCGCCCCACCAGGAGCGACCCACTCCCGGAGGCGCACATCGAGATCGGTGAGCTCCGCGAAGTCCCTCTCGTAGTCGATTGCCGGATTGTTGCGGATGCCCCGGGTCTTGTAGACCTCGCCGCCCACGATCTTGTTCCTGACCACGACGTCAGGGAAGCAGATCCCGATCCCGTCGCAGCGGAGCCCACGGTCGAGTCCCGCCCTCTCCAGATCGGCCAGCCCCCGCTCCATCTCCGCGTTCCCCGCGCCCTTGTGGAGGGCCCTCGCCGCCAGCATGATCAGGGTCGCTCGGCGGCCGTCCGCTCCGGGGAGACGATGGATCCACAATCGAGCCACCAGCAGGCGCACGATCAGGCAGATGGGATCCACCAACTGCCGTGAGCGCAGGAAGCTCGCGGGGAACCAGTCGTACTCCATGGTATCTACCAACCGGCCGTTGTCGACGAGGACCGCCTTGATGTCGGTGCCGCCCACGTCGAGGCCGATCAGGGCTTTGCCTTCCAGCCGCTGGGTCCGCCTGCGGAAGAAGCCGACCAGGTCCGCGGCAGGAGACCGGGGCTCTGTCGCGGCAGGAGACCGGGGTCGGGTCGCGGACGGGGCGCACTCCAGGGGCCCGAACTCGAAGGAGAACGCGGGCGCGCCCGGCGATAAGGCGTCGATCATTCGGTCCGTGACGTTGACCGCGCGCCCGTATCCGGAGCGCGCCGAACGCGGGAGCCCGATCCCGAAGACCGCCGGCAGCCGCGTGAGGGTCGCGGCGAGCTCCGCGCTCGCCGGGTCGAAATAAACGCCCATGCGCTTCCCGCCGAGAGCCGAGATGACGTTGTAGATCTCCGCGTGGATATAGCTCTCCACGAACGCGCATTCCTCGCCGTCAAGGCCGTCGAGGCGGGGCACCCGAAGGTCGAAGCGCCGCGGCCCCGTGCCATCGAGCATCTCCACAACGCAGGAAAGCCGATGACTTTCGGCGTCGGCGAGGCCGGAGAACCGGGCGTGAAGGTCCGTGATGTACACGTTCCGGCCCGCCTTCGCCTCCTCGATCAGCGCTGTCACCGAAGGTGACATTCCCCGGACCATGTCACCTCCCGGCACCGTCGGAGCGCCGGTGCTCCCGGACTGCCGCGAGACCCTCGGCCTCCAGCAGCGCGCGGAACGCTTCGACCTCGTGGTCGGGCAGCGGGGCCATGCCGTTGAAGAACTCCGTGCCCTGGTCCATCAGGAAGTGCTTGTTGACGGCGAGCGGGTTGAAGTTGATCAGCTCGACGCGCCCTCCCGGGTTCGTCTCCCGGATGAAGCTCGCCAGCGCGCGCACGTTCGGCTCTGCCGCCGTGATGCCCGGGATCAACGGCACCCGGGTGAGGAGCTCGACGCCCGCGCGGGCCAGTCTCGCATAGTTGTCACGGATGAGCTCGTTCGGCCGGCCCGTGTATTCCGCGTGCAGCGCGCCGTCGGCGATCTTGAGGTCGACGATGAACAGGTCGGTGAGGGGAATGAAACGCCCGAGAACTTCCCAGGTTCCGAAGAGGCACGTTTCGATGGCGGTGTGGACGCCCGACCTCTTACAGAAGCCGAGCACCTCCCGGGCGAACTCGTGCTGGACGAGTGGATCACCTCCGGAAATCGTGATCCCTCCACCCGACTGCCGGTAGAACTCGACGTCGCGCAGGAGGGTCGCGGCGGCCTCTTCCGCGGAAATCCTGCTTCCATCGAAGGAGAGCGCCGTTGTCGGACAGGCAGCCACGCAGTCTCCGCAGCGTGTGCAGAGATCCCGGTCGATCCGGACGAAGGGATCGTCATCCGCGCGGAGAGCGATCGCACCGACCGGGCAGCTCGCCTCGCACAGGCCGCAGCGGATGCACTGTTTTTCGATGTACCAGAGGCTGAGCGACGCGTCAAATCCTTCAGGATTCTGGCACCATGCGCAGCGCAGGCCGCAGCCTTTCAGGAAGAGGGTCGAGCGGATGCCGTGGCCGTCATGGAGCGTGAAGCGCTTGATGTCAATGATCGTCCCGTCCATCAGACGTCGTCCATCAGACGTCGCCGTAGCTCGTCCGCGCGATGATCTCGTCCTGCAGGTCGTTGGCCAGCTCCGAGAAGTAGGCCGTGTAGCCGGCCACGCGGACGGTCAGACCGCGCCAGGATTCCGGGTCGGCTTTGGCGGCGAGCAGATCCTCCTTGCGGATCACGTTGAACTGCACGTGGTTGATCCGCAGCCGCACGAAGGTGCGGAGAAAGCTCGCGAACTTTTCGATGCCTTCCTCGGTCCGGAAGAACTCCGGGAGGAACTTCATGTTGAGGAGGGTGCCGTTGCTGCCGTTCAGGGACCTCACCTTCGATACCGAGCGCAGGAGTGCCGTCGGGCCGTGACGGTCGCGGCCGTACATCGCGGACATGCCGCCATCCGCGAGGGGGTCCCGGGCCCTGCGCCCGTCAAGCGACGCGCCGACGTTCTGGCCCATCGGCACGTGGGCGGACACCG
>JBKQPS010000205.1:0-5957 GCA_052144915.1 Spirochaetia bacterium | reverse complement strand
GCGTCGTTCTTCCCGTCCCAGCTCAGACTGGCCGGAAGATACTTCGCGTCTCCGCTCCAGCTCTTCTGCACCGGACCACCGCTCGCCAGCTCCACCTTCCAGCTCTTGATCGCATCCCCGTTGCCGACCAACAGCGAGATATCGATGCTGTTCTGCCCCGCGGCTCCCGCCGGGGAGAACCCCGATTTCTCCACCTGGATCGCGCTCTCCGCCGGGGCCACCAGCGCGGGTTTCGTCTGGCAGCCCAGCAGCGCCACCAGCAGCACCAGTGCTGCCCCGCTTCCCCCCAGAATGTATGCCTTCATTTTTCACCCTCCTCACCGTGCCTGTCACGGTGTTGGTATTCACTGGAAAAAGCATAGGGCCCGGGAGAAAGACGGGGTATCAAAGAATCGCGCAATTGCGTGTCGAAAATCAATGACACCCCGTCATCGCATGAATGACGGGCGCCGAAGACGCCCGGTAGTATGCTCAGGACATGCGACAGTGCCCCGCGCGGTCGATACGCGGCCGTGCGACGAGGAAGGTGAGAAGGTGAAACCTACTGCCCGCGCTCTTGTATCCGGCGCAGCCTCTGCGTTCGTCCTGTCCTGTCTCTGCGCATGCGCCTCGGTCGGATCCGCCGTGAAAAACGTGTCTCCTGGCCCGGAAAGCTTCGAAAACGCCATTTCAAGCGTCGCGGACGCCGCAATTCCGTGCGTGGTCCACATCGACGTCTTGGGCGGTGGTCAGTCCCCGCCGACTGTTACACGGCTGCCCACTCGCGCCCTGGGCAGCGGCATCCTCATCAGCCCGCAAGGGTACATCATCACGAACAATCACGTCGTGGAAAATGCACAGGCCATCACCGTGCATTTCTTCGACGGCACGGAGCGGATCGCCGAAATCGTCGGAACTGACCGGGTCACCGATATCGCCGTCATCAAGGTGAACGGCACGGGGCGCGCGCGGGCCGCGACGTTCGGGGACTCGGACCGGCTGAGGGTCGGCGAGTGGGTGGTAGCCATCGGTTCCCCGCGTGGCCTCGATTGGACGGTGACGGCAGGCATCGTCAGTGCGACCCATCGTCTCAACGTCGGGGCGCACGCGCCGGAAGGGCTCGAAGATTTCATCCAGACAGATTCCGCCATCAATCCCGGCAACAGCGGGGGCCCGCTTCTCAATCTCCGCGGGGAGGTCATCGGGATGAACTCTCTCATCTGGTCTCAGAGCCAGGGCTCGGAAGGTCTCGGGTTCGCCATCCCTTCGAATCTCGTAAAGGAAATCGCGCTGACCCTCACACGGGAAGGGAAGATCACCCGCGGCGATCTCGGAATTGTCGTACAGGATCTCACCGAGGCAATCCGAACGGCCCTGAAGGTGCCGCCGAATACCTTCGGTGTGGTGGTCGCCGAGGCCATGCCTTTCGGGCCGGCAGCTTCGGCGGCAGTGACGCAGGGAGACGTGGTCATCTCCTTCCAGGGAGACGAGGTGCGGTCCGCGGCAGAGTTCAACAAGGCGACGGCGCGGGTCCGCCCGGGAACCGAGGTGGTGATCGGGCTGCTTCACCACGGCGCTCGCTTTTCCGTCAGGCTCACCGTCGTGGACCAGCTCGCGCTGCGTGAAAAGCAGGCCGCCCGGCCCGGGTATGCCTTTCTCGGGATCCGCGTGAAGCCGGTTTCCGCTGATCTCGCGCAGAACATCGGCCTCGGCGAACCGCTGGGCGTCGTCGTGGTGGAAGTGGTGCCCGGCAGCCCCGCCGACAATGCAGGCATCGCCCCCGGGGACGTCGTCTTCCAGGTCGGCGGGTCGGACGTGAATGACGAGGACCAGTTCCGCAACTACGTCGGCGAAGCGATCCAATCCAACAACGTCGTGGTTCTTTTGCGCGATGGCCAAAGCGGCCGGACCGGGTTCATGGAAGTTCCCCTGCAGTAGGGCCCGCACGCGGGCGCCGGACGCGGACTATTTCCCGGTCGTGAGGATCACGTAGGCGGAGTGCGGCGGCGCCGCGCCGAAGCCTGCCTTTTCGATTCGCGGGCGCAGCGAGGCGCTGGCGAACATGCGCCCGCCCTGGTCACCCGGGGTCTTCGCCCGGGCCGGGGCGGCCTTCAGTGCCACCACGTCTCCCCGGGCCACGAGCGACCGGGAGTCCTCGCGCTCGTCGCCGAGGCCTCCGGCCAGGAGGAGCGTGATTCCACGGTTTCCCGTCAGGTTTTCGAAATAGCGGAATACCGCCGGGAGACGGGAAACCTCCGCTGCCCTGACCCGCGGGCCCTTCTCTGTTTCAACGTGACAGACGACGACGTTGAACGCGAAGCGTGTCCCGGAGAGCCTGAATTGGGCACCGTAGGGAGTTCGGGAGAACTCTGCTTTTGCAGGGTACGTGCCGAGCTCCTTGACCATCTGGACCCGGTCGTTGTACAGGAAGCCGAAAAATCCGCCCCGGCTCACCGATGCTTCCCACCCCTTATCCATGCCGGCGAGCACCTTCTCCATTCCTCCCGCATCTCCCAGATCGTCCGCGGCAACCACGTCGAAACGGGCCACGGCTGCGGAAATGATGGAGTAGGACCGCTGGGAAGCGCCCAGGGCGCTCATACTGAGATCCGCGATGCGGACTCGCTGGCCGGATAGTTCCCTGGGGACAGAGAGGACAAGGAGCGCGAGAGTACAGAACAGGATCCGCCGTCTGTGCCGCTGCTCCATCAATGGAATTATCGACGCGCCGGGCGGGGCGCTGGAATTTCGACGAATCGTGCGGGCGTGACCCGTTGATCGGCAAAGGACATGTCTGATTGAATGGGGGCGATGCAACTCTCTTTTGCTTCCCTGCGGCAAATACCGGAAAACACTCGCGGCATTCTCACGACCGTATTGTACGCCGTCGCCGCCGCCGGAACCGCGGTCGCTTTCCTGTGGCTGACGAACCTCCTTTTCCGGGTGACGATCGAGCGGCTGGCGGCGGGATCTCTGCTCGTTTTCGTGCTCGGGAGTCTCGGCGTAATCGGAGTCACGTCGCTGGCCGCGGGAGTCCTGATGGACCGCGTCAGCCCGGACACCGCGGGGAGCGGCGTGCCGCAGCTTAAGGCAGCCTACTGGAAAGACCTGGGTTTCGTGAGGATCCGCGCGGTCATCGTGAAGTTCGTGGGAGGAGTCCTGACCCTGGGAGGGGGAACGAGCCTCGGCCGCGAAGGGCCGTCGGTCTACGTGGGCGGAGGCACGGCATCCGGCCTCGCCGCCGCGCTCGGGGTTCCGAAGTCCGGCCGCCGCCCGGCTGCCGCCACCGGCGCCGCCGCCGCGCTCGCGGCCGCTTTTAATACGCCGCTGGCGGCCATCACCTTCGTGCTGGAGGAGATGCTCAACAACGAGTTCGGCAGCCGCGTCCTTGGGGGAGTGGTCCTCGCCGCTGTGTCGGGCGCCCTGATCGTGCAGGCGCTCCTCGGCCGGCAGCCGGCGTTTTCCCTTCCTTCCGTGGAGGGAGTGACATGGCTGATGTACGTCATCCTGCCGGTCGTCGCGGCGGCTGCCTCGCTGATCGGCGTCGCGTTCCAGAGCCTGACGCTCACGCTGCGCGCAGGGCTTCGCGATCGCAGCCGCCTTCCCGCATGGCTTCGTCCCCTCTGCGGAGCCCTGGTGACATGGGTGCTCGGCTGCGCGGTGTTCATCGCCACCGGGCACACGGGGGTCTTTGGCCTGGGCTACGGCGACCTTTCTCTCGCGCTCAACAACAACCTGCTGTGGCAGGCCGCTGGTCTCCTTGTCGTGGCCAAATTCGCGGCTACCGTTGCCTCCTACGCCTGGGGCGGCTGCGGGGGAATCTTCTCGCCCACCCTGTTCCTCGGGGGTCTGACCGGACTCTTCCTCGCGGGAGTCGCGGGCACGTGGATACCGCTCACGGCCGCCGACAAGATCGTCCTCGCGGCAGTCGGCATGAGCGCGTGCTTCAATGCCGTCGTGCGCGCCCCTCTAACCGCGCTGTTGATCGTCTTCGAGATGACCCACCAGTTCTCGATGGTTCCCGCGCTCATGTTCTGCTCCATCGTCAGCCAGACCATCACGCGGCTGGGCGGCCGCCACAATTTCTACGACGCCCTTCTCCTCCAGGATGGCCACGAGCTCATCCGGATCAAGCCGCCGAGAGACCTGGAGAGCTGGCAAAATCTGCCCGTCTCCGAGATCGCGCGCACGCGCCCCGTGGTCGTGCCGGACCTGGAACGCGCGACGCTCCAGAGAGTCCTCGACGCCTACCCGTATGCGCGGTTTCCGGTGGTCGTGCACGGGAAGCTCCTCGGCATCGTGAGCCGCCAGGAGTTGAAGTCTTCCATTGCGCAGAGCTCGGTTCCCCGTTTGGCGTCCCCCGTCGTTTGCGCGCCCGACGTGAGCGTGCGGGAGGTTGGATCATTGCTCATGGAAAGTGCGTCCGGTATGGTGCTCCTGCGGGGACGCGAGACAGAAGAAGTCACCGCGGTCGTCACGCTCCACGACCTGCTCCGCGCCCAGGCGGCGCTCGCCGAGTAGGTGCGCGCACCGTGTCTGCCTTGGGTGGCCGAATGAGGGCAGAGCTGATAGGATCGGCCTCGTCATGTCCCTGAGGGTCGTCGTCCTGGGAAAAATCCTCCTTGTCCGCCAGCCGATCGCCCAGGCGCTGGGTGCCCTTGGTTTCGAGGTCTTCGAGTCCTCCGATTTCGCGGAGGTCATCGACAATCTCGATTTCACCGCCCCCGCGCTCGTCGTCATGGACGCGGACGGGATGTCGCGGGAATGGCGCAGCCTTGCTGCCCGCCTGGGAGCGCAGCGGGGAGCGGCGTCCCTGGTCCTGGTGACGAGCCGGTTCAGTTTCGACGATGCGCACGACGCCCTGGCGCTTCGTGTCGCGGGGGTCATCGTGAAGCCCTTCCGCACAGAAGAGCATACACCGCGGCTCCTTGATCTGGCGCTACGAAAGATGAACGTGCGGGCGCGGCGCGCGTCGCCGCGGTTCGCAATCCCCGCGGGCGTGAACGCGGCGCTCCGGCTGCCCTCGCCCGACGGCGAGGATGTGCTTCCCCTGAAGAACATCGCCGAGGGCGGCGCAATGATCGACATGGAGGCTGGCACTCCCGGCTCTCCCCTCCTGCCCGGCGGCGTGGTTCCGCTGGCGGCACTCTCGTGGGGAGAAGTGCAGTTCGAAGCGGCACTCGTCGTCGTGTACCGGGGCGGCAAGGCGGGGGGCATCCGGTTCTCGCGGTTCTTCGACGGCGGGCCGCGGCTGCTTCGCGCGCTGAAGGAACGCCATGCAAAGGTGCTCGGGGCCCCCGGGAGGAGGCAGAGATGGTGATCCTTCTCCTTCTGTATCCGGCGATCATTGCCGCTGGACTCTTTGCGCTCGACTCATCACTCGCGGGCCGGCTCCTGCAGACGGCGTCAGGGTCCGTCGTGTTCACCGCGGTGGTGTCACTGGCTGTTCTCGCGGCGATCCTTGCCGCCGCGTACCGCAGGAGGGACAGCCCGGTACTGATGAGCGCATGGCTCTTCCTGTTCTGCGGCCTCGCCGTTCTCTCCCTGGGATCCTTGATCGATCCCTTCCTTTCCGCGAACGAGTCCTGGGTGGAAGAGCTCGTGGCCACGGCCTCCTTCTTCCCCCTGCTGTTCTTTTCCCTCTATATCGCGTCCCCGGTGCGGCTCCTCATGCTCTCCCGTCGACGGCGCACGATCTATGCCGTCGCGGGGATCGTCGCGCTCCTCGCGGTGTTCGCTGCCGTTTTCCTCCCCTGGCTCCTCATCTACGAGGGTCCGCGGCTGCATGCGTCCACGAAACACCTCCTGCGGCTGACGAAGCCGGTCCTGGACACTCTTCTCGCGGAGCCTCTTGCGCTCCTGGTCCTGGTGATCGGCCTGACCAGCGGGAGCGGGCCATACCTGTTCATCGGGCTCGGCCTGCTCCTGTTGATCCCCGAAGACATCCTCGACCACTTCCAGCTGCTGCGGCAGGTCGA
>JBKQPS010000204.1:0-7253 GCA_052144915.1 Spirochaetia bacterium | reverse complement strand
AGGGTGCAGCCCACACCGATAGGGCCCAGCCCTCCTGGTGTGCGATTTCTCAAGAGGGGGTATCTGAGATTTTGGATCACGCCTCCTCCTTCACCACGGCGCGGTTTTACGCGCGGGGTCGAGAAATACGCTGGAGGGCCTGCCACGAACGTCTCCGACAGAAGAGAATGACCTCCTGCCCATAAGCCGCCTTCGGTCTACTTGGAGGCTTGCACTGCAGCCAGGCATACCGCTTTTTCTTCTGACGAGCGCCTTGAGGACCTGGCTCAGTGAATCAACCGCGCGCAACGTTGACGCGGCGCGAAGCCGGCTGTTACTATGGGCGGGCTTGCATGACGACGAATGGGGCGAGGCGCAACCTGGCACGAACGACTTCTGCGGAGAAATCGAGGGCCCACTCCATCGCGGACATTGCCCGCGCGTCGCGGGTGTCCGTGTCCACCGTTTCCCGGATCCTGAACAACCGTCCGGACGTCTCCGAGGACACGCGCATGCGCGTGCTGGGGGTCATCCAGCGGATGGGCTATTTTCCGCATCCCCACGCCCAGCGCCTAGCCAGCGGCACGAGTGACACCATTGCGCTGATCTATCCCGTGCGGGGAGCCGTGGACTACATCTTGCTGGACTTCATCCTCGCCGCCAGCGCCGTGGCGGAAGAGCAGAGGTTCTTCTTCAATCTCGTGACCCGCCCTCTCACGGAAGAGGACTTGAAATCCATCTACAAGAGCCGGCACGCGGACGGGGTCATCCTCATGGAGATCTGCCTCTCGGACTGGCGCGTTGATTTTCTGCGTCGGGAAGGGCTTCCGTTCGTCATGATCGGGCGCACCGCGGAACCCGATGGCCTGAGCTACGTGGACCCGGACTTCCATGCCGCCGTGACCACGGTGATGGACCATCTCACGGGTCTCGGACACAGGACGATTGGTTACCTGCAGCATCCGAGGGCGCGCATGGAGGAGGGCTACGGACCGGCCGTGCGCCAGGCGGACTCCTATTCCCGCTACATCAAGGACCGCAGCCTGCCGAATCTCGTCCAGGAGACGGACTTTTCCTACGCGGGGTCCTACCGGGCCACCCGGGCGCTCCTGGACGCTGAGCCGGGCATGACTGCCGTGGTCTCCCCGTCCGGAGACGGCGTCTCAGGTATCATCGAGGCCGCGCGTCATGCGGGTCGGCGGGTGCCGGAAGACCTGTCTATCGTCTCCTCGTCCTGCGCGGAGCGCGTGGCCCTCTCCGTGTTGCCGGCTCTGAACTCGGTCAACATGGAGTCCACCCTCCTGGGGTCCCGGGGGGCCCGCATGCTCATCCGGTTGCTGAAGGACCGCTCGTACACGCCCGAGCAGACCCTTCTCCCGCCCATTTTTGTCGCCCGCAGCAGCACCGCGCCCGCGCCGGGTTGAGGCTTTCCGGAGGGTGAACGCCCTCGCGCCCGTGGCGACGGTGCCCGGAAAAGCTTGACAGTGGCAGTCCGCCAGTATACTCTCCGGCGTCCGGTAGCGATACCGGTAGCGCTACCGGTATCGCTACCGAAAAACGCGCGACCGAAGGAGGTTTCGGTATGAAGAGACTCGTCTCGCTGGCCATCGTGATGCTGGTGGCCGGCGCCGTGTTCACGACCGCCGTCTTCGCCCAAAAGAAGACGGTGACAATCTGGAACTACTGGGAGAATGCGATCCAGCAGAAGACCCTGGCCCAGGTGTGTAGCGACTTCAACGGGTCGCAGAGCAACATCCAGGTGGTGACCAAGTACATCCCGTTCGCCGATTTCAAGAAGCAGCTGTCAATCGGAGCCGCCGCCGCGGTGCTTCCGGACATCGTGATCATCGACAACCCCGACCACGCGTCCTACTCCTCCATGGGGATCTTCGCGGACATCACGGACAAGCTGGCTAACTGGCCGGACCTCAAGCAGTACTTCGAAGGCCCGCTGAACTCCTGCAGGCTGAATGGCCGTCTCTACGGCATCCCCTTCGG
Organism: Spirochaetia bacterium; assembly: GCA_052144915.1. GTDB lineage: Bacteria > Spirochaetota > Spirochaetia > SZUA-6 > Fen-1364 > Fen-1364. The sequence goes on along the minus strand of JBKQPS010000204.1, from coordinate 5,276 downwards.
CAGCAACACCCTGGCCCTGTACTACAATGAGGACATGCTCAAGGCCGCCGGCGTGAAGCCGCCGCGGAACTGGGACGAGCTGAAGAGCGTTTCCCTGAAGCTCACCAAGGGCACCGTGCACGGATTCGCCATCAGCTCCCTGCAGAACGAGGAAGGCACCTTCGGGTTCCTGTGCTTCCTCTGGGGCAGCGGCAATACCTCCTTCCAGATCAACAACGCAAATGGCATCCGGGCCCTCACGCTGATGCACGACCTGGTGGCCAGCGGCGCCATGCCCAAGGAGGCGCTCAACTGGACCCAGGGAGACGTCATGAACCAGTTCATCTCCGGCAACCTCGCTATGATGGTGAACGGGCCGTGGCAGATCCCCACCATGCGCCAGCAGGCCCCCAACCTGAAGTGGAACGTCGCGCTGCTGCCCGTGGGCAACAAGCCCGCCTCCGATCTCGGCGGCGAGAACTTCGCCGTCGTGAAGGGGAACAACGTGGACGAGGCGGTGACCTTCCTCAAGTTCGTCGCCAGTCCGGCAGAGATGAAGACCTACATCAACGCGTTCGGGTACATCGCGTCGCGCAAGGACGTGGCCGCCACGCAGTTCACCAGCGATCCGCTCAATGATCCGATCAACAAGGTGTTCGTGCAGCAGATGGCCGTGGCCCAGCCGCGCGGTCCGCATCCGCGCTGGCCCGAGATCTCGGATGCCATCTCTCTGGCGTTCAACGAGGTGATGACCGGCGTCGCCACGCCCGCGGCGGCGGCCGCCAAGGCCCAGAAGACAATTGACGCCATCGTCAAATAACTCGGGCTGAACGGACGGTCGTAAAATGGCTGTGGGTGCGTATGGGCCTCCAAGGCGCGTACTTCCCACAGCCTCCTGTTTGCTGCTCTCACTGTCATCATGAAGCCTCTGAAGCAATCGTTCCGCTACGGGAATGTCGGGTACCTGTTCGTGCTCCCTGCGGCCCTCTACATGGTGCTGCTGGTCGGGTACCCGATCGTGAGCAATTTCCTGTTGAGCCTCCAGGACGTTACGACCACCACGCTCAGCCGGGCGGCCAAGCCCTTCGTGGGGCTGCGCAACTACCAGGACCTGTTTGCCGACAGCGTGCTGCGCACCTCCGTGGGCAACACGTTCGTGTTCACTCTCGGGTGCCTCGTACTGCAGTTCGGCATCGGGTTCGGTCTGGCCCTCTTCTTCAACCGCGAGTCCGGGCTGGCGAGGACCGCCCGCGGAATGCTCATGGTCCCCTGGATGATCCCGATGACCGTCACCGCGCTGATGTTCAAGTTCATCTTCAGCTCGAACGTCGGCATCGTGAACCAGGCGCTCCAGGCCGTGGGCCTCCTCCACAAGCCCATCGAGTGGCTGCTGCAGCCCGGCACGGCCATGCTCTCCCTCGTCCTCGCGAACACGTGGATCGGGATCCCCTTCAACATGATCCTCCTGTCCACGGGGCTGACCACTATCCCGCGGGAAGTCAAGGAGGCCGCCGCCATTGACGGCGCCAGCGCGCCTCAGGCCTTGTTCCGGATCACCGTACCCATGCTCCGGCCGGTGATCGAGTCGGTCCTGGTCCTGGGATTCATCTATACGTTCAAGGTCTTCGATCTGGTCTTCGTCATGACGAACGGCGGGCCGGTAAACTCCACGCATCTGCTGTCCACGTATTCCTACAAGCTTTCGTTCACCCTATTCAAATACAGCCAGGGCGCGGCCACCGCGAACATCCTCTTCGTGATCCTGTTCATCGTCAGCCTCCTGTACCTGAGGTTCCTGTACCGGGGCCGGGAGGGATCCCGATGAGCGTCCGCGAGACTCCCCGCCGGCTGTCCACCGCGATCGTGGCCGTCGGGACCTTCCTGGTCTTTGTCGTGATGATGTTCCCTCTTTACTGGATCGTGGTGACGTCCCTGAAGAAGGAAATCGAGATCTTCAAGGTGCCCCCGACGCTCGTGCCGCGGGAACTGAACACGGACTCCTACTTCGCGCAGATCCAGCACGGTGACTTCAACATGTTCCGGTCCTTCCGGAACAGCTTCGTGATATCGGTGGGTGCCATGCTCATCTCTCTGGTTCTCGCCATCCCGGCGTCGTACGGGGTGGGAAGGTTCACGTTCAAGGGGAAGCGGCTCTTCATCCTCAGCTTCCTCGTCACCCAGATGCTGCCAGTCTCCGTGCTTCTGACCCCGATGTTCATCACGTTCCGAGAGCTTCATATCCTGAACAACCCGTTGTCCGCCATTCTGGCGGACGCCACCATCGGCATTCCGTTCTCGGTGCTGATACTGATGGGCTATTTCGCCTCCATCCCCGGCGAGCTGTCCGACGCGTCCCGCATTGACGGGTGCAACCATTTCCGGGCGTTCCGGTCCGTCTTCCTTCCCATCGCCTCTCCCGGGGTGGTGGTGTGCCTGGTCTTTTCTTTCCTCTATGGGTGGGGAGACCTCGCCTACGGGATGACCTTCCTCCTGGACCAGACGCTGCGGCCGATCACGGCGGGGATGTTCAACTTCCTGGGGCAGTACGGCACGAAGTGGAGCTACCTGACGGCGTTCGCCGTGGTGACCATCATCCCCGTGGTGCTGATTTTTGTCTTCATGCAGAAGTACATCATCAGCGGGCTGACGGCTGGCGCGGTCAAGGGATAGGGCTGGAAAAAGGAGATGCAGCGGTGGCAGTGAGCGCACAGAGTGGCAGGCTGGTTCGCCGAGACGATGACGAGCTGCTCTGGATCGAGCCGTGGGGGGACAATGGGCTGCGGGTCCGCGCCACGTGCCGGTCCGGCATCCGGGAAGACCGGGATTGGGCGCTCCTTCCCCGGCAGAAGGCCAATCCCACCGTCACCGCAAGCGGGGACGAGGGATCGATCACGTGCGGCGACATCACTGCGCGCGTGCACCACCGGGGCCAGATCTCGTTCTTCAATTCCCAAGGTTCGCTCCTTTTAGACGAGCGCTGGCGCACGAGATCCAGCGGGGGCCTGTTCTCGTCCATAGAAGTGAAAGGCCGCGAACTGCGGCCCGTCGCCGGAGACATGTTCCGGATCACCGCACGGTTCGAGGCCCGGGACGATGAGCGCATTTTTGGAATGGGACAGTACCAGGACGGGCGGCTGGACCTGAAGGGCTCGACGCTGGAGCTCGCCCACCGCAACTCGCAGGCCAGCGTTCCGTTCTTCCTCTCCAACAAGGGGTACGGCTTCCTCTGGAACAATCCGGCCATCGGGCATGCCGCGTTCGCAGCCAACCTCACCGAGTTCGTGGCCGAACAGTCGTCCCAGCTCGACTACTGGATCACCACGGGCGCCACGCCGGCGGCCATCGAGGAACGGTACGCGGCGGTCACCGGTACGGTTCCCATGATGCCGGAATACGCCATGGGGTTCTGGCAGTGCAAGCTCCGCTATAGGACCCAGGAGGAGCTGCTCTCCGTGGCCCGTGAATACAAGACGCGCGGGCTGCCCATCTCTGTGATCGTCTGTGACTTCTTCCACTGGCCCCTGCAGGGAGATTGGAAGTTCGATCCGCGCTCCTGGCCGGATCCCGAGGGCATGGTGAAGGAGCTTCGCAGGATAGGCATCGAGCTGATGGTGTCAATATGGCCGACGGTGGACAAGAAAAGCGCCAACTTCGAGCCCATGCGAGAGGCCGGACTCCTGACCCGCGTGGAACGCGGGATCCGCACCACGATGGACTTCATGGGCATCACCGTGTTTTTCGATGCCACCAATCCGGAGTCCCGAACGTACGTGTGGGACCGTGTGAAGGAGAACTACTACCGCAAGGGCATCCGGATCTTCTGGCTCGACGAAGCCGAGCCGGAGTACACCGTCTACGATTTCGACAACTACCGCTATCACCTCGGCAGCGACATGGAGGTGGGCAACATCTATCCGGTGGGCTACGCGCAGACCTTTTACGAAGGGATGAAGGCGGAGGGACAGAAGGACATCATCAACCTGGCCCGCTGTGCCTGGGCGGGAAGCCAGCGCTACGGCGCGCTGGTATGGTCCGGCGACATCGACTGTACGTTCGACGCGCTCCGTCGACAGCTTGCGGCGGGGCTCAACATGGGAATTGCCGGTATTCCCTGGTGGACCACCGACATTGGCGGCTTCGAGGGCGGCGACCCCGACGACCCCGCCTACCGGGAGCTTCTCATCCGATGGTTCCAGTGGGGAGCCTTCTGCCCGGTGTTCCGGCTCAACGGTCACAGAATCCAGAAGCCGCGGCCCACGACACTGGAAGACCAGCACCTTTCCGGCGGTCCGAACGAGGTGTGGAGCTACGGCGACGAGGCGTACGGGATACTGGTGAAGTACCTGCACGTGCGTGAACGGCTGCGTCCCTACATCACGCGCATCATGAAGGACGCCCACGAAAAGGGGACTCCCGTCATGCGCCCTCTGTTCTACGATTTCCCTTCCGATGCCGCGGCGTGGGAGCAGGGGGAGGAGTACCTGTTCGGCCCGGACCTCCTGGTGGCGCCCGTGATGTACCCGGGCGTGAGGCGACGGGGCGTCTATCTCCCGGCCGGCGCTCAATGGACGGATGCGGAAACCGGCGGGTCCTTCGGGGGCGGGCAGACGATCGACGTGGAGGCGCCGCTGGACCAGATCCCGCTCTTCCTGCGGAACGGCGCGCAGCTTCCCCTGCGCGCGTGACGGCTGTCATGCGCGCGTCCGAGTGATAGAACAATCAAAGCAGTGCTGGGCCAAACGGAAACGAAAAATAGGCAATACCCATAAGCGCCGTTCGGTCCCCTCCGCCGAGCTGTATTGGCACATCCGGTCTGCATATCTATTACACGTTGTCAACGGCGAATCCCTACAATTCGTTTCTCATGAAAACTTCTTTCAAACGCAAATGAAACCATAACGAGGGGCCACAAAGTCTTGGCTATGGGGAGCATTTCGACTCAAAGAGCTCCTCCATGCCGGCGCACGGCCCACAGGAAATCGATCGGCCGATCATTCATTTGGCCAGTCCAGCGACTCGCATGCGGAGAGCGTCGAGCTCTTCATCGGTCTGTTCGTGGACGGCCTTCATGAGTTGTTCGGCGTCCGGTCCGATCGGTACGCGAATCGGCGCAGGCTGTTGCTGGGCAACCTGGATGACGCGTGCGGCTGCGGTGGCGGCGTCGAGTCCGCTGCTTTGCATGCTGTTGAACGTGGCGCTGAACGCGGCGAAGGCGTCGCCGTAGAGCGCGCGCTGCTCGGCCGTCATGGATTCGGCTGTCTTCTGCAGCGCGCGGGCGGTGGCCGCCGGCCCGCCCG
>JBKQPS010000203.1:0-6221 GCA_052144915.1 Spirochaetia bacterium | reverse complement strand
ACTGCCGCGTGGGTCACACCCCCTTCCGCGGGCGGCACTTTCGCCGAATCGACAGGATCGAGCCTCGACGCGACGCGCTGCAGGAATGCTTCGAACGAGGGATCGAGGGCCACCTGGTCAAGCCTCTTCAGGCCGACACCACGGGGGCGTTGCGGGGAGTGTTCCGTGAGCCTCGTATCAGCAGCCAGAGGAGGAACGGGATCTCGCCGACCGCCGACAGCGCGTTGATGACGGGGGCGGCGGCGGTCCTGACTCCCGGCCACATGACGGCGAGCAGGAAGTCCACGAGGTAGGCCGCGCAGTTGACGATGAGCAGGACGCCAAGGACCCTCGGGAAAAGGCCCGACTTGTAGACGAGCAGGCCCAACGGCAGGAGCCACAGGCCCCAGAAGACCTCGACGATCAACGTCCCGTATCTCTGCAGCTCGATGAAGAGCACCGCGAGGGCCTGCAGCTGGCCGGGCGTGAAAGCCTTCAGGTACGCCGGGTCTCCCAGGAGCATGAGAGGCGCGAACTTGTTCAGCATGTTGAGGAAGGCGACGGGCACCATGGCAATGACCAGCGCGAGCATCGTCCGGACCAGGCCCTTGTCCACCGACTTGAACAACCGGTAGAAGGAAAGACCCACCAAGACCTGGGCGACCTGGCTGAGGAGTGTGCTCGAAATGCCGAGGCGGTAGACCCACTCGTCCGCCAGGATCCGCCCGGCTGTCGCAGCGGCGTCACCCGGCACATACAACCTGGCGTCGACGAACAGGATGCCGAACGCGCTCAAAACGGCGAGGGCGGCATACCACGCGCCGGCGATTCTCGCCTCTCGTCGGGGTGACATCACACCCGTGGCAGGACTCGTCATGTGGGCGCCTCCTTCAAGGCGATGGGCATGTGACGATGGTATGATGATCTCCGCCCGGCGGCAACCATTCAAGCTTCAGCCCGACCGCGTTCAGGACGCTCCGGGGCCCGTCCTACTCCATGTAGAACACCGGCCCGCGGGGCGCGAATGGCAGGCGCCGCCCTCTGGGCACGAGGAAGGCGTGCACGCGGCGCACGCTGAAGCTGTCGCAATCGCCGTCAGTGATGATCAGGATCGGAGCGTCAACGGGAAAGTCACGAGCCCCTTCGAGCAGCCGCACAGCCGGCTGCAGCACGGTGCCTCCGCGCCCCGTCACGCGGATGTCCCGCATCAGGTCCTCGGGCCTGAGATAGCCCTGGTCGTACGGGAGCGCATCGGCATAGACCACCCGCACGGCGGGGATATCACGAGCGAAACACGTGCCGGATATCGCCCCGAGCGCCCGCGCCAACAGGAGGCGGCCCATGGATCCGGAAGTGTCCAGGACGACCCCGAAGGTCCGTGCCTCTCCCGCTCCGACTGGAAACGTCCAGCTCGCCAGGGGAATGTCAGGTGTGGCTGACTGCCTGCGAGAAAGCCTCGCATAAGTCCTACGCTTCTCCAAAGGCGGGAAGAGGGGATCGAACCATCGCGCCATCTCCACGTCCCAGGGGATCGGCGGCTGTGAAAGGGCTCGAACCTCTTCCACCAGGCCGGCGGGAAGAAGCCCTCGCCCTTCGCCCTGGTGATACTCCAGGCCCTGCAGAAGGCAGCGGCGATAGAAATCGTCCAGGGTCAGTCCTTCTCCCGACTGCCACCATTCCGGCCGGCTTCCATCCAGCATGTCGCCCAGGCCCGCACCGCGCAGGGTGGAAAGCCTGCGGAACCTTCGCAGGTCGGTGACGATCCGGTCATAGATCGACTCCGCCGAGAGCCCCTTGAGCTCTGGCTCGTACAGAGCCCCGCGGGCTGGCATTCGGCCGACGGCCATCTCCAGCAGCCACCCGTTGATCACGTAGTCGCAAGCGACATTCCAAAGGAACGGGTCCCGCCCCAGGCACCGGGCCTGGTGGCGCAGCCCGACATGCAGCATCTCGTGGGCAAGAACGAAGCGCCACTCCTCGTCGTCCAGCCCTGCCGACGGATTCACGTAGATCTCGTGGAGCTCGGCATTCACCGCGGCCACACTGATCTGGTAGCGCGCAGTCAGGATCCTGTCTTCCATGACACGGATGCGGGCGGCAAGGGCCCCGAGCAGCGGGTAGTGGTCGATGAACCAGCGCTGAGCCTGCCTGGCCGAGCCGCGGATGCGCCAGTCATGCGGTTGGCCGCCCTCGGTGTCCTCCACGCCGGAAGCCTTCCGCACGGCTTCTTCGGCGGCGAGCGAGATCCCCTCGCTGAAAAGGCGCTGCCAATGCTCGGGAGCGGTGTGATCCCAGCGGCTGGGCCGCTCGAAAATCATATCCGGGGTGCCCTTCCCCGCTGTGCCCAGGAGAAGGCATTCATCCGGGATTCCTTCAGCGCGGAACCGGTTGTACACCGCCTCCTCCGTTCCTGCCCCGAGGCCGGGGTCGATGCCATGACCGTAGGGCGGAAGGCCGATCTTGAGCGAGGTGAGCAGCGTGTGGATGGCCGTGTCGCACGCTGCATTCCATATGAACTGGTTCTCCTTCACCTTGAAATGGTCTAGGGCGAAATGCAGCAGGCAGTGAGCGATGACGAAAGCCCACTCTCCAGGCACGGCCAGGCGGGTGGGATGAACATGGACGTCGCCGTTGCTCGTGGCAACCGCCCATCCCGCGGGCGGGCAGAGGTTGCCTTCGGACCGGTGGATGCGCGCGCGAGAAAACATCGGAGAGAAAAGAGCCCTGGAGGCGAGCTCTTCGAGCCCCTTCGAGAACGCCATGGCAGCGGGGTCTTGAAACGAGGCGGACTTCTTTGCCTTTGAAGGCCGGCGCGCCAACGGGAGATCCCTCTATTTCAGCACGATGCGCGGCAGGTCCCGCGCAATTTCGACCATGAACCAATCGGGAAGTGCGCCCTCGGGGGAGTCCGCCGCAAGGACCATCTGCGCAATCTCGAGACTGATCTGCGCCAGCTGCCGCAGCAGCGCCTTGGCCCCGTGCGCGGCCTCGGCAGCCTGGGGCGACAGTCCCTCCCGCCGCGGCGGCAGCTCCCGTGCCAGGTGCGCACGAAACGATTGTGCCAGGAAGTACAGCACGTCGCGATCTTCCGGCTTGTCGGGCCAGCGCATCTCGCCCTTCAGAATCGAGGACAGCGCATAGCGGTTTCGAAGCTGCTTCACAAAAGCCTTGAACTGGCCGGCATGGGCCGCGGTCAGGCATCCGAAGGCAAGCACTTCGAGCAGCTCGTCGGTGATTGCATCGCCGAACTCGCGCAGCGAATCACTCAGCATGTGCCACGACCGGGGAGACGAGAAAGGCTCCTCGGTTTTCGGCGGCGGGCTCCAGAGATGGTCCGGCCTGTTGCCGATGTATTCGGTCACCCAGGGATGGATGCTGTTCGTCTCCGCCCAGGCCAGCCAGTCCCGATGGGAAACGCGCAGGTGCACGTGAACCATGCGGTTCATCAACGCGGATGACATGGGCCGCACGATGGCGCTGTCCTGGGCGCGGTTCCCCGCCCCGAGCACGATCGAGCCCTCGGGAAGGACGTAGTCCCCGACCCTGCGCTCGTGGATGAGGCTGTAAAAGGACTTTTGCACTTCATGGGTGCAGGCGTTCAGCTCGTCGAGGAAAAGACAGTACGCCCGTTCGCGCGCGATCATCTGGGGCGGGCAGAAACGGCTCTTCCCGTCCACGATCTGGGGCACCCCGATCAGGTCCTCGGGGGCAAGCTGGCTGCCCAGGAGGGAAACGCAATCCAGACCCAGGCGGTCGGCAAATTGGCGAACGAGAGATGATTTCCCGATCCCCGGCGCGCCCCAGATGAACACCGGCCGCACCACGGCGACATTCAGCAGAAACTCGGGGAGCTGGGCCTGGGTAAGGGAGATTGCCTCTTTCATGTTCGACTGCTATTCCCGGCGCCAGCGCTGAAAGACGGTGCCGACCATCGGATCATAGCATGACTGCCCCAAAATCGAAATGAAGAAGGATCGAATGAGCCGCCTACGATATGGCGCGTTGCACGTGCTCCTGCACGGTTTTCGACGGGCCTTTGAGCATCAACAGGGAGCGAACGAGAAGATCAAAAGAGACCGAAGGGTCCGCAGCTTCCACGACAAGGGTCGCTTGGACCATCTCCTACAGCTCCAGGAGAAGCTGCTCCGCGTTTACCGGCGCGGTGGCCGGGAGCACGACATCGCCTGGCGCCATTCCGCTCTCAAGGAGGGTCTTGATCTGTTGATCAGTGGAAGCAATCTGTACCTCGGTGCCGTTCTCGCCCGGCCGGAGCGCAGCGATCTCCTCGCCCGAGATGCCCGGGCTGGAAAGAAGGTCGCGACTGTGACTTGTCGCAATGACCTGGCGCCTCCCTTCCTTCTTCTTCTGGAGCTTGACGATCATTTCGGCAAGGTTTCTCACTATGGCCGGATGGAGCGATAGCTCAGGCTCTTCAAGAAGTACCGTTCCCTGTCCATCAAGAATCGCCCACAGGAAGCCGACCAACCGCACGGTGCCATCCGAGAACTGGTCCTCCCATTGATGGGCACCTTGGGGACGCCAGTGGCGAAACGTGGTCTCGAGATGAGGCCTGCCGAGCTCGTCCTTGACCAGCTCGAGACCCTCGAACTGTGGCACGGCGATCTGGAGCGCCTTGCTGATCCTCCTGAGGTAACTGTTGCGCGTGGCATTGTTGAGAGTAGCGGCGCGCGCAATGAAATCGCTTCCGAACGACTCCCCTTGCCTGCCGCTAGAGAAGGCAGAGGAGCGGACTATTTGTGGCACGAGGTGGAGGTAACGAATACTCGAAAGGAAGTCCACGACCTCCTTGAAAGGCTTGCGGCCGAAGGGCTGTTCGAGCAGCGTAAAAGCAGCCATGTCTTTGTCATTCGCATCCGGGCCCGCTGCGCGGTCGTAAATCAGGTTGGATTCCTTCCAGACCTTCTCGGATTTCACAATCGGGCGCAGCTGCTGAATTCCACCGCCTTCCTGGTTGAAGACAAGCTCATATTTCCAACGAGGAGCCCACGAATCGTCGTCCGCAAGCTCGCAGCACACCAGAATGTCGGACGGATCTCGAGCAAAAAGAGAGCGGACTTTGGAGACCCCACCTCGGGAATCTATCGCGGCCTTGAGGCCTCCGCTGCCGCTCGCAATTTCGCTGAGAAAGCGAATTGCATCGAGCACGTTCGACTTTCCTGACGCATTTGGCCCGACGATGAACATCCTCGACTGCAGTGGGATATCGGCAGACCGGAAGTTTCGCCAGTTGGAGAGTATCAGCCTCGAGAGGTACAGCACTGCTCTGCGACCCAGCCTCTTGAGCAGAATCATCGCGCAGATACTCCCGCTTTGCAAGGTTCCGAGCTTCCAACTGCACCATGGACACGGGCATACAAACATAAAACGGGCGGACAAGTCTCGCCGCTTGAAGACAAGGGTTCGTCGCACCAGACAGGCAGCCAGAAGAAGAAGATCAGTCCTGGAAGGAAGGCGGAGACGGGCAATGGATAAGAAGGTCATCGAGACGCCAGGCGCCGGGCTTCATGACGGAGGGGGCATCGCCAGGTAGGAGCGAGGGCCCGCGCGCACCCCTGGCGCTACCGCACCTGCTGCACGCGCTCCCCGAGCCTCGTCACCCATCGGGTAGTGCTTCGCTCCGCGGTCACCAGGCGAACGTCGTGGGCCAGCGCGAGGCAGATGAACACGGCATCATAGGCCGTTGCGCCATATTCCAGCGCGAGACGAAATACCTCGCGACGATCCGGCTCCGCGACCTCCAGCGGAGCGTCCAGGTGAAGGTCAAACAACTCCTGGGCGGTTCCCTCGTCGATAGCCTTTCGGGCTGCGAGGGTGCGCAACGCGTTGGCGAACTCCCAGTAATGGAGGGACGGGACCAGCAAGCGCACGGCGCCGCTCAAGAGGCGGTCCTGCCACTCACGCGCCGCCGGGGAGAACTCCTCGTCCAGGTACCACGCCAGGGTGACACTGGTGTCGATGACGAAAAGGCTCATCGCGAGTCACGATCCGACCGCACCAGGTCGCGTGAGTCCACGCCGAGCCTCACACCAGAAAGGCGTGCTCGAACCTTCTCGAGGCGTTCCCTGTAGGTGACGCGCCGGCGCTCCTCCTCCTTGACGGCGACGTACGTGGCCAGCGCCTCGTGGATCAGGCGGCGCTTCGTGCGGGCCGTCGAGTACTTGGCGGCCTGCGCAAGGAGACAGAACAAGAGGTTATGTAAAACCGATCACCACTTTCGCCAC
>JBKQPS010000202.1:0-7172 GCA_052144915.1 Spirochaetia bacterium | reverse complement strand
CATATTTGGATGCTTGGAAGGCATTTTCCACTGACGGATAAACCAGCTCTTCATATGAAATCTGTATTGGATAGAGATTGTTCAGATAAAAGTATTCTCCCATGAACTTATCTATCATATGTCACCTCAAACAGTCGCGTTGACTGCAGCTAGAAGCGAAGAAAATGTCCATCTGAGAAGCAGCGCAGCGCTGGCTAGCGTATTCACTATCAATCCTCGGTACAGACATCGGATAGAAAGCAATTCTCATATCCCGCGCTTGCCATAGGGCGTCTAACAATCATATTCTATTCTTTTCTTTAGAAATCCTGGAGAGCCGTCGATTTGGCAGCAGGATGAAATGACCGCGAATCGGCACAATTCGCAAGCAGCGAAATCTCCCCGCCCGTAACGAACCATGCAGGCACAACGAATTCCCGCCACGGAGGTTGTTATGATGTCCTTTTCTCAATTTCTGAAAGACGTCTGCGACATCCCCCAGGACAAACTTTCCCGCTACGAGCGCTGGGTTGCGATGTACCGAGAAAGACTGAAGGGAACCGTGAGTCCTGAAGGCCCTTCTTCCGCCCCTTTTCTCGAATCCCTCGGCCCGAAGTTCGAGAAATGGCAGGTCGCGCAGGCAAAACGGGCAATTCAGCTCTACTGGTACTACAGCCAGAAAACCATCGACGGCCGGGGACTTGAAGCAGGGGGAGGGAAGGTGGGCGAGGCCTCGGTGCAGGCCGTGAAGCCGGCCCTGACCTCTTCTGACCACGTCATCCTTAATGAGCTTCAGCGCGTGATCAGGCTTCATCACCTCGCCTGGCGGACCGAAAAAACGTACCGTTCGTGGGCAGTGCGGTTCCTGCTCTTTGCGCGGGACAAGGCTGGCGCGCGTCCCGGCGCGGAGCACCTCAAGTGTTTCCTTTCCCACCTTGCGGTGGAGCGGAAGGTTTCCTCGTCCACGCAGAAGCTGGCGTTCAACTCGCTGCTCTACCTGTTCAGAAACGTCCTCGCCGTCCCCGTCCAGGGGCTGGACTGTGTGGTCCGGGCCCGCAGCGGCAAGCGTCTCCCCGTCGTCCTCAGCGTCGGGGAAGTACGGCGGGTTCTGGGACAGCTGCAAGGCACGGATCGTCTGATGGCGTCCCTCATCTACGGAGCCGGCCTGCGGCTGGAAGAGTGCCTCTCCCTGCGCGTCAAGGACGTGGATTTCGCGCGCTCCTGCCTCACGATTCGCTGCGGGAAAGGAAACAAGGACAGGGAGACCGTTCTTCCATTGAAGATGGCGGCCGGGCTGCGCGGTCATCTTGAAACGGCAAGGCAGCTCTATGAGAGCGACCGGCGGAACGGGGTCCCGGGAGTTCAGCTCCCGGAAGCTCTCGGCCAGAAATTCTCCGCGGCGGGAAAGGATTGGCGCTGGTTCTGGGTGTTCCCGTCGCAGAAGCTTTCCGTTGATCCGCGATCAGGTGAGGTGCGCAGGTACCATGTGTATCCCGCGACCTTCCAGGGGGCATTCAAGCTTGCCGTCGCGAGGGCGGGGATCGTGAAAAACGCCACCGTTCACACGCTCCGTCACAGCTTTGCAACGCACCTGGTGGAGCGCGGCTATGACATCCGCACCATCCAGGAATTGCTGGGCCATTCCGACGTATCGACCACGATGATCTACACCCATGTCGCCAGCAGGAACAAGCTTGGGGTGATAAGCCCTGCGGATGCCTTGTAGGGAGCTCTCCAGCGTGCTTCCTGACTGAGAAATGAACTTCGGGTGTCGAAGGTCGCCGAAACGACTCGACGACGATAGGACATGGTGCGCACAATGCAGGCAGGAAATCAAGAAACTCCACAAGGGCGATGCGGACAAGGGCGACACAGACAAAGGGCCCACGGCCAGGCGGCTGCTCTGAAGTGCGAGTCCATGGGCGGCCGGGTTAGAACTTCACCTCCAGGCCCGCCCCCGCCTGCACCTCCACGACAGCGCTAACCAGGCCATAGGCCAGGCCGTAGCCGGCGTTCCCATGGGCCACCTCCAGGTACGCCGTGACGTCGGCGTTTTGAGCGGCACTGATCCGCGCAAGGAGCGTTCCCGTGCCGGCGCCGCCCTGGAGGTCCACCACGGTGGAAAGCGTGAGGGCAAACAGCTCGGAAGCCGTCCAGGTCAGAGAGGCAAAGACGTTGTGTACGTCCGGGTAGAGCAGGTCGGCTGCGGCCCCGCCGCCGTTGTAGTAGTACTCTGCCGCAACGATGAAGTCTCCGAACGAGTAGTCCGCCCCCGCGGCGGCCCGCATGAAGCCCCCGCCGCCGGCATCGGGTTGCTCGTAGATCGCATCGCCATACAGCCCCACGATGACATCGGCCTTGAAGTCCGCGCCTGCCAGCCAGGCCGGCGCTGCCCCGTCCCGGGCCGCCATGAGCGCCGCGTCGACGTCGTCCAACAAGCCGCTGAGACGGACTGCATACCGGCCGCTTCCCGGGAAGAGAGTCGGGGCCGCGGCGAGGTCCAGACCGCCGGTGACGCTGAGGGGCAGGACGATTCGCAGCGCGTCCGTTCCCCGCCGCACCGGGGAGATCCCCGAAAGGTCGAGCTCCGTGAAGATATCCGTGGGAGTCCACAATGCGCCGCGGCCGTAGTTCAGCACCTGGCGGCCCAGGGTAAAAGAGGCCCAGTCGAAGTCGAGCTTCCCGTAAAAAGTGCGGATCCGAGCCGCCATCGCCGCGTCCTGGCCGGACGCCGAGGAAGGGGAGGCGGGCAGGAGAAGCTCGTCGGTACGCGCGTAGGGGCTTGCGGCAATCGCCTGTGCCAGCACGGCTGATGCACCCGTGAGCACCGCGGCCTCCACGGAACCCTCGGCGCGGGCACGTCCGCCGCCGGTCTTCAGCGTGAGGCCGAGTGTCGTACCGGATCCGTAGGTGAAATCCGCGGCATCGAGGGACCCGGAGCCCGCGTAGGTGAGCGCGGGAAGCAGCGAGAGTGAGCCGCCGAGGGTCCAACCCGCGGCGCTCTCCGTTGTGGCGCCTTGTGCTGCCGCTCCTTGCGTGGAAGCGGCCTGCGGCGCGGCGTCTTGCGGGGCGGCGTCCTGGGCCGAGGCGTCTTGTGCGGAGGCGGCGTCTTGCGGGGGGGCGGCCGGGACCGAGGCACCCTGGGCCCCGGCGCTCGCCGCCGCCAGGCCGGTCAGGGCTGCCAGGACGGCCAGGACGGCCACAGCGATCAGCGCGCTGCGTCTCACCGCCGCCTCCTATTTCGTGAGGGCGGCCATGGAGAACTGCCGATCGTCCACCGGCACGTCCATGGCGACATTGCTCATCGTGAACACTGTCCGGGTATTGTTGCGCAGCCTTGAAACGTACTCGACGCTGGAAGGAAACCAGCGGTCGCCCAGGCGGTCCACCTTCAGCGTGTTGCTCACCTTGAGAAGTCTTCCCGACTTGGCGTACATCTCCTGCTTCAGCGTCACGAAGCGCTCCGCGTCGATCCAGAGCACGCGCCGCTCGTAAGCGGCGGTATCCACCTTCGCGGTGAGCTCCACCACGAAGCATCGACGGTCTCCCACGGTGTCATCGGGCTTTCGGGAGGCCGAGTACTTCGCCCGGTAGTCGGAAGACTCCAACGCATCCTCGTAGGAGACGTCGGATCCCATCATCCCTTCCTTCAGGAGATGACCCGAGATCTTCACGGTGTCCTGCTCGCTGGGGAAATAGATCCACAGGTTCTTGTCACGCTTCAGGTAGCGCGTGCCCCGGTCCTCGGGGTTCGTGAACTCCGCGAACGCCTTGCGGGATCCCTCTGCAAGGGCATCCATGGTCTTGTACCTGCTCTCCCCCGCGATCGTGATCTCCATGCGGCCGCTGTAGCGGATGCTCGCGTAGGACACGTTGGCATCCAGGCAGGTAAGGATTTCATCCACCGATTGCGCGGGAGCGCACGCGGCCCCGATGCCCGCAAGGAAGACGGCAAGCGCTGCTGCGTGAAGCGATCTCATCGTCCATCTCCGCCTATGCCGATCGAATCGCGTCGATCGGGTTGATACGCGCCGCGCTTCGGGAAGGCAGGAACGCCATGATCGCGGACACCGCCACCCCGAGGAAGAAGAAGAGCGCCACTTGCAGGGGATGCACCCCGGGGTAGACGACGTTGTCCATGGGAACACCGGTGCCGGCGATGCTCCGCGAGAAGTCGATTCCTTTCACGGAGAGCCACGCGTTCAGCGCCGTGCCCAGGACCGCCCCGCCCGCCGAGCCGATGATTCCCAGCACGACGCCTTCCAGGAGGAAGAGGCGCAGGATCCGCGACGGCTCCATGCCCATGGACTTGAGGATGCCGATCTCACGGCGCCTCTCCAGCACGACCATCATCATGATATTGGCGATGATGAATGCTCCCAGGAAGGCCACGATGATTTCTCCCCAGAAGTAGATGTTCCCGGCGAGGGAGATGAGCGCGGCCACGTCTCCCAGCGACGTCCAGCTCTGCACGGAGAGCCGGCCCAGTCCCGCGGCGGCAAGGTTTGCGGAGATGAGCCTCGCCGCGTTGTCGGAGTCCTTGTAGTCTTTCAGCATGACAAGGACCTCCGACGCGCCCTTGCCCAGCCCCAGGAGCGCGCGCGCATCGTCCAGGCTCACCTGGAAGGTGGAGGCGTCAAAGGCTTCGAGCCCCGTGCGGAAGATGCCGGCGATCCGGAACTTTTTGAACCCCATGCCGTAGTCCGCTTTCTCGGCAATGACCTTCAGCGTGTCACCCACTTTCAAACCGAGGTCATCGGCAAGCTTTGCACCGACGATGGCGGTGCCCGGGTGGTCGAAGTACGAGCTGCCGGGCAGGAGCGCCCGGTCCAGCATGAGCAGGTGCTTCTCCGTCTCGGGATCGCCGCCGATTCCCCGGGCGGCTTTCGTGGCGGACGCGGAGGACAGCACCACGCCGAACAGCGCGCGCGGTGCAACCTGCACGATCCGGCCCGGGAGCCCCGGCGTGGCGCGGATGGCAGCCATCACCGCCTCGGCATCGGGCAGCGCGGCGGAGGCCGGCATGAACCGCTCGCGGGCGCGGTACTCGGCGGTGGCCACGTTCACGTGGCCCGTCTCGTTTTTCGTGAAGTTGCGGGCCATGGAATCCAGCACCCCGCCGACGAGCCCGCCCATGAGGACGACCATGGCGATGGCGATGAGCAGGGAAAGAACGGCAAGGAATGTGCGTCGGCGGTTGCGGCCAAGGTTCCGCACCGCCATGGTGAAGACGTTCATGACGATTCCCGTCCTACTGAAATCGAAGAGCCGCGGTCGGCTCCAGGCGCGCGGCCCGCCGTGCCGGGATGCGCGCCGCCACCAGGGACACGATCACCCCGAAGAAGAACCCGATCAGCATGGTTCGTGGATTCCATTCGCCGTGGAGGGTGCCGGAGATCGGCAGGGACCCGAGGGTGTTCCCGTAGGCGCTCATGCTGATGCCCCGCGCGATCAGGAGGAAATCCAGCAGGGCCCCGAGGGCCACGCCGAGGGCGGATCCTGCAAGCCCCAGCGCCAGGCCCTCCAGCGTGAACAGCCTGCGGATGTCGCGCGCGGTCATGCCGTATGCCCGGAGCACGCCGATCTCCCGGACCCGTGAAAAGACCGACATGAGAATGGTGTTGACGATGCCGACCGCGGAGATGATCAGCACGATGATCACCGGCACAAGCGAGTAGCTCGCCTTGGCGTTGCGCAGCGCGAGGTAGCTCGCCGCGAGCGTTCCGATCGGATCGACGCGGTCTGCCGGCAGGACGGATCGCAGGCGTGACGCGGCGGCGTCGCCCTGGGCAAGCGCGGCGGCAAGGCTCGGGGCGCGGGGGAGGGCCACGTCCACCTCGGTGACCAGGCCGTCGGGTCCCGAGGGGGTGTCCAACAGCGCGCGCGCGTCATCGAGGGCCATGAACAGCCCGCCGCGGTTGACCTCGGGGGCAGGCGTGCTCACCAGGCCGGCAATCGTGTACTCGTCCGCGTTGGTCACGTCGTTGACCGTCTGCGCGGTGACCAGGACCGTGTCCCCCACGGCGAGCTTCAGCTCGCGCGCGAGCGCGGCGCCCATCACCACCGAGTGCGGCGCGGCGCGCGAGAGCCAGGAACCGGCGGTGATGGCGCTCGGGAGTCGAAACACCCGCTGGTCAGCGGCGGGATCCACCGCATCCGCCAGCACCGGGATCTCGTCGGTGTAGTTCGAGACCCGGGCAACGAACCGGATCCGCGCCGCGCCCTGGAGGCCCTGCGCGGCCACGGCCGCCAGTGCTCCTTCGGGATGGGCCAGGCCCTTGTCCAGCGGCGTGGCCTCGATGTCCTCGACATAGGCGGGCGTGCGGATCTTCAGGGAGGAAAGCGTGTAGTCCGCCATGTTGTCCACCGCCATCCGGTCCATTCCGCTGAGCATGGAGTCGAAGGAGATGAACACCGCGATTCCCACCATCATCACCACTGCCGTGATTATCGTCCGTCGGCCGTGCCGCATCGTGTTGCGCAGGGCGATCTTCCAGAGCGTGCCCATGGCTACTGCGCCGCCGTACTCGGCGGATTTGGCGCCGCCGCAGGCGGATTCTCGGGCGACGTACTCGGCGGATTTTTCCGCTCGTCGGCGGTGAGCAGGCCGTCGCGGATCGTCACCACGCGGCGGGCGTGCTCCATGACAAGGCGGTCGTGCGTGGAAAACACGAAGGTGCTCCCGCGCTGCGCGTTGATGCCGCGCATGAGGTCGATGATTTCTTCCGCCGCGCGGGAGTCCAGGTTCGCGGTGGGCTCATCGGCAAGGATCACCAGGGGCTGCTTCACCAGCGCGCGGGCAATGGCCACCCGCTGCTCCTGGCCTCCGGAGAGCTCGCGGGGATAGCGGTGCTCCTTGCCGGCAAGACCCACCGCGGCGATCATCTCCCCGGCCCGGCGCCGGATCTCCCGGGTGTCCAGCTTCCGCTCGATGAGCAGGGGAAGCTCGACGTTTTCCCGCACCGTGAGGACCGGAATGAGGTTGTAGGACTGGAACACAAAGCTGATGCGCTCCCTGCGGTAGGCGGACATCCCCTTTTCTCCCAGCCCCCGCAGCTCCATCCCGTCGTAGACGATCCGTCCTCCGCTGGGCGAATCCAGGCAGCCGAGGATGTTCAGGATCGTCGTCTTGCCGGAGCCCGAGGGACCCACGACGGCGAGAAACTCACCCTTCTCGATATCGATATCGATCC
>JBKQPS010000201.1:0-4559 GCA_052144915.1 Spirochaetia bacterium | reverse complement strand
CTCGAGCATACGGCGATGTTCCTCAATCTTGCGGATGAGCCGTCCACACAACGTCTGCTCACTCCGCGCTATGCGCTCACCGCAGCCGAGTACCTGGCGTTCGTGGAAGGCCGGCACGTCCTGGTCGTCATGACCGACATGACGAACTACTGCGAATCGCTGCGCGAAGTGTCGACGATCAGGGGCGAGATCCCGTCGCGCAAGGGCTACCCCGGGTACCTGTATTCGGACCTCGCCTCGCTGTACGAACGGGCGGGGAAGATCGAGGGCTCCCGGGGCTCCATCACGCAGATCCCGGTGCTCACGATGCCCAGCGACGACATCTCGCACCCGGTTCCCGACCTCTCGGGCTACATCACCGAGGGCCAGATCGTCCTCGACCGCGAGCTCTTCCAGAAGGGCATCTACCCGCCCGTGGCGGGTTTGCCGTCGCTTTCCCGGCTCATGAAGGACGGAATCGGGACCGGAATGACGCGGGAGGATCACAAGGAGCTCGCCTCCCAGCTGTTCGCGGGGTATTCCCGCGTGAAGAGCATCCGTTCGCTCGCCTCGGTCATCGGGGAGGAGGAGCTCTCGGACCTGGACAAGAACTACCTCACTTTCGGCGACCGATTCGAGCGGGAGTTCCTCTCGCAGGGCGAGCACGAAAATCGAAGCATCGACCAGACACTCGACCTCGGGTGGAAGATCCTCACGGCGCTGCCGAAGGCCGAGTTGTACAGGATCCGGGAGGAAACGATCAGGAAATACTACCCCACCGACGCGGCAGCAGAGCCGGCGAAGAGCGCCAGGTAGCACGGCTCATGGCGCGGTACGAGGTTCCACCGACAAAATCCTCGCTGCTCTCGGTCAAGGACCAGCTCAGCATCGCCCGGGAAGGCTTCGAGCTGCTGGAACAGAAGCGCGAGATCCTCATCATGGAGCTCATGCGGCTCGTGGAGGAGGTGAAGCTGCTGGAGCGCGACCTCGACCGGAGGGTCGCCTCTGCGTACGGCTCGTTGAAAAAGATGCTCGTGCTCGTGGGTCGGGAGAACGCCCGCGAGGCGAGCGCGGGAATCCAGTTCGAGTATCCCACCCGGGAAAAGCACGGAAAGCTGATGGGAATCCCCCTGCCGTCGATCGACGTGGACATGCCCCGGCTGGAGCTGAAGTACTCCTTCATGAGCACCAGCGGCGCCTGCGATGCGACGACAGTCGAGTTTTTCGAGCTCCTGAAGCTCCTCGCGCGCATGGCGGAGATCCGCACGATGGTCTGGCGCCTCGCCAAGGAAGTCCGCAAGACGCAGAGACGCGTGAACGCGCTGGAACGAATCGTCATCCCGGACGTCGAGGAGACGAAGAAGTTCATCGAGGGCGTGCTGGAGGAGCGGGAACGCGAGGTATTCTTCGTGCAGAAGATCCTCAAGGCGAGGCTTCTTGGAGACAGGGTATGAGAGAGCTTTTCCCGACCGTGGTCGTGGCGGTGAGCGGCTCGGAGGCGTCCATCAACGCGGCGAAGTACGCGATCGCCCTCGCGAAGGGCCATCGCAGCCGGGTGCTCGTCGTGTACGTGGTGGACACGGCCACACTGAAGGAACTGCTGCTGTCGCGTATCTTCATCGAGGAGGAGAGCGCCGAGTACGCGAGGAGCCTCGAGCAGAACGGCCATCGGTACCTGGACTACGTCGCCGAGCTCGCGGCGAAGAAGGGCGTCCAGGTGGAGAAGGTCTTGCGCCGCGGCTCGATCGCGACCGAGATCGTGGAAGTGGCGGAGGACAACCACGCCGCCCTGATTCTCATCGGGGGTTTCGAGGAAAAGGGAACGATAAGCCGGGACGCCATCAGCCGGCAGCGCAGGGAGATCGTGCGGCACGCGCGCTGCTCGGTTCTCGTCGTGAAAGAACCGGAGATCGACGCGATTTACAAGAAGCTGTAGTGCGACGACGTACTCGGCGTCATTCCTGCGCGACGACGTACTCGTAGGCAGGGATGCCGAGGGCCGACGAGCGCATGGATGCGCGACAGGAGGCCCGGCGTCATTCAGCGCGACTCGGAGGCAGGAGCCCGCGTCATTTTCGCTATGGCGTGAGCGGAATCCGAAGGAGCCTCAGGTCGCCCTGGGACACGAGCAGGTAGAGCGCGTCAGGCGTCCGCGCGGCCGCAAATCCGTCGATGAGCGAATCCCCGGAAGCGAGGATCGCCTTTCGGTACCGCGTTCCGCGTCCTCCGAGGAGCGTTCCCGGCGCGATGAGCGAGAGCTCCGATACCGTCCTTCCGGCTCCGAGCGACCGAACCTCGTCGAACAGCACGATGAAAGTCGCGTCCGTCCTGCCGCGGAGCAGGGCCACGGTTTCCGTGCCGTCGCATACCGTCACCGTGGCAGAAGAGAAGGCGCCTCCGGGCGCCTTCTCCTGGTGGAGCAAGAGCCGACGAGACTGCGCGTCCCACGAGATCACGCTCAGCAGCCCCGCCGAAGAGCGGAGGGACGCCTGGACAGGGCTGCCCCCGACAATGACCTGGGTGGAGAACCCGGACCCCGTCCAGCGCAGGGCCAGCAGCTGGGATGTCAACGAATCGAACGCGGTGAACCCGCCGGCCCCGTCCGGTCGAGCGTGGCCCTCGAGCTTGAAAGCGAGAGGTTGAACGGACGCGGCGGCCTGCGCCCCCGCGGGACGGTAGGAAAGGCTGCCCGAAGACCAGGCCACGCCGAATCCACCCGCCTCGTCGGGGGCGAGCAGAAGGGGATCCCCCGGGGGCTCGAGCACGTCCAGGTTCCACTGCGTCTCGCCGAGCTTTCGCGTGGCAAGCTTCAGGACATTCCTCACGTCCGTCGCCCGGTCGAGGTAGAGGACAGCCGCGCTGCCGCCGGCAACGGACAGGAGGTGCTCTCCGAATGCGGGAGACAGGGGAGGGGCGACGTCCACCTTGTCGATGACCTCCACGGGAGGCGGGGCGGAGGGAAGGTGAGGACCCTCCGGAACCGTCACCAGGTCGAGCGTGGTCGTGGATCGGTCCGCGAATATCGCGTAGAGGCTTCCCGCAGAGGAGGCGAGAGAGAGAAACTGCGCGGCAGGCCCATGCGACACAAGGAGGGATTCCGTGTTGACCTTCACGAATGGGCCGCGAAGGGCGCATCCGCCGGCCGCAAGCGCGCATGCGGCCACGACGAGAACGTGGAAATGAGCCCTTGGCTTGACCATGGTTTTCCGGAAAACCTATACTAACGGAATGCGCGGAGAGTGTACAGAGAAACACCTTGCCACGCTCCGCCGACGCTATGGGGAAAAGAGGCTGTGCGAAGCCGCGGCGCGCCGGGAGCATCTGAACTACCAGCGCCTGTCGATCGGGGACAGTCCGGGGAGCGGACGGGTCAAATCCCTCCTCGCCCAGATGCACCAGACCTACTATTTCGGATTCTCCGAAGGAGCGTGCATCCTGGCGGGCACCCTCCTCGAGCAGGGCCTGATCTACCGCCTGGGCGCCGCGCTGGACGAGCAGGGTCCCCTGCCTTTCGGCCGCGGGCCGGAAAGACGGTGGCTGCAGACGCGGCATGACCTGCTGGAGCTGGAACTCGTCGACATGCTGGACCTTGCGCGTTCGGCGGGGATAATCACGGAGGGCCGGACGCTGCTCCTGGCGCACGAGATCCGGTGGATCCGCAACATGGTCGTGCACGAGAAGATACCGGTGTTCCGCCCGCACGACGAGACGCGCCTCGAATTGATGGTGACAAAGAGCCGGCGGGGGAGGGTGCGGTCTGCGCGCATCCTGCTGGACAGGGCTGAAGTTGCCGACATCGTCGACGAGCGGCATCCGGGCTCGGGAGAGCTCACCGCGTATTTCTGCGTGAGCCGCACGCGGATGGTGCTGCGACACCTTTTCACCCAACAACGCACGGAGGCGAAAAAGCGCAATGAGAGTGGCGGTAGTCTTTTTCTCTGGTCGGAATCGTGACGGGATGATGCGCCTCGCGCAGGCGGTCGCGAGAGGCGTCGAAAAGCAGGGAAACCAGGTAGACACGTTCGAGGGCGCCCGCGACTCCAACGCCAGGCTCACCATCTACCAGTACATCGTCGTGGGCGCCGAGCCCATCGGAGCCCTCGGGGGGAAGATCCCGGAATCAGTGAAGACCTTTCTCGCCTCGGCGGGGGCGGTCGCGGGAAAGAAGAGCTACGCCTTCGTGTCCCGCGCCGCGTTCGGGGCGGGCAAGTCGCTGACGGCGCTCATGAAGTGCATGGAAGGAGAGGGGATGCTCATCAAGACATCCGATATCCTTCGCTCGCCGGCGGAGGCCGAGGAGATCGGAAGACGGCTGCACGTGAACTGAAGGCCCCCGGTCGGGGCGCCGCTCATTCTTTCCAGGGAAAAATCATTCCCTTGACGGTCCGCTTTCCCACGCGCTCGCGATCCTCCACGAGCAGGGCGTCCCACGGGATGCTCTTCCGGCTCGCGCCGGGGTTCTGCTCGAGCCAGTCGTACTTGTAGAGGCGGAGCTTGAATGCGGCATTCCAGAGCAGCAGGATCGAGGAAATCCCCGGCAGAAGGAGCGCGGTGAAGAAAGAGACCGCCAGGACGATCAG
>JBKQPS010000200.1:0-49120 GCA_052144915.1 Spirochaetia bacterium | reverse complement strand
GGCGATTCCTTCCTAAAAGCAAGTGAAACGGCTGTCACGGAGCGGTTTCCATGAAGGCGCGCGAGTCCTGCCGGATCGGACGGGCACCTTCCTACGCGATGCCTACCAACTTTCTGAAAGCGCTCCCCGTGCGCGCGCACGGCTTGACCCGTAGCGCGCGTGTCTTTATCGTAGATGCGCTTTTTGTCATGGCCACGCACATGGAAACACCCGAGAGACCGCTCATCGTCCAGGGAGACCGGACCATCCTGGCGGAAGTCGCCAGCCCGCGCTACCCGGAAGCCCGCGACGCGCTGGCGCGATTCGCGGAGCTGGTGAAATCCCCCGAACACGTGCACACCTACCGGCTCACCCCGCTGTCCATCTGGAACGCGTGCGCCGCCGGCGAGGAAGCGGAGAAGATCGTGGAGTCGCTGCGCGCCCTCTCGCGCTACCCCGTGCCCGCCCACATCGCGACGGAGATCGTGGAGTACGCGGGACGTTTCGGCAGCCTCACGCTGGAGCGGGACCGCACCTCTGCGCTGGCGCTCCGCTGCCGGGACCGTGGCCTCGCCGATCTCGTGGCCGCGGACAGGCACGCCGCGTTTCTGCTGGGAGAACGTCTCTCGGAGACGAGATTTGCCGTCCCGCCGGCGGGACGCGGTCAGTTGAAGCTCGCCCTGATCCGCATCGGCTACCCTGTCGACGACCGGGCCGGCTACGCGGTTGGCGAGCGCTTCTCCTTCTCCCTTCGCGCCACGACCCTTGCCCGCGGCAGTTTCTTCTCGGTCCGTCCCTATCAGCGCGAGGCTGCCCAGGCATTCCATGCCGGCGGCTCGGAACGCGGCGGTTCGGGTGTGATCGTCCTGCCGTGCGGGGCGGGCAAGACCATCGTCGGGATGCTCTGCATGGATCTTCTGCAGACCTCCACGCTCGTGCTTACCACCTGCGTGACCGCGGTGCGGCAGTGGATCGCGGAGCTGGTCGACAAGACGGAGATCGATCCGTCGATGATCGGAGAATACACGGGGCAGCGGAAGGAGGTGAAACCGATCACCGTGGCGACCTACCAGATGCTCACCCACCGGGGACGAACGGGAGGCCAGGCGGACGGTGCTTCCGCGGAGAACCGTTTCCCCCACCTCACCCTGTTCAACGAGAGGGACTGGGGCCTGATCGTGTACGACGAGGTCCACCTCCTTCCCGCGCCGGTGTTCCAGGCCACCGCGTCCCTGCAGGCCCGGCGCCGGCTCGGGCTGACCGCGACGCTCGTGCGGGAGGACGGAAAGGAGGACGATGTCTTCGCCCTTATCGGTCCGAAAAAGTACGACGTGCCATGGAAGGAGATGGAGGCGCAGGGATGGATCGCGAAGGCGGTGTGCACCGAGGTGCGCGTGCCCCTCGCGGAGCACCTGCGGACCAGCTATGCATTGGCGGACGCCCGCACGAAGTTCCGCATGGCCTCGGAAAACCCGGCAAAGATCGACGAGGTGAAAGCGATCCTGGACGCCCACCCCGCCGAGCCGGCGCTCGTGATCGGCATGTACCTCGACCAGCTGGCGCGGATCGCTGGTCCCCTCGGCCTGCCGGTGCTCACCGGCGCCACGCCGCAGCGCACCCGGGACCGGCTGTACGCGGATTTCCGGTCGGGCGCGATACGGGTCCTCGCCGTGTCGAAGGTCGCGAACTTCGCGGTGGACCTCCCCGAGGCGAGCCTCGCCATCCAGGTGTCAGGGACTTTCGGCTCGCGGCAGGAAGAGGCGCAGAGACTGGGGCGCGTGCTGCGGCCCAAGGAGATGGGACGCCAGGCCTCCTTCTATTCGCTGGTCTCCCGGGACACCGTCGAACAGGAGTTCGCCCTGAAGCGCCAGCTGTTCCTCTGCGAGCAGGGATACGCGTACGAGATCCGGATGGCGGGAAACGCCGCGCCGGCGGCCCGCCCGTGAAGCTCTTCCCCGCCGACTGGCCGGGCTTCCTCGATGAGCTCTCCCGCTGGGGCGAGCTCTCGATCGACAGCCGGCGGGCCTTCCTCGACGGCACGGCGCCCGGTCTGTCCATCGACCCGGCGGCGGGGGGCGCGGCCGTCGCCGAGCTGCACGACGCGGGCTTCCTGCGGACGTCCGGCAGGGGCGCTGTCCTCGCCGTGGCCGAGGAGAGCGCGGCGCTCCACCAGGTGCTGAAGTCCCTGGGGAAATATCCCCTCTTCGAGAGCCCCGGCCTCGCCGTCCTCAGCGCCTACCTCGGCGAGCACTACACGCAGCAGGAAAGGTCGCAGCTGGATGAATCCCTCGCCCTGCTGCCGAACGACCTCCCGCGGATCGCCGGGTTCGTCTCCTCGGTGGAGTGGCTGCAGGCCGCCCTGGGAAGAGTGCCGCGCCCGGACGAGGCGCCCGCCAGGCCGGGCGCGTCACGCGCCGCGCGGGACACTGCACGCGCGGGGTTCGACGCGGCGCGTGTTCTCCTCGCCTTCTTCACCGAGCAGAGAGACCACATCCCGTTGCGCGACCTGGAAGAGTACTTCCCCGCCATCCCCCGCGACCAGCTGTGCGCCGGTGTGCGCCTCGGTGTCCAGCGCTGTCTTTTCTACCTCGGGCTCCGCCGCCTCGACCTGGAGCCGCTCGTGGGCGTCTGGCCCGCCGCCGCGCGTCGCCTGCGGCGCCTCTCCGTCGTCCTTGCTCCCGAACCTGTTGCCGTGGGGCGCGTCTTCCGCCATCCCTTCCTCGTGGAGGACATGACCAGCCTGGTCGCCCTCGCGCGCGCCGCGCCGATACCGCTGCGGCGGGGGGACGAGAAGCCCCTCGCCCGGTTCGTCGAGGAAGCAGCCGCGATGCTCCTCACGCTCCCCGACTGGCTGGAGGCGCTCACGGGCCTGTCCCCGGAGAGCAGGATCGACCTCGCCCTCCAGGCTCTCCGCCTCACGGGCCTGCTCTCCTCCGCGGGCGGGCCGCTCACCCCGGAGGTCGACGCCGAAGGGTGGATGCGGAGCGCGGTCGACGAGCGGAGAGATGCAGTCGTGGACCGGCTCCGCGTCGGGGACGGGACACCGACCCGTCTCTTCGGACTCCTGGAGGAAGACTGGGTGTCGCGGGAGGACTCGCAGGCGGAGCTCCTCCCCTGGCTCGCCCAGGCGTTCTCTTTCGTGCCGCTCTCGACTTTCATCCGGTTCGCGGATTTCGCCGAGTACCAGGCGGCCATCGGCAGCCCCCTTGGCGCGGCATCCCTCGCCGGCCGCAGATCGCACGCGGCGGAGAGGCCGACGGTGCTGCCTTCCGAAGAGGCCATGGAGGAGCTCTGGAAGTCTTTCCTCGGCATCTTCCTCGGCCGCTGCCTCCTGTCTCTCGGGGGCGCGGAGGCCGGGCTCACTCCGGAAGGAAAACCCGGGTTCCGCATGACGGACATCGGCCGCAGGCTGCTGGGAATTCCCCGGGACGGGCTTCCGTCAACCAATGGCTCGCGCGCACCCCCGGAGGACCCCCTCGTGGTGCAGCCGAACTACGAGATCGTCTTTCTCTCTCCTTCCCCCGGCGCGGAGGCCGAGCTGGGAAGGTTCTGCGAAAGGATCGGGAGAGAGGTCGGCACGCTGTTCCGCATCAGCCGTCAATCCCTGCAGAAGGCCCGCGCGCGGGGTATCGATGCCGCGCAGGTAATCGACGCGCTGGAAAGCAGGTCACGGAGCCCTCTTCCCTCGAACGTCGTGCACGAGATCCACGGCTGGATGGCCGGGGGCATCTGAGAGTATCGTATCCCACCATGAGACCCATCCTTGGAAACTATCATTCATTGGCGGCATGGCAGGAATCGCGGTGCCAGAGACCTTTCTCCCTGCTGCACGAAGGCTGGACCGACGTCGAATCGTGGAGGACCCGGGCGCGCGCGAAAGTGCACGAGCTGCTGGCGTACCAGCCGCCAGAGTGCCCACTGGACGCGTCGGTGGGCCGGGTCACGGAACGCGACGGACTGGTGACAGAGCTGGTGAGCTGGGCGCAGCCCTTCGGTCCCCGGACAGAAGCATTCGTCGTGCGTCCCTCCCGCGCAAAGGGCCGCCTGCCGGGAATCGTGGCACTGCACGACCACAGCAAGTTCAAATACTACGGCAAGGAAAAGCTCGTCGCGGCGGAGGATGAGCCGCCGATCATGCAGGAGTTCAAGCGGGGCACCTACGGGGGCGTCTCCTGGGCCGGCGAGCTCGCCCGGCGGGGCTTCGTGGTCGTGGTGCCCGACAATTTTCTCTGGGGCTCGCGAAAGATCCTTCCGGAGTCCGTTCCGGAAGAGTTCGTGCGCGACGTCATGCGGGAAATCCCCGGCAGCCGGGCCCACATCGAGGCGTACAACGCTTTCTGCGACGGATACGAATCGTTGGTAGCGAAGACCCTGTTCGCCTCCGGAACGACCTGGCCCGGCATCATGGCCTGGGAGGACCGGCGCGCGGTGGACTACCTGCTCACGCGGGCCGACACGGACCACGGCAGGCTCGGGTGCGGGGGGCTCTCGGGCGGGGGCCTGCGGACGATCTACCTGGCGGCGCTGGACCCACGGATCCGTTGCGCCGTGTGCGCCGGATTCATGTCCACCCTCGGGGAGATGATTCCCGACATGGTGCGCTGGCACACGTGGATGTTCCACGTGCCGCACCTGCCGGCGCTCATGGACCTTCCCGACGTGGCGTCGCTGCACGGCCCCGCGCCGCTCATGGTGCTGTGCAACCGCGATGACGAGCTGTGGACCCTCGCCGGCCAGCAGCAGGCGGACGAAATGTTGAAAAGGATCTATGCGCGCATGGAAGCGACGGAATGCTACCGGGGGCTGTTCTATCCCGGTCCGCACAAGTTCGATCTCCCGATGCAGAGAGACGCGTTCGAATGGTTCGAAAGATGGCTGCGGTAGAAGGCCGGTGCCGAGGTTCTAGGCGACGTCGGTGACGTCGGCCACCGCTTTCTCGATGCGCCCGATCACCTCGGGGGTGAGCTTCGGAAGCAGCGCGAGGGACTTCATGTTTTCCTTCACCTGCTCGGGCCGGCTGGCCCCCGTAATGACGGAGCTCACGCGCGGATTGTGCGCGCACCATGCGAGGGCGAGCTGCGCCGTGGTGGCCCCCAGGTCGGAGGCGATCGGCTGCAGCTTCTTCACGGCATCGACGAGTGCGGGAAATGAAGCGGTCCGCCCGGTTCCCGCCGGAACGCCGCGTTGGAGAGGATCGTTGCGAAGCCAGTCGTACCCGGGGAGGGCAAGGCGCGAGTCCTTGGGAATGCCCGCGTTGTACTTTCCCGTGAGCAGCCCGGCGGCCAGCGGGCTCCAGACCGTCAGACCCAGGCCGAGCTTGTCGTAGAGCCTCTCGTACTCTTTTTCCACCCGGCGCCGCACGAACAGGTTGTACTGCGGCTGCTCGACCTGGGGCTTGTGCAGGTGGTGCTTCTCCGCCACGTCCCAGGCTTCCATGAGCTCGTCCGCGTGCCACTCCGAGGTGCCCCAGTACAGGGCCTTGCCGGATTCCACCATCATGTGCATGGACCAGACTGTTTCCTCCACGGGCGTCTCCGGGTCCGGGCGGTGGCAGTACACGAGATCGATGTAGTCCAGCCCGAATCGCTTCAGCGATCCCTCGATGCCCTCGCGGAGCCTTTTACGGTTGAGGGAGTTCTTTTCGTTCACCCCGTCATGCAGCCCCCAGAACAGCTTCGTGGAGACCACGTAGCTCGCGCGGCGCCACCCCAGCTTCCTGAGCGCTGCTCCCATGACTTCTTCCGATCGGCCCGCTTCATACGCCTCGGCGTTGTCGAAGAAGTTCACCCCCTCGTCCCACCCGGCCTTCATGCACGCGGCGGCCGCGTCGACATCGACCTGCTTCCCGTAGCTCACCCACGAGCCGAGCGACAGAGCACTCACCTTCAGACCCGCGCGTCCCAGTCTGCGGTACTCCATTTACAATTCTTTCGCGTGCGCCGCAAGGTACGAGGCGACTCCCTGGGCTGTATCCTTCATGCCCGCCTTGCCCTTGGTCCACCCGGCCGGGCACACCTCGCCGTGCTCTTCGTTGAACTGCAGGGCGTCCACCATGCGGATCATCTCGTCGATGTTCCGTCCGAGGGGAATATCGTTCACCACCTGGTGACGCACGACGCCTCCCTTGTCGACGAGGAAAGAGCCGCGGAAAGCCTGTCCGCCCGCCGACTCGACGTCGTAGGCGCGCGCGATGAGGTGCCGCACGTCGGCCACGATGGGGTAGCGGACCGGCCCGATCCCACCCTTGTCGACCGCCGTGCTCTTCCACGCGAGATGGGTGTGCTCGGAATCGATCGAGACCCCGATGACCTCGACGTTGCGCTTGCGAAACTCCTCCAGCCGATGGTCGAAGGCGATGAGCTCGGTGGGGCACACGAAGGTGAAGTCGAAGGGGTAGAAGAAGATGACGGTGTACTTTCCCCTGGTGAACGACGAAAGCGTGATTTCCTTGATTTCGTTGTTTCCCATCACCGCGGTGGCGGTGAAATCCGGGGCCGGTTTCCCGACGAGGACTGCCATGGGTTCTCCTTTCAGCGATTGGCGCATGGCGCGGCGTGCGCGCGATTTGAAGGTACTGCCCGTGTATTGAAGGGTCAAACGGTTTGTCGGCCCTAGCCGACGCGGAAAGCCATCAGCAGGAGACGGATGAAAATGAGCGCCCAGCCGACGAGCAGAATGACGATGGCCACCCGGCGCGCCGCGGAGGTGAGGATGACGAACACCGTCAGGAGGGAGAGGAAGCCGATGGGCTCGGCGAGCGTCGAGAGATCCTTCACCGACGGGAGGATGTACTGGACCAGCCGCACGATCGCTTCTCCGACGTAGCGCGCAGTCGTGCTGAGGAACCCGAAGATCTGTGTGAGCAGGTCCGGTGAGTTCACGAAGAGCCCCTCCCGCGCGCAGTATACCCCCGCGGTCCGCCATCGAACAGTACTTCACGCGCCGGGCGCCGGTCGTGTACAGTGGAGGGCACATGACCGCCGGCGAAAACCTCCCCCCACCGAGACTCATCAACCGCGCGGATGCCCTGCGCGATCTTCGGAAAGTGCAGGCCGCCGGACAGGTGCCGCGGACGCTGGATTCGCTCGCGACGCCGCTGGTCGTTCTCGACGGCGCGCGCCAGGTGATCTACGCGAACAAGGCCTTCCAGGACTTCGCGCGGCAGGCGGACATCGAGGAGATCTGCGGCAGGAGGCCGGGGGAAATCCTGGGGTGCGTGCACGCGCGGGCCGGGTGCGGGGACGGGGAAGGCTGCGGGTTCTGCGGGGCGCGGCAGGCGATCGGCGAAACGCAGGCAACCGGTCAGCCGGCCGTACGGGAGTGCCACATCACGGTGGAGGCGCCGGAGGGCCGGCCCGGGCACGACCTGCTGGTGAAGACGACACCCTTCGAGATCGCCGGTTCCCGGTACGTCATGGTCAATTTCAGCGATATCAGCGACCTGAAGCGCCGCAGCGCCCTGGAGAGGATATTCTTCCACGACATCCTGAACACGGCATCGAGCTTCCGCGTCTACCTTGACCTCCTGCGGCGCGGCGGCGGCTCTGAGGATGGGAAGCGGGGCATCCTCGAGCGCCTGGACGCCGTCTGCGACACCCTGCAGGAGGAGATCGAAGGGCAGAAGATCATGCTGTCGGCGGAAAACGGAACGCTCCGGGCCCAGCGGAACCTCATCGAGTCGCACGGCCTCGCGGTTCTGCTGAGCAGGCAGGTAGAGGGCCTGGAGATCGCGCAGGGACGCGCCGTCGTCATCGCCCCCTTCTCCGAGCGGTTCTCTTTCATCTCCGATGACGCCCTGGTCAGGCGGATACTCCTCAACATGCTCAAGAACGCGCTGGAGGCGTCCCCCGCGGGAGCCTCGGTGACCCTGGGGTTCCGAAGGGCCGGCGACGCGGCCGTGTTCTCGGTGCACAACCCCTCCTGCATGGAACGTGACGTCTGTCTGCAGGTTTTCCGGCGGTATTTCTCCACGAAGGGCGCCGACCGGGGACTCGGAACCTGGGGGATGAAGCTGCTGGCCGAGGAGTACCTGGAAGGGCGTGTTTCCTTCGTTTCGACTCCCGGCGAGGGGACAACCTTCACACTGACGCTCCCGCTGAAGTTCCGCGCGCAGTGATCGCACTCGTCCTGTTGTTCGCATTTCTTTCCGCCGGGCCGTGCGCGGCGCAAACCCCGTTCGTCGAATCCCTCGCGGCCCGGGGCCTGGTCGAGATACCCCTGGATGACGCCCGAAAGCTCGAATCGGAGCTCGGCCAGCTGCTCGTGGTCAACGTGGACGGGTTCGGCTACTCCGGCCCGCTCGCCCTCGTGCCCGATTTCTCGCCAATGATCCAGCGCCTGAACATCGGCGGCGTGATCCCCCACTACGGCAGCGCCAGCTACGAGCGGATCCGCCGGACAAACCGCGCCCTCCAGCAGCTCGGCGGACCTCCCCTCCTGATCTGCGCGGATATCGTCAGGCTGCGCGGACAGGGGCGAACGGGGTCATTCGGCGACGGGTACGTCGGGGGATTCATCGGCAGATTTCGGCGCATGAGCGGCACCGAGTTCCCGACCCTCGCACGGCTGAACGCGTTCACGCTCAACGCGATCGGGATCAACGTCGCCCTGGGCCCGACGGTGGACACGAGCACCGCGGACCCGCGCACGGCAGACAGGGCCCGCGTCGTTGCCGTCGAGCTTCGGACCTACGGGCTGCAGGTCGTGTTGAAGCATTTCCCCTACCTCCCCACCGGGGCGGACCTTCACCGGCAATCTCCCGACACGAAGGTGCCCGCAACAGAAGCGGAGAGTCGCTTCTCCGTGTTCCGGGGCCTGGCGACGGACGCCGACATGATCATGACCACGCACCTCCTCGATTCGGCCGTGGACCGCGAGATCGTGACGTTCTCCCCGATCTGGAACGCCATCCTGCGGGCGGACACGGGCTTCACCGGACCTCTGATGTCCGACGGCCTGCTCATGTTGAGGAACTACCCGGGCAGGAGCGCGCCCGGGGGCGGTGCCTTCTCCGCCGATTTCGCCGGCCTCGACCCGACGGCTGTCTGGGCGGCGCGCGCGATCCTCGCGGGCCACGACCTCCTGGTCGTGGAAGGCTCCGCGGCGCAGACCGTGCGGGTTTTCGACGGGCTGCTGACCGCGGCGTGCCGGGCCTCGCCGGAGGCGCGGGAGCTGCGCCGGAGGATCGAGGAGTCGTCCTCGAGGATCGCGCGCTGGAAGCAGGAGCGGGAGGCAGCGCTTCGGCGGACGGTGGAGGTCCCTCCCGCGGTCATCCAGAGGGTGATTGCGCTCCTGCCCGCCGATGGCACCGACCTCGCGTCCTTCCGGTTCGATCCAGCCGGGATCGCAGGGCTGCAGTCCACCCTGGACGCGGCGAGGTTCATTCAGCAGCCCGCACGTTGACAACCCCGCCATTATCTGATATCTCAGAATCGTCACAATCCGAAAAGACCTGAGTGGAAGGAAATCCTATGGCACCCAGTGAAAAGACCGGGACGCGCTGGCTGATCGCCGCGATGGCCACCGTCCTCATGCTCTGCCTCGGGACCGTGTACGCCTGGAGCTTTTTCCAGGGCCTGCTGGTGCGGGAGTTCAAGGGGACGTTTGGCTGGTCGAACGCGCAGGTCGCCTTGATCTTTTCGCTCGCGATCTTCTTCCTCGGCGTCACCGCCGCCTGGGGCGGAACCCAGCTCCCGCGGCGGAATCCCCGGGTGATGGCGATGATCGGTGCGGTGCTCTTTGCCGCGGGTTATGCCGTTGCCGCATTCGCTTTCAGCATCAAGTCCCTTCCGCTCCTCTACGCCGGGTACGGCGTGATCGGCGGCATCGGGCTGGGTCTCGGCTATGTCACGCCCGTGGCGACCGTGTCGAAGTGGTTTCCGGACAGGAAGGGACTGGCCACGGGGATGGTCGTCATGGGATTCGGGCTGGGCGCCCTGTTCATGAGCAAGGTGCTTGCGCCGGTCTTCCTCGCCCTCACCGGGCGGAACCTCACCGGATCGTTCCTCCTCCTCAGCGGGGTCTTCCTCGTGCTGGGCCTCGCCTCGGCCGCCTTCATGCGCAACCCGCCCGTGGGTTGGCTGCCGCGCGGGTACAAGGCTCCGCCAAAGGGCAGCTGCGCCGACGACGCGGACGTTCCCGTGCGCAGGGCCGTGTTCACCGGCCGATTTCTCCTTCTCTGGGTCGTCTTCTTCTGCAACATCACGGCAGGGATTGCCATCATCAGCTTCCAGTCTCCGCTGTTCCAGGATCTGTGGAAGAAGGTGAGTCCCGCGCTCGCCCCCGCGGTTCTCGCCGGCCTGGGCGCGACGCTGGTCGCCGTCAGCTCGCTGTTCAACGGCGCGGGCCGGTTCCTGTGGGGAGCCGTGTCCGATCGCGTCGGCCGGTCGCAGACGTTCCGGCTCATGCTCGGATCCCAGATCGCGGTCTTCGCCCTTCTGGTGATCACCGGCAGCCCCTGGGTGTTCGCCGTCCTGGTGTGCTGGGTTCTTCTCTGCTACGGCGGCGGTTTCGGCACGATGCCCTCGTTCATCTGCGACGTCTTCGGGGCCGGCCTGATGTCGGCTGTCTACGGCTGCGTCCTCACGGCCTGGGCGGCCGCGGGCATCGTGGGTCCGCAGATCTTCGCCGCCCTGCAGGACCGCCTCGACCCGGCTTCCGCGTCGCTGTGGTCATTCGTGGTGGCGGGCGGGTTCGCCGTCACCGGCACGGTTCTGTCGTTTCTCCTTTCCAACGCGCCTCTCCCGGCGCTCCTGTCCGTGCCTGCCGCGGCTGTCAGGGGCCCGGGAAGACCCGGGACGATACCGCGGAAAAGACCTGCATCAGCGGGCCCGGCAGGATCCCGAGCCAGAAAGTCCCTGCGGTCGTAAGCAGGAGGACCGCTTTCACGGGGAAGGAGACCTTCAGCGGCGTGGCACTGACCGGCGCCTCCGTGATGTACATCCTCTTCAGCACGAGCAGGTAGTAGTACAGGGACACCACGCTGTTGAGGGCCGCGACCACGACCAGCCAGAGGTAGCCCCTCTCCATCGCCGCCGAAAAGAGATACAGCTTCCCGATGAACCCGCCCAGCGGCGGGATGCCCGCCAGGGAGAGGAGCGAGAACGTGAAGACCAGGGCGAGCACGGGGCTCCGCCGGGCCAGCCCCGCGCAGTCGTCGAGACGATCAGAGCCGGTCGCGGAGGAAAAGGCAATGACCGCCGAGAAGGCAGCGACATTCGCCAGCGTATAGACCAGGAGATAGAACAGCACCGCGCTCGTTCCGGCCGACGGGTTGCCGAGGAACCCGACCAGCAGGTAGCCGGCCTGGGAGATCGACGAGTAGGCGAGCAGGCGCTTCGCGCTGGCCTGCGGGATCGCGGCGAGGTTGCCCACCGTCATCGTGAGAACTGCCCCCGCCACGAAGAAGGGCTCCCACACCTGCCGCAGGTCGGCGAAGGCAAAAAAGAACAGCCGCACCGCGAATACGAACCCCGCCGATTTCGACACCACGGAGATGAACGCGGAGACGGGGGTCGGCGCGCCCTGGTAGACGTCGGGAGTCCACACGTGCATCGGGACCATGGTGATCTTGAAGCCCACGCCGAGAAGCACGAGGACGATGCCCACCACGGGCAGGGGTCCGGCAACGTGACCCAGCACGGAACGGATGCCGTCCAGTGAGGTCGTGCCGGTCGCGGTGTAGACCAGGGCGATCCCGTACAGGAGCAGGCCCGAAGAAAGCGCACCGATGACGAGATACTTGATCCCTGCTTCCAGCGAGAGCACGTCTTTCTTCGCCAGGGCCGCCAGCCCGTAGAGGCTCACCGCGGAGGTTTCCAGGCCGACGAACATGGTGACGAGCTCCCGGGAGGATACAAGGACCATCATGCCCAGCGCGGCTGCCAGCAGGAGCGCCGCATAGGCGCCGTGATACTTCTCCCTGACGCCCGGCGAGTCCATCGAAACGGCGCCGGCAAGGCCGGTGCCGATCACGATCACGATCTTTCCCAGCCACGAGATGCCGTCCGACGCGTACGATCCCCCCAGGAGGATCACGTCCCCGCGCGCAAGGACGGCAATGAAGAGGATCACCGTGATCCCCGACAGGAAGCAGGCCCAGACGACCTTCCTGCCGTTCGGGACGACCAGGTCCGCGAGGAGGACGAGGACCAGGAGGGCCGCGGTGGCGAGCTCCACGCTCCAGGGCGCCAAGCTCATCTCACATCCCCCCGACGAGCTTCGCGGCGACCGGCGCGACCGCGGTGCCGATCACCTGCACGAACGGCAGCGGGTACAGCCCTACCGCAAGGATGAAGAGCATGAGCAGCGCCAGGGCCGCGAACTCCACGCGATTCGCATCGCCAAAGGCGGATTTCGCATCGCCAAAGGCGGATTTCGCATCGCCAAAGGCGGATTTCGCATCGCCGAAGGCGGATTTCGCATCGCCGAAGGCGGATTTCGCATCGCCGAAGGCTGCACCGCCTGGCGCGGCCCCGATCGCCGCTCTGCGCGCACCGAAGAAGAGCCTCTGCAGCAGCCGCAGGACGTAGAAGGCCGTGATGACGATTCCCGTCGTGCAGACGACCGTGATCGCGGGGTAGGTCCGGAAGGCGCCGATGAAGACCGCCAGCTCCGCGGGAAAACCGCTCAGTCCCGGCAGGCCCAGCGATGTCAGGCCCGTGAGGACGAAAAACGCGGTCAGGGCAGGCATCCGGGAGGCCAGTCCCCCCATCTCGTCCACCATCCTCGTATGGGTGCGTCCGTAGATCATGCCCACGAGCGCGAAAAAGAGACCCGTCATGACGCCGTGGGAGAACATCTGCAGCACCGACCCGCCGATCGCGATCTGGTTCATCGAGGCGAGGCCGAGCATCACGATTCCCATGTGGCTCACGCTGGAATACGCGACGATGTATTTCAGATCCCTCTGTGCAGTGGCCCCGAGGGAGCCGTAGACGATGTTCACCACCGAGAGGAGGGCCACCATCGGCAGCCAGAAGCGTGCGCCGTCGGGGAGCAGCGTCATGGGCACCAGCAGGCATCCATACGCGCCCAGTTTCATGAGCACCCCGGCGTGGAGCATGGAGACCGCGGTCGGAGCCGAGGCGTGGCCGTCAGGCGACCACGTGTGAAAGGGCCAGAGGCCGGCGAGGATTCCAAAACCCACGAAGAGGATCGGAAAGAACACTCTTTGGAAGACGGGACCGTAGGCGGTCTTCCCCAGCAAATCCAGGTCGAAGGTGCGCTGCCCCGCGGCGAAGTACAGTCCGAGGATTCCCGCGAGGATGAGGGCGCTTCCGGCCATGAGATACAGCGTCAGCTTCATCGCCGCGTACTCTTTCCTCCCGGTGCCCCAGATCCCGATGAGGAGGTACATCGGCAGGACGGCAACCTCGTAGAAGAGGAAGAAGAGGAAGAGGTTCCACGACATGAACACGCCGAAAACGCCGGTGGTGAGGGTGAGAAGGAGGATGAAGAACTCCTTCTGCCGGTGCACGACGTCCCAGGATGCAAGCACCCCCGCCGTGATGATGATTCCCGTGAGGAGAAGGAGGATCACGTTGATTCCGTTCACGGCGACGAAGTAGGAGATGCCGAAGACGGGAATCCACGAGGCTCTCTCCACGAACTGCAATCCCCCCGCCGAACGGTCGTACAGGGCGAACAGCAGGGCGGCCATCCCGAGCGCGGCCGCGGAGGAAACCAGTGCAACGATCCGGATCGCCGACCGGAAGCGGGCCGGGATGCAGAAAAGGATCAGCACCGCCATGAGAGGAAGGCAGTAGATCGCCGAGAGAAAGGGGAACCTCATCGCCCTGCTCCCCAGCCCACGGCGAGCAGGATGGCAAGCGCCGCGAGCACGCCGCACGTGACGATAAGAGCGTAGCCCTGCACCTTGCCCACGAGCGTCCGACGGAGGAGCGCGCCGCCCGTCTTCGAGGCTCCGCCGACGAGGTTCACCGTCCCATCCACGACGTGCCGGTCGAACCAGGCCACGGCGGCGGTGACAGAGAAGAAGAGCGCCCGGATGAGAAAGAGGTAGAGCTCGTCAATGAAAAACCCGTGCGCAAGCACCGCGTACCCGGGGCCGTGACGCCGTTCGCGCGCGGCCTGCGACGCGGCGCGCTGGCCGAAGAGTCCGAACGCCAGGAGGATTCCGGCCGCCGCCAGGCCGTTGGACAGGAACAGGAGCCCGACGTCGAGGGCCGGCCGCGGCGCATTCGGATCGAGCAGGCCGTGAAAGCCGCTGCCCGCCCACGGGGAACCCCATATTCCCAGCCCGGCCGCGACGAGGGCGAGGACGATCATGGGCGCGGTCATGACGACAGGGGACTCGTGGGGGTCATGGGAGGAGCCGGCTGCGCCGCGGGGGAGGTCTCCGGTGAACACGAGGAAGAACAGCCGTGACATGTATACGGCGGTGAGCAGTACCGTGCCCAGGGCGACCACGTACAGCACCGGGTGGCCACCGGCCCGGACGGCCTCCAGGATCGCGTCCTTGCTCCAGAAGCCCGACAGGGGAAAGACGCCGGCAATCGCCAGGACGGCCACCGCGAAGGTGACGGCGGTCACGGGCATCCGCCGGCCCAGCCCTCCCATCTGCCGGATGTCGTTGGTTCCCACCGCGTGGATGACGCTGCCCGCGCCAAGGAAGAGCAGCGTCTTGAACGCCGCGTGCGTGGTGAGGTGAAAGAGGCCGGCCCCGTACCCGCCGACGCCCAGCGCGAGCATCATGTACCCCAGCTGGCTGACCGTCGAGTACGCGAGGATCCTCTTGATGTCGTTCTGCGCGAGCGCGATGAACGCGGCGAACACGGCGGTGAATGCCCCCAGGCCCGCCACCACGCGCAGGGCGTCGGCGCTGGCCTGGAAGATCCCGTACAGCCGCGCCACCATGAACACCCCCGCGGCCACCATGGTCGCCGAATGGATGAGCGCGGAGACCGGCGTGGGCCCCTCCATGGCATCGGGCAGCCAGACGTGCAGCGGGAATTGCCCGCTCTTGCCCACCGCGCCGCAGAACAGCAGGAGGACGACGAGGGTCACCTGTCCCTGGGGCACGCTGCCCCCGCCGATGAACCGGGCGACCCCGGCGAAGTCGAATGTCCCCGCCAGCAGGCTCAGCACGAGGATGCCCACGAGCAACCCGAGGTCTCCGACCCGGGTCACGACGAACGCCTTCTTCGCGGCGCGCGCCGCCTCGGGCCTTTCATACCAGAACCCGATGAGCAGGTAGGAGCACAGCCCGACGAGCTCCCACGCCATGTACAGGATGATGAAATTGTCGGCCAGGACCAGGGTGAGCATGGAGAATGAGAAGAGGGAAAGGTAGGAAAAAAACCGCGCAAAACCCGGATCGCCCCGCATGTAGCCCAGGGAATAGATCTGCACGAGAAGGCTCACCCCGGTGACGATCACCATCATCAGCGCGCTGAGAGGGTTCAGGAGGATCCCCATGCTGATGAGCAGGCGGCCGACCGGCATCCACGGGATGTCCGCCTGGATGGTGCCGGGTGACTGGACCTGGCCCCAGAACAGGATCGCGGCAAGGACAAAGGACGCGCCGATCGCACAGAGAGAAAGTGCGGCCGCGCCAGAGGAACGCCCCCGGGCGAAGAGCCAGGTGAAGGCGAATGCCGCGAGCGGACACAAAGGCACAGCGAGAGCCAGCACGACAGGATCGGCCACCCCGTCCTCCTCAGTTCTTCATGAGATCCATCTCGTCGGCGTTCACGACGACGCGCCGGCGGTAGATGGCGAGAATGATCGCGAGCCCCAGGACGCTCTCCGCGGCCGCGGCGGCGATGACGAACAGCGCAAAGAGCTGCCCGACGGCATCCGGTTGCGGCCGGAACCGGCCCGCGGCGATGAGCGTGAGATTGACGGCGTTGAACACGAGCTCCAGGGCCATGAGGATCCCGATCGCGTTCTTCCGTGTGATCGCCCCGTACACCCCGAGGCAGAAGAGGAGCGCGGCGAGCACGAGGTAGTGCGTGAGTGTCACTGTCATTTCTCCTCCTCCCGGTCCTTGCCCACGATCACGATCGCGGCGATGAGTGCGGAGAGGAGAAGGACTGACACGAGCTCGAAGGGAAGCACGAAATCGCCGAGGAGGTGCCGGCCGAGACCGGCCACGGCTTCCGTGGCATTCGCGGCCACCGTACTCGTGGCATTCGCCGCTACCGTACTCGTGGCATTCGCGGCGGCGGTACTCGCGCCCGCTGCGGCCGTGCCAACTGCGCCGGCGGCGGCCGAGGATTTCAACAGCGCGACCACGATGAGGCTCGCGGTGAGGGCGGAAACGAGGGCGGCCGGGATCACCCAGCGCCGCGTCAGGGTCACCGGGGCGCCGGTCACGGTACGCGTGAGGTTGATGACGAAGATCGCCAGCACCACCACGGCCCCAATATAGACGAGGACCTGGATCGCCGCCAGAAAGTACGCGCCCAGCATGACGTACAGCGCGGCGACCGCGAAAAGCGCGAGGGCGAGGTAGAGGGCGGCATGGAAAATGTTCCGCACGGTCACCACGAGACCGGCGCTCAGGAGGAGGAGCGCCGCAAGGGCGTAGAACAGGATCGTCTCCGCCATGCCTAGGCCTCCGGCTCCGCGCCGCGGAATTTCCGCTGCCACCAGGAAGCCTTCCTGCCGGTGAGGCGGTAGTTCTCCGCCGCCAGGTCGATCACGAGCGTCTTGCGGTCCGTCGACGCCAGCTCGTGCTCGTCGGACATCACCAGCGCAAAGAAGGGACACACCTCGACGCAGAGGTTGCAGAACATGCAGGTGCCGAGGTTGTAGAGGTATTTTGCCGGCCGTGCCACGGGCGCGCCATCCGGACCGGTGGCCTTCTCGATGTCGATCGAGTGGTTGGGACAGATCCTCACGCAGCGCAGGCAGGCGGTGCACCTCGTGGTTCCCTTCTCCGGGTCCACCGGCATCACCAGCCTTCCGCGGAAGCGCAGGGGCAGCACAGCCCTCTGCTCGGGGTACTGCAGCGTGATGGGCGCACGAAACAAGTAGGCGAAGGTGATCCACAAGCCCTTCCCGAGCGAGGCGATGCCCGAGAGGACGCTGCGAACGGGACCGTGCGTCGGGGGGGCGTGCATCAGAGCACCTTCACCAGCACGGCGGTGACCAGGAGATTGGCCAGGGCCAGCGGGAGGAGCACCTTCCAGGAGAGCTCCATCAGGTGGTCCACGCGGAGCCGCGGGAATGTCCAGCGGACCCAGATGAGGACGAACACCACGATGTAGCTCTTCAGCAGGAACCACACGACCGGCGGCAGCAGGGGGCCCCTCCACCCCCCCAGGAAAAGCGTGGTGGCGAATGCCCCGGCGAGGAACAGGTTCGTGTACTCGGCCAGCAGGAAGAACGCGAAGCGCATCGCGCTGTACTCGGTGAGAAAGCCCGAGACCAGCTCGGAATCCGCCTCGGGCAGGTCGAACGGCCCCCTGTTGATCTCCGCGTTCGACGCGACGAGGAACAGGAGAAACCCCACGGGCTGCAGCAGGACGTAGCCATAGGGGGGCTGCGCCTGCACGATGTCCCCCATCTTGAGGGAACCGGCCAGCAGGGCGACGGACAGCACGGTGAGGACGGCGGGAACCTCGTAGCTGACGATCTGCGCCGCCGAGCGCATGCCGCCCATGAGGGAGTACTTGTTGTTCGAAGCCCAGCCGCCGGCGAGGATGGCGATGACGGACATCCCGCTGATGGCAAGGAAGTAGACGAGGCCCACATTGAGGTCCGCCGCCACCAGCCCCCTGCCGAAAGGCAGGACGACGAACAGAAGGAGCGTCGCGGCCAGGGCGATGAGCGGCGCGGCGCGGAACACCGCGCGGTCTGCCGCATCGGGAATGATGTCTTCCTTGATGAGCATCTTGCCGGTGTCGGCAAGTGTCTGCAGGAGGCCCCAGGCCCCCACCCTGTTGGGCCCGCGGCGGATCTGGATGCGGGCGGCCACCTTCCGCTCGAACCAGATGATGAACAGAGCGTTCACGGCGAGGAAGGCCGCGGCCGCCGCCGCCCAGGCGAGCTGCAGCAGCCCGTCCAGGATCACCGGCGGCCACCCCCGGGCGGCCCAGGAAACGTGCGCCCCCGCGCGCCACCCCTCGAGGAGGGTGTCCGTGTGGTAGAACAGCTCGTACAGGAAGCGCCCCATGCCGCGGCCCTACCTGTCGATCTCGGGCACCACGAGATCGAGGCTCCCCATGACCGCCACGAGGTCGGCGATCTTGAGGCCCCGGAGGATCTCGGGAAGCGCGCTGAAATTCGAGAAGCTGGGCTTGCGCATTTTTATCCGGAACGGCTTGCGCGTTCCATCGCTGACGATGTAGAAGCCGATCTCTCCTCTCGGCCCCTCCACTGCCGAGTAGACCTCCCCCGCCGGCGGTTCGATGTTCCTCGGCGCCCGCGCCCTGTTGTCCCCCTCGGGAAATCCTTCCATCGCCTGGCGGAG
Organism: Spirochaetia bacterium; assembly: GCA_052144915.1. Classification (GTDB taxonomy): domain Bacteria; phylum Spirochaetota; class Spirochaetia; order SZUA-6; family Fen-1364; genus Fen-1364. The sequence continues at coordinate 30,702 of JBKQPS010000200.1, read as the reverse complement.
GATGACCAGCGACTGGCGCATTTCCTCGACCCTCACCCACGAGCGGTCCCAGGTGTCCCCGTTCCTGCCCACCGGGATCTCGAAGCGGAACGACGGATACACGGAGTATGGCATGTCCCGCCGGACGTCGAACTCCGCGTTCGAACCTCGAAGGCAGGGACCGGTCATCCCGTACGAGATGGCCCGTTCCCCGCTGATTTTTCCCACCCCGCGCGTCCGCGCCACGAAGATCGCATTCTCCACCAGCAGGGTGTCCAGCTCGTTGACGGCCTTCTCGAACCGCGAGATGAATTTTCGCAGCCTCGGAAAAAATGCCTTCGGGAGGTCGTAGACGAACCCGCCGACCCGGAAGTAGTTGGTGGTGAGCCGCCCGCCGGATGCCTCCTCGATCATCGCGCCGATCTCTTCCCGGTCGCGGAATGCGTACAGGAAGGGGGTGAAGGCGCCCATGTCCAGTCCGTAGGCCGCGAGCCAGAGCAGGTGGCTGGCGATGCGGTTCAGCTCCGCCATCAGGACCCGCATGTACTCGACCTTCTTCGGCACCTCCAGGCCGAGGAGCTTCTCGACCCCCATGACGTAGGCGAAGTTGTTCGCGATCGCCGAGAGATAATCGGTGCGGTCCGTGAACGGGATGATCTGCTCGTACGTGCGGTTCTCGAACAGCTTCTCCAGTCCGCGGTGGACGTAGCCGATGTGCGGCACGATGTCCTTCACGACCTCGCCGTCCATCGTGACGACCACGCGAAGGACGCCGTGGGTCGCGGGATGCTGCGGACCGATGTTCAGGAGGAACTCGTCGGAGGTCGGCTCGGCCGCCGGCAGCCGGGCCAGTACCGTCACCGAAGGCGGGATTTCACCGGTCGCCGAAGGCGACATTTTATCCATCACGGCACCTCGGGCAGGCGGACCATGTTCGGGTGTGTGAAATCCTTGCGCAGCGGGTATCCGTCAAGGTCATCCGGGAGAAGGAGTCGGCGGGGATCGGGGTGACCGGCAAACTCGATGCCGAACATTTCGGCAGTCTCACGCTCGTGCCATTCGGCCGTGCGGAAGATGTCCGAAACGGTGGGAACCCGGGCGTCGTCCCTCGGGACCCGCGCCCTCACTACCACCGCGCTCCGCGATTCGTGGGAGAAAAGCCGGTAGACGAGCTCCAGGCAGCCTTCCGCCGGCCGGTCGAGTGCGGTCACGAAGACGAGAAAATCGAATGCCAGCTCGTCCCGGAGAAAAACCAGGTGCTCCCGCAGCGCACCGGCTTCCACCGTGACGCTCGGTGCCGGGTCGACGGGCCGGACCTCGACGCCGGGAAACCGCTTCCGAATGGCGTCCCGGGTTTCCTGCGCGCTCTTCACGCCTGCTCCGCGGGCGCAAGTCGCACGCTCTGCCCCCTTATCCGCTCCTGCAGGGCCATCAGCCCCTGGAGCAGCGCTTCCGGCCGGGGAGGGCACCCGGGGATGTAGATGTCCACGGGAACGATTTCTTCGACCCCCCGCACGATCGTGTAGGAGTCGTACACGTACGGCCCCCCGGAGATTGCGCACCCGCCCATCGCCACCACGTACTTCGGGTCCGGCATCTGCTCGTAGAGCGTCTTGATCACGGGGGCCATCTTGCGGACGACGGTGCCCGCGACGATCATCATGTCCGCGCGCCTCGGCGACGCGGAGGGTACCTCGAAACCGAACCGGGCCCAGTCGTAGGTGGACGCGCCAGTGGCCATCATTTCGATCGCGCAGCAGGCCAGGCCGAAGGTCAGCGTCCAGAGAGAGTTGCTGCGGGATGCGTTGATCGCCGCGTCCAGGGAGGAGATCAGCACGTTTCCCCCGGGCATGCGCAGGACGAGACTTTTCGGGTCGAGCCCGTTCATCAGTCCCACTTCAGGGCTCCCTTCCGCCAGGCGTATGCCAGGGCGAGAACGAGAATGCCGAGAAATATCACCGCTTCGGTGAGGGGGAGCATCCCGGCGATCCGGCGGAAGACCACGGCCCAGGGGAAGAGGAACGCCGCCTCGACCGCGAACACCACGTAGAGAAGGGCGAAGATGTAGAACCGGACATTGTAGCGGATCTGCGCATCCCCGACCGGTTCGTTGCCGCATTCGTAGGTTGCGTTCTTAATCCGGTTGGGCCGGAAGGGCATGAGCAGGCGGTTGACCCCGAGGGCGGTCACGCCGAGCAGCATGGCGACCGCGAGGAACGCGAGTACCGTTCCGTACTCCATCCGGGAACCTCCATCAGGGGTGAATGCCGCAGTGTAAGTTTAGATTACTTTTCTTGTCAAGAATGCGATCCGGACTGTCGTCTGATCAACCCGTGGGCCGCCAGAATGCCGGCAGGAGAAGGCGAAGGGCAGTTTCTGCCACCAGGCCGAGGAGAAACCACGTGCCGAAAGACCGTGTGTAGAGGAAGGTCCTTGGCGCAAAGTACAGCGGCCAGCCTCCTTCGCCGTCGGGGAAGCCTTCCGGTCTTTCGTCAGGTTTCGGGGAGAAGAACGCCGGCAGCTCCCGGATCAGCGCGGGCAACGCGAAGAGCACGACGCCAAGCGCCGGGGTGAAGAAGCGGGTGACGACCAGGCACGCGATGAGAGCATACGGGGCGAGCAGGAAGGTGACGGCAAGGTATCGGGCCGCAGCCTCGCCGACAAGCACGGGCAGGGTCCTGATGCCTTTTCCCCTGTCCATCGCCGCTTTGTCGATGTGCTTGCCCAGGATGACCGTCGTCACTCCCAGCACGTAGGGCGCGCTTCCCCAGATCACCTGCCAGCTCCAGTGCCGGGTGAGCACGTAGTAGCCTCCCCCGATCATCAGGGGGCCCCACACGGCAAGAACCGAAATCTCTCCCAGTCCGACGTATTTCAAAGGCCACGTGTACAGCAGCACGAAGGCGGCGCCGATCGCGAAGAGCACGAGCACGACCGGATCCCCGCCGTCCAGCGCGAAGACGAGCAGCGCGCAGGCGATGACCAATGCGCCGGTCACGCCGAAGTAGCCGAGCAGCTGGCGGGTGGTCATGAGCCCGTGGGCAACCGGCTGGGGGCCGTACAGGGTGCGGAAATAGTTGTCCTTGTCCACGCCGCGCACGAAGTCGGTGTAGTCGTTGAACAGGTTGTTGGATGCGTGACCGAACATGAGCCCGAGGGTCATGAACAACCAGGGAAGGATTCGAAACCCGCCGTCCCGGGCGGCGAAGAGGCCCGCAATCGCGCTGGACGTCAGGGTCATGACCAGGACGGCCGCGCGTGAAGAAACCAGCCATTTCGACACGAGGTCGAGGCTTCCCCACGACTCTTTCGAAACCGAGGGAATCACGCGCAGCGCCTTTTTCCACATTCCCGGGTTCATGCGCTCCTCCGAACGTGTTGCAGGATCAATCTACTGATGTTTGGAGGCTTTTTCTTTCCGAAAACCTGGCACCATCGTTATATTATGATTCACACGCTGCAAAAGGGTGCGCCGGCGGAGAGAATGCCCGTCCGGCCCGGAACCCTGGAGACCATGCGGCCCGGAAGGGCCCAGGAGGTGTTGCATGTTCATCGACTGGCTGACTCTGCTCCTTCTCAATATGATGGTGGCCCTCGTCCTGCATGCCCTGTTCATGGGGAGGTTCATCGAGAAGGATCCGAAGAAGATCATTCCCGGTTTCCTGCTGACCGGCGCCATCGCCCTGATCGCCGGGTTCCGGATGGTCTTCCATTGGCCGCTCCCGGGCCCCTACAACATCATCTACGGCGAGCTCAGCGTCCTGTTCGGCGGGTTCCTGTTCATGGCCGGCCTCGCCGTGGCATTCGGCTGGGACCTCCTGACCATCGGGATCTACGCGCTGTTCGGCGGCGCGGCCTCCGTGCTCCTCGGCGTGAGGATCCTCAATCTCGGGCTGACGTCCGAACCGCTGGTCGCGGCCGCGGGCTTCATCATCACGGGAGCGACGGCAATCGTCACCATGCCCGCCCTCGCGCTCCCCAAGCTGAAGGCGCTGCGGCTCCTCGTCGCCCTGCTCGCGCTCGTGAGCGCCCTGATCTGGATTGTCGTCGGCTTCCCTGCGTACTGGGCCCACATCGAAGCCTTCGGCAAGTGGGCGCCGAAGTAGCACGCCCCTCTGTCGGGGGCGGCCGGAGCGGCTGTCCCCGGCCGCCCGGGCCCCGGGGCGCGAATGAGTGATCTCGAGCACTTCTCCGCGCCCATCCGGACGGAGTTCGAGGAAGCCGCGCGGAGGCTTGACGCACTTCTTTCGTCCATGGCGCGCAACAGCGCGCTGCCCGAGCTGTATTCCCGCTACGTGGAGGCTCCGGTGCGCCACCTCTTCCTCACGGGAGGAAAGCTGCTGCGCCCGCTCCTCGTCCTGCTGTCCGCCCGCGCGGCGGGAGAGCTTTCCCCGGCCGTCGCGCCGTCGGTGGTACGGGCCGCCGCCGCGGTGGAGCTGATCCACACGGCCTCCCTTGCCCACGACGACGTGGTGGATGCCTCCCGGCGGCGACGCGGCATGCCGAGCCTTCACGTGGCATACGGACCCGCAACGGCGGTGCTCGTCGGCGATCTTTTCTATTCACAGTTTTTTCAGGAACTCGCGGCGCTCCCTGGAACAGGCCCGGCGCTCCGGGTGCGTCTCCTGGACACTTTCCTGGCGGTCACCGCCCGCATGTGCGAGGGGGAAATCCTCGAGGAACAGATGAGTGCGGACGGGCGGGAGCCTTCCTTCGAGGAGTATCTCCACATCGCCCGCGCCAAGACCGCCGACCTCGTATCCGCCTGTTGCCGGGCGGGAGCCCTGCTGAGCGGTGCACCGGAGAGGATCGTGGAGGCGCTCGCCGGGTACGGGTGCGCGCTCGGGCTGCTCTTCCAGATCGCGGATGACCTCGCCGACGGCGACGCCGCGTTCAGGAAACGCTCGCAGCTCACGATGAAAGCGGACGACTGCCGCCGCACGGCGGAATCGCTCCTTTCCGCGCTGCCGCGCAACGAGGCGGCGCGCGCGCTGGGCGGGCTTCCCGCGCACATCCTCTCGCCCAGCTCGCGCCGCTGAAGTCCCGGCCCTGCTGGACACGGCCGGCGCCCCATGTTCTACTCTTCGACCATGCCGTGGACGCCGGCCGTCGCCCCGCTGGGGAGCCTCGGCCTGTCAGCCCTCGCCGCCGCGATTCCGCTCGCGGTGCTTTTCGGCCTCCTCGCCTGGGGCCGGTTGCCCGGCTGGGCGCCCGCGGCATGCGCCGCGGCGGCCGCGCTCCTTGCCGCCGTGGGCGCATGGGGAATGCCGGCGCGGACCGCGGTCTCGTCGAGCCTCCAGGGCGCCGCGACGGGGCTCTTCCCCATCATCTGGATCGTCGTGTCCGCTCTCTGGGTGCACTCCCTGGCCGTGAAGTCGGGCCAGTTCGAGGTGATCCGTCGCTCACTCGCCTCGATCACCGGCGACAGGCGCCTGCAGGCCCTGTTCATCGCATTCGCGTTCGGCGCATTCCTCGAGGGAGCCGCCGGATTCGGAACCCCCGTGGCGATTTCCGCCGCCATGCTCGTGAGCCTCGGATTCGAGGCCCGGGCGGCCGCCGTCCTCTGCCTGCTCGCCAACAGCGCGCCGGTGGCATTCGCGGCCGCCGGGATACCCGTGGCGGTCGCCGCGGGGGTGAGCGGGATCGACGTGGTGACCCTCGGCAGGATCATCGGTCACCAGGTGCCGCTGCTCTCGCTCGTCGTGCCTTTCTGGCTCTGCATGGTGCTCTGCGGATGGAAGAGCAGCGTGGAGGTCCTGCCGGCCCTGCTCGTCGCGGGATTGCTGATGTCCCTCACCCAGCTCCTCATTGCCCAGTTCAGCGGGCCGTGGACCGCGGGAATCCTGTCGGGCATCGTCACCCTCGCCGGCCTGTGGCTCTTCCTGAAGGTCTGGAAGCCGCGTCGCAGCTGGGACTTTCCGGCCAGCCCCTCAGCACCAACCGGGCGGTCCGACGAACAGCAGGCACCGGCGCCGCGTGTGTCCGCCCTGGCCGCCCTCCGCGCGTGGCTGCCGTACCTCCTCATGTCCGTGATGGTCCTGCTCTGGAGCCTGGGGCCTCTTGTTCCTCTTCTCCGCCATGGTGACATTTCCTTCGCATGGCCCGGGCTTGCAGGCGCGAAGTTCACCCTTCCGCTCGCCTCGACGCCCGGCACCGCGATATTTCTCTCCGCGCTGATCTGCGCCCTTATCCTGCCGGGCGCAGGTCTCGGGAGGGCCCTCGCGTGCCTGGCGGAAACCGTCAGGAGCCTGGGCGGAACAATCCTTACCGTCTGCCTGGTCCTTGCCACCGCGTTCGTCATGAACTCCTCGGGGATGAGCGCGACCCTGGGAGGCGCGCTGGCCGGAACCGGTGCCCTGTTCCCCCTGTTCTCGCCGTTCCTCGGATGGCTGGGAGTGCTCGTCTCGGGATCCGACACCTCGTCGAACGCGCTGTTCGGGTCCCTCCAGCGCACCACTGCCGATCGGCTGGGGCTGAACCCCGCGCTCATGGTCGCGGGGAACGCGTCCGGCGGCGTGGCAGGCAAGATGGTGTCCCCGCAGAGCATTGCCGTGGCCACCGCCTCGGCGCACCTGGAAGGCCAGGAGGGCGGGCTGTTCCGAGCCACCGTTGGTCACAGCCTCGGCATGACCCTCATCATCGGCGGCATCGTCGTGCTGGAGGCCTACGTGCTGCCGGGGCTGGCCCGGTAAGGCGGTTGCCGCCCTGCGAGAACGCCGCGGACCGGGTATGCGCGGTCATCTCAAGGGCAGCTTCACCTTGAACTCGGTGAAATTGCCCGGAGAGCTGGCGAAAGTGATGATCCCCTCATGCGCCTCCGCGATGCGTTGACAGATGGACAAGCCAAGACCCGCGTTCTTCTTGTTCATCTTGGTGCTGAAGAAAGGATTGAAAATCTTGTCCTGGATGTCGGCGGGTATCCCATAGCCGTTGTCCGCAACGGTCACCTCGACGAAGCGGTCTTCCGCATAGACGACGAGGCTGACCCGCACGATGCCACCGTCCAGCACCGCGTCGATGCTGTTGAGAAGCAGATTCAGGAAGAGCTGCTTGAGGCGGTTCTCCTCGCCGATGATTTCCACGCGCTGGACGAAGATCTCCTTGTGGAGACGGATATTTTTCTTGGAGAGATTGTGCTGGAGGAGGAGGATTGCCTCCTCGATCACCTCCACGAGGTTCGTTCGGCTCCCCGGCAGCTCCTTGACCTTGGAGAACGACAAGAGGCTGCCGATGATCTCCACGATCCGGCCGAGCTCTTTCTCGATCTTGCGCAGCTTTTCTCTGCCGTCGGAATCGAGCATCTTGGTCTTCAGCAGCTCCACGTAGTTGCGGATGATGAAAAGGGGATTGTTGATCTCATGGGCCACCCCGGCGGCCACCTCCGCCACCGTCGCCATTTTTTCCGCCCTGATGATGTACTCCTTCATGTAGCGATCGATCGAAACATCGTGCACCAGGAGAGCGGTTCCGATGAAGGAGCTCTCGTCGTCGCGCAGCGGAAACAGGTTGACCCGCACCTGCTTGTCGTCATCGATGCGGACCTCCTCCCACACGAACTCCTCCCGCGCCGCGACCCTGCCGAGGATCTCGCGGGCGTTGGGGAAGCGCAGCACGGCGAGCAGTGCCTCCAGGGAGTGCGTGTTCAGCTGCTCGGGGCCGAGTTGCAGCATCTCGATTCCCGCGAAGTTGGCCAGCTGCACCACGTCGTCTGCATCGAGGATGACGATGCCGATCGGAAGGTGGCGGACGAAGCTTTCGCTGTATCGCTTCAGCAGGTAGAACTGCATGCGGTTGGCTTCGATCTCCTTCTTGCCCAGGGCAAAGGAATAGGTGAGCTGGTAGAGACGGAAGCGATCCAGGTCCGCCACGCGCTCGGTACCCCTGCGGTAGCCGTCCTTGAGGATGGTCACGCGGTCCGCAATCTTGAGCGTTTCTTCCATGTCGTGCGTGATGTAGATGATGCTCTTTCCCTGCCGGCGGAAGTCGAAGATGATGTCGTAGATCGTTCCCATCTCTTCCGGGGTGAGCTTGTTGGACAGCTCGTCGAGGATCATGAGCCGCGGATTCAGGAAAAGCATCCGCGCGAATTCGACCATGAGCTGCTGTCCCTGCGAGAGACGGTGCAGCGGCAGCTCGAGGTCGATCTCGACCTTCATCCGTCGGAACAGCTCCCTGCCGATGAAGAACATGCGGTAGTGATCGAGCCTCATGAACCGCCGTTGAATCATCCGCCCCGCGAAGATGTTCTCGATGGCGTTGAGGCTGGGAATCACGTTGAGGTTCTGATAGACCATGCCCACGCCGGCCTGGATTGCGCTGTCGGGAGAGAAGGACTTCACCTCGACGCCGCGGTAGATGATTTCGCCCTGGCTCTTCTGTACGGCGCCGCTCATGAGCTTGACCAGGGATGACTTGCCCGCGCGATGCTCGCCCACGAGCGCGTGGATCTCCCCTTCGTACAGGTCGAAATCGACTCCCTTCAGAGCCGGCACGCCGCCGTAGGCGACGTGGATGTTGCGCATGCGGAGGATGTACGGGGTGGAGAGCGCCCGCGCGGGGGGCGCCCGCACGCCGTCCAGGGACACGGCTGTATCCGCGCTCATTCCAGGTTCAACTTCTTCATTCTGTTGTAGAGGGTCTTGCGGGTGATTCTCAGGAGCCGCGCCGCCTCTCCCTTAATGCCGTTCGTCTGCCGCAGCGCCTCACGGATCACCGCGCGCGCCTTTTCGGTGGAGAACTCCTTGATCGCCTCGAAACCCGCCGCGCTCCGATCGACGATGCGGTATTGCTCGGGAAGATCCCGCGGCTCGATGAGATCCGTTTCGCAGAAGATCACGGCGCGCTCGATGATATTCTTCAGCTCCCGGACGTTGCCCGGCCAGCTGTGCTCCTCCAGCGTCTCTGTCACCCTCTCCGAGATGCCCAGGACGTTCTTCCCATACACGTGGTTGAACTCACCGATGAAGTGAAGGGCGAGCGGGACGATGTCCTCCCGGCGCTCCCGCAGGGGGGGGAGATCCAGGGTGATGACGGACAATCTATAGTAAAGATCTTCGCGGAAGGTTCCCTGGGTGATCATTGCTCCAATGCTCTTGTTCGTGGCCGCGATGATGCGAAAATCCGCGCGGATCGGGACCGATCCCCCGAGCCGGGTGAAGTGTTTCTCCTGGAGCACGCGCAGCATCTTGGCCTGCGTCTGCAGGCTCATGTCGCCTATCTCGTCGAAAAAGATGGTGCCGCCGTCGGCAAGCTCGATCTTGCCCTTCTGCTGGCTTTGCGCGTCGGTGAAGGCCCCCTTCTCATGGCCGAACATCTCGCTTTCCAGCCGGTTGTCGGGGATGGCAGCGCAATTGACCTTGATATAGGCGTTGTGCTTGCGCTTGCTCGCGTGGTGGAGCAGGTCCGCGATGAGCTCTTTCCCGGTGCCGCTCTCCCCGATGATGAGCACGGATGCCTCCGTGGGAGCCGCCTTCTCCGCCAGGTTCAGAACTTCCCCCATTTTCGCGTTTCCGGTGACGATGGTGTCCGGGCTGAACACGGACCGCTTGATGCGCACCGAGCGCTCCAGGTGATGGATCTCCTGCAACAGCTCGGGGAGCTGAACCGGCTTGGCGAAAAAATTGAGTGCGCCGTACTTCATCGCGCGCACCGCGCTCTCCACGGAAGCGTATCCGGAGATCATGATGACCGGAAGCAGCGGGTAGGTTTTCCTGATCACCTTGAGGAGGTCGATGCCCCCGAGCACCGGCATTCGGACATCCATGAGGATCAGATCGACCTTCTCTCTTCCCAGGAGCTCGACAACTTTCAGGGGATCATCCTCGTGAAGAGTCGGATACCCTTTGGACTGAAGCACTTCGGTCAGAGAGAGGCAAACCTCTTTTTCATCGTCCACGATGAGGATAGCGAAGCCCATTGAGTCATTATACAGCATAGTACAGTCGGTCAAAAGTCCGACATGCCAAGGGGGAAGACGGAGCCGCGGGAAATGGGTAGGATATGGGAAAGCAGTGTTGAGTAGATACTTACTCACTGTTTTCAGTCCCCGGAAGGTCCGGGAGGGAATGCACTTCTATTGTTTTCCCTGAAATGAATTATTCGAGGGCGCAACATATGTCGCTTGGCACACGGATTGCTTATATAGAAGGAGCATCTCAATTCAAGGAGGTTTTCCCATGAGGAAAGCATGTCTTGTATTGCTCACCGTTCTCCTGCTTGGCGGTCTGGTCTTTGCCAGCGGAGGGGGCGAGCAGAAGGCTCCAATGAAGGGCGGGGCGATCAGGATCGGCCTCTCCTTCTCGGATTTCGCGACGGAGCGCTGGCCGGTCGAACAGGCCCTCATGACGAAGCTCGGCGCAGCCCAGGGCGCGCAGGTCGTCTCCCAAGTCGCGAACCACGATGCGAAGCTGCAGAACGACCAGATCGAGAACATGGCGCTGCAGGGTGTCAACGTCATCATCATTATCGCAGAAGATGGCGCGGCGGCAGCGACGGCGGTCGATGAGGCGGCCAAGGCTGGGGTGAAGTGCATCGCCTACGACCGGCTCATCAAGTCGACGAACATCTCCGCCTACATTTCGTTCGACAACACTGAGGTCGGGCGAGCGGAGGCCCGCGGCGTGGTGAAGGTCCTTGACCACGGGAACTTCATGCTCATGGGTGGAAGCCCGACGGACAACAATGCCGTGCTCGTCCGCAACGGACAGATGGAGGTTCTGAAGCCGCTCATCGACAGCGGCAAGATCAAGATCGTTGCCGATCAGTGGGTTGAGAACTGGGAGCCCGCGAATGCGCTCAAGATCATGGAGAACGTCCTTACGGCCCAGCACAACAACATCGATGCGGTTGTCGCTTCGAACGACGGCACCGCGCTGGGCGCTCTGCAGGCATTGAAGGCCCAGGGGTTGGCGGGCAAGGTGCCGATTTCCGGCCAGGACGCCACTGCCGCCGGCTGCAACTCCATCGTGAGGGGCGAGCAGACCGTCACTGTCTACAAAGACGTCCGGCTGCTCTCGCCGTTGGCCATTGATATGGCCATCAAGCTTGCAAAGGGACAGCCGATCGAAGGGCTGAAGATGTACAATCTCGCGGACATCACATTGGACAAGAACCAGAAGGGGCAGGTGCCCTGCGAATTCCTCCCGGTGGTCCAGGTCGACAAGTCCAATGTCTACGATCAGATCGTCAAGAGCGGTTTCCAGAGCTACGACGATGTCTATCGGGACATTCCGAATGCTCCGCCGAGACCATAATTCATCGCATTGAGGAGCGCGGCAGCAGCCGCGCTCGTATTGCATCCTTGCTGTACAGGAGGCGGGGGCGTGGCCCTCGCCTCCTTTTTCGAGGGGTATGGCCAGCATGAGCGAGACAAGCGACGTCATCCTTGACATTCAGCATGTGACCAAAGAGTTCCCCGGTGTGGTCGCACTCACCGATGTCACTATCCCGGTGACGAGGGGAACAATCCACGGGATCTGCGGCGAAAACGGCGCGGGAAAATCTACCCTGATGAAGATCCTCGCGGGCGTCTATCCATTCGATTCCTACGAGGGGCGCATCCTGTACAATGGAGAGGAGCTGCGCTTCGAGCGGGATTCGATACGGCAGGCCATCGAAAAAGGGATTGCCATCGTCTATCAGGAGCTTGCTTTGATCCCGCTCATGACCGTCGGGGAGAACATCCACCTGGGTCGAGAGCCGAGCCGGAGCGGCATCATCAATTGGAACAGACTCTACCACGCGACGCAGAAGGTGCTGGATGAATACCACCTCCACATCTCCCCGACCTCCGTCGTGACCAGCCTCGGGGTCGGCCAGCAGCAGATCGTGGAAATCGCCAAGGCCCTCTCCGAGAGCGCGCAGGTGCTGATCCTCGACGAGCCGACATCCGCGCTCACGGAAGCCGAGGTCGAGATCCTCATGGGGATCCTGGCCAACCTCAAGGAGCGGGGGGTGACCTGCATCTACATCTCGCACAAGGTAGAGGAGTTCTTCCGCATCACCGACAACATCACCGTTCTTCGCGACGGCGGGGTCGTCGGGACTCTCGCCACGAAGGACGCAAGCTACGAACGGGTCATCTCGATGATGGTCGGACGCGAGATGCGGGAACGATTCCCCACCGGCAACCGGAAGCCCGGAGAGGTCATCCTCGAGGTTCGCGACCTGTCCGTCGACAGCCCTTATCAGACAGGGAAAAGGGTCGTGAAGAAGGTCTCCTTCACCGTGCGCAAAGGCGAGATTCTCGGAATTGCCGGCCTCATGGGTTCGGGCCGCACCGAGCTGGTCACCACGATCTTCGGCGAATACGGTCAGAACCGCAGCGGGGAGGTCTTGTTCGAGGGTGTCCCCGTGACGATCGATTCGGCACGCGAGGCCATGAACAGCAGGATCAGCCTCGTTCCGGAGGATCGCAAGAGGATGGGGCTCGTCGAAGCCCAATCCATCCTCAAGAACATGTCGCTGCCGAACCTGGAGCGTTTCTCGGGCTTTCTGTCCATCAACAGAAACGCGGAGCTCAAGGCATGCGAATCAATGGCCACCTACCTCGCCATAAAGACGCCTACGCTGCAGGCCCTCGTCAATTCCTTGAGCGGCGGCAACCAGCAGAAAGTCGTCATCGCCAAGTGGCTGATGTCCGAGCCGAAGGTTCTCATCCTGGACGAACCGACCCGGGGAATCGACGTCGGCGCGAAATATGAGATCTACAAGCTCATGAACAAGCTCGCGGAGGAAGGGGTCGCGATCATCCTCGTGTCCTCCGAGCTGCCCGAGATCCTGGGCATGAGCGACCGGATACTGGTCATGCACGAAGGGGAGAGCGCCGGCATTGTCGAGCGGAGCGATGCCACGCAAGAGAAACTCATGGCCATGGCAACGGGAATTCTGACAAGCGCGACGAGTGAGGTGAGATAATGCTGGCAACACAGACGATTTCTTTGGCGGCGGTAACGCGCAGCATCCGCACGAACATCCGCACGTATACGATGATTATCGCGCTCGCGCTGATCTGGCTCCTTTTCGGCAGTCTCACTCACTGGATTTTCTTCGAGCCGCGAAACCTTTCGAACCTCTTTCGGCAGATGACCATTGTTTCTTTCCTTGCGATCGGCATGGTGCTGGTTATCACGACGGGCAATATCGACCTTTCGGTGGGCTCGGCCACCGGCCTGGCAAGCGCGGTGACCGCCTACTTGCAAGTGAATATCATGCCGTCCATTCTCCACAGCCTGTTCCCCGGCATGGCGGTGGGCCCGCTGGGCGTGCTCAACACGATCATCGCCATACTTTCCGCACTGCTCGTCGGCCTCATTATCGGGCTTTGGCAGGGTACTGTCATTGCCTTCCTCAAGGTCCCGGCCTTCATCGTGACCTTGGGGGGCATGTTGATCTTCCGAGGCGGCGTCCTTGCCGTTACACAAGGGAAGACCTTGACGATCTACGAGGACGACTTCAGGCTCATCGCCCAGGGATATGTGCCGGACATGGTCGGGTGGATAATCGGCGCGATTGTCGTGGTGGTCATCATATTCGTGGTCTTCCGAGGCCGGCAGCAGCGGAAGGAGTTCGGGTTCAAGCTCGTGCCCTTCTACCAGGATCTCTTGAAGGCCCTGGTGTTTGCCGCCCTTGTTGCTTTCTTCATTTTCATCATGAACAGCTATCGCGGCATCCCCAACCCCGTCCTCCTCATGGCCATTGTGGCGCTCATATTCACCTATTTGGCGAATAATACCAAGTTCGGACGCTACTCCTACGCCCTCGGCGGCAACAAGGAAGCCACCCGGCTCTCGGGCATCAACATCAACCGGGTCGTGTTCACGGTTTTCATTCTCATCGGATTGCTCACCGGGGTTTCGGGGATCGTGCTCACGGGATATGTTGCAGCAGGGACCATTGGAGGAGGCACAAACTACGAGCTGGATGCCATCGCTTCCTGCGTCATCGGGGGAACGAGCCTCATGGGGGGCGAGGGAACCATTTTCGGAGCCATCGTCGGCTCTCTCATCATTGCGAGCCTCCTGAACGGGATGAGCGTCATGAACATGGACGTGTTCTGGCAGTACATCATCCGCGGCTTCGTGATCATCGCCGCCGTGTACATCGACGTCATGTCGAAAAGGAGCCGTTCGTAGGCCGGGGCGGGGCCACGCCGATCACGCACCGCGCGGGTCCGGCCGCAAAGGAACCGTGCCGAAATCCTTGACTTTTCGAGTGCGGGATCATATCGTAGCACACGCTCTTCAAAGAACGTTGACCCGGTGAATCGCCCTTTGGTCGATGTGCATCCGCCTTTCTTCGGCGCGCATTCGCGCCGAGGCGGGGTTCTGGCGGAATCGATCATTCCCGGCTGCGCCAAGGAGAACTCACATGACGACACTCGGGGTTCTGGTCGGCAATCGGGGCTTCTTTCCGGCCGAGCTCTGCGAACAGGGGCGGAAAACCGTCCTCTCGGTGCTGAAAGAGGAAGGCCTCGAAGCGGTTGCCTTGACGTCGAAGGACACGAAATACGGCTCCGTGGAGTCGCTGGCGGACGCGAAGAAGTGCGCGGAGCTCTTCAAGGCGAACAGGGAGAAGATCGACGGAATTCTCGTCACCCTCCCGAACTTCGGCGACGAGCGAGGTATCGCGGACGCACTGCGCCTGGCGGCCCTGGACGTACCGGTCCTCGTTCACGCGTTTCCCGACGAGCCGGGGCGGATGGCAATCGAGCATCGGCGGGACAGCTTCTGCGGCAAGATGTCCGCCTGCAGCACGCTCGCCCAGTACGGCATCCGCTACAGCCTCACGACCCAGCACACCATGGACCCCGAGTCCGCCGGTTTCCGTGGTGACATCGCTTCTTTCGCGGGTGTGTGCAGGGTCGTCAAGGGCCTCCGCAAGGCCCGTTTCGGCCAGATCGGCGCCCGCCCCGCGGCGTTCCTCACCGTGCGCTACAGCGAAAAGCTCCTGGAAAGGACAGGGATCTCCGTGGAAAGCGTCGACCTCTCCGAGCTGTTCGGGAGGGCGTGGAGCCTCACGGACAAGGACTCGGCAGTCGTGTCGAAGCTCGACGAGATCCGGGGATACGTCCGCACGACGAGAATTCCCCGGGAATCGCTCACGCGCATGGCGAAATTCGCCGTTGTCCTGGACCAGTACATAGCCGAGCACGAGCTGGCCGGAACCGCCATCCAATGCTGGACGTCGATGGAGGAGAACTTCGGCGTCGTGCCGTGCACGGCAATGAGCATGCTGAGCAACGCCCTTCTGCCCAGCGCGTGTGAGACCGACGTCACGGGGCTGGTGGGCATGTATGCCATGAACCAGGCTTCCGGCAGGCCCAGCGCGCTGGTGGACTGGAACAACAACTACGCCGACGACCCGGACAAGTGCGTCCTCTTCCACTGCAGCAACTTCCCCCAGGACCTCCTCGGAAAGAAAGGGGTCATGCAGTACGGGGAAATCCTCGCCGGCACGGTCGGGCGGGAGAAGACGTGGGGCACGATCGGCGGCAGGATCCGGCCCACGGACTTCACGTACTGCCGCGTGTCCACCGACGACGCCGGCGGAAGGATTCGAGCCTATCTCGGTGAGGGAGAGACCACGCGGGACCCCATCACGACGTTCGGCGGGTACGGCGTGGCGCATATACCGCGGCTGCAGGACCTGCTGCGCCACATCTGTGCCGGCGGGTACGAGCATCACGTGGCGATCAATCCCTCGCGCGTGGCCGGAGTGGTCCAGGAAGCGCTCGCGAGGTACCTTGGCTGGGACGTCTACAATCACGACCGCGCCGCAGTGGCGTGAAGGGGGAGGGAGCAGTGGCAAGAGACACGCTGATCATCGGGATCGATTTCGGCACGGATTCCGTGCGCGCGGTCGTCATCGATTCCCAATCGGGCAGGGAGCTGGGGAGCGAGGTCGCCTACTACACGCGCTGGGCAGCAGGGAAATACTGCGATCCGACGAAGAACATGTTCCGCCAGCATCCGCGGGACTACATCGAAGGCATGGAATCCTGCGTGAAGGGGGCGCTGAAGAAGCTCGGCGCAAAAGCGGGGAAAAGGGTGGCGGCGATAGGCATCGACACCACGGGTTCCACGCCCTGCCCCGTGGACAAGTCGGGAACTCCTCTCGCTCTCACCGCGGGCTTCGAAGACAACCCCAACGCCATGTTTGTCCTGTGGAAGGATCACACGGGCGTGAAGGAAGCGGAGCTCATCAACCGGACCGCCCGCGGATGGGGAGGGACCGACTTCACGAAGTACGAGGGCGGCGTCTATTCCTCGGAGTGGTTCTGGTCGAAGATCCTCCACGTCCTGCGCGCCGACGGCAAGGTACGCGGCGCGGCATTCTCCTGGGTCGAGCACTGCGACTGGATGCCGGCGCTTCTCACCGGAACCACGGATCCGCTCACCATGAAAAGGAGCCGCTGCGCCGCCGGTCACAAGGCGATGTGGCACACCGACTGGGACGGCCTCCCTCCCGAGGCTTTCCTGGTGAAGGTCGATCCCCTCCTCCGGGGGCTGCGGGCACGCCTGTTCAAGGACACGTTCACCTCCGACCAGAGCGCCGGCGGGCTCACGGAGGCGTGGGCGAAGCGACTGGGCCTGCAGCCGGGCCTCGCCGTGGCCGTGGGGGCGTTCGACGCGCACATGGGCGCCGTCGGCGGCGGCATCTCGGACCGCGCCCTGGTGAAGATCATGGGCACTTCCACGTGCGACATGCTCGTGGCCCCGCGGAGGGCGGTCGGCTCCCGGTGCGTCGCCGGCATCTGCGGACAGGTCGACGGCTCGGTCATCCCGGGCATGGTTGGCCTGGAGGCTGGCCAGTCGGCGTTCGGAGACGTGTACGCGTGGTTCAAGGACCTGCTGGCATGGCCGCTGCACCAGGCCGCCGGCGCCCGGGGCGCGAAGGCGGTCTCGCTCGCGAAGGCGCGCCAGGACATCGAGGACGGGATCCTGGACAGGCTCGCGGCCGAAGCTGCGAAGGTCGATCCCGGGGAGTCGACCGTCGCCGCGCTGGACTGGCTGAACGGACGGCGCACGCCGTTTGCCGACCAGACCCTGAAGGGCGCCGTGGTGGGACTGACGCTGGGAACGACGGCGCCGAGAATTTTCCGCGCCCTTGTCGAGGCGACCGCGTTCGGTTCCCGCGCCATCGTCGAGCAGTTCCGCAAGGAGGGAGTGCCGATCAGCGCGGTGATCGCCCAGGGTGGAATCGCGCGGAAGAGCCCGTTCGTGATGCAGGTGACCGCGGACATTCTCGGGATGCCCTTCCGCGTGGTCGCCTCGGACCAGGCCTGCGCCCTCGGCGCCGGCTTGCTCGCTGCGGTCGCGGGCGGAGTCTATCCCTCGGTGCCCGAGGCCCAGAAGCGGATGGGCAGCGGCTTCGACAAGGTCTACAAACCGGACCGGGCGAAGGCGTCGCGCTACCAGGCCCTGTACCGCCGGTACACCGAACTCAGCAGGAGCCTCGAGCCGCTCCTGCGGACACTGTAGGGGTTCCGCATGAAGGCTCGCAGCAGGGCATCGACCGAAGGGCGGATTCGGGCATCGACCGAAGGGCGAATTCGGGCATCGACCAAAGGGCGGATTCGGGCATCGACCGAAGGGCGGATTCCGGCATCGACCGAAGGGCGGATTCGGGCATCGACCGCAGGGCGGATTCGGGCATCGACCGAAGGGCGAATTCCGGCATCGACCCCACAGGGCGTCGACAGGAAGCGCGTGCAGCGCCTGCGCGAAGATGTCTACCGGGCGAACATGGACCTCGTGGCGCGGGGTCTTGTCGTCTCCACGTTCGGCAACGTATCGGGCATCGACCGCGACATGGGGCTCATTGCGATCAAGCCCAGCGGCGTAGACTACGACGACCTGGCGCCCGTCAGCATGGTCATTCTCGACCTCGATGGGAAGAAGGTTGAGGGGGAGCTGAATCCCTCCTCCGACACGAAGACCCACGTGCGGCTCTACCGGGAGTTCAGCCGGATCGGCGGGGTGGTGCACACGCATTCCCGGCATGCCACCGCGTGGGCCGAGGCGAGGAGGCCGCTGCCCTGCCTGGGCACGACGCACGCCGACTACTTTCACGGTGAAGTCCCCTGCACCGCGGTCATCACGGACGAACAGATCCGCAGGGACTATGAAGAGGAGACCGCCGTCCAGATCCTGGACACGTTCCGCGCGATCGACTACCTCGCCGTGCCCGCGGTCCTCGTCGCCTCGCACGGCCCCTTCACCTGGGGCAAAGACGCCGCCGAGGCCGGCTACCACGCGTGGATGCTCGAGTTCGCGGCCGAGATGGCCGCGATCGCCGTCAGCATCAACCCGCGGATCCGCGGTGTGAAGCAATCGCTCCTGGACAAGCACTACATGAGGAAGCACGGGAAAGACGCCTACTACGGACAAGGCGGCGCGCATGGATAGGACAAGGGTGGGGATCGTCGGCTGCGGCAGCATCAGCGACATCTATCTTTCCAACCTCGGCGGGAGGTTCGAGAACGTGGAAGTGGCCGCCGTGGCGGACATCCTGCCGGAGCGCGCCCGGGCAAAAGCCGCCGCGCACCAGGTCCCGAGGGCGTGCTCCGTGGAGGAGCTGCTCGCGGACCCGGCGATCGAAGTCGTCCTCAACCTGACCGTCCCGCATGCGCATGCAGAGGTGACGCTCCAGGCCATCGCGGCGGGAAAACACGTCTACACGGAGAAACCGCTCTCCATCTCCCTGCGCGACGGAGAACGGATTCTCGCACTGGCGCGGAAGAAGGGCGTGCGCGTGGGGGCGGCTCCCGACACATTCCTCGGCGCCGGAATCCAGACCTGCGTCCGGCTCATCAACGAGGGGGCCATCGGCGTCCCCGTCGCGGCCTCGGCGTTCATGACCTGTCATGGCCACGAGGCGTGGCACCCTGACCCGGCCTTCTACTACGCGCAGGGCGGCGGCCCGGTATTCGACATGGGACCGTACTACTTCACCGCGCTCATCGCCCTCCTCGGCCCGGCACAGCGGGTATGCGGATCGGTACGGCGCACCTTCCCCCGGAGGGTCGTCGGCTCCGGACCAAAGGCGGGCCAGATCGTGGACGTGGAGGTGCCGACGCACGCGGCAGGCACGATCGACTTCGCCATCGGGACGGTCGCGACCTTCGTCCTGTCGTTCGACGTCTGGCATGCCCAGCTTCCCCGCATCGAGATCTACGGGAGCGAGGGGTCACTGAGCGTGCCGGACCCGAACACCTTCGGCGGTCCGGTCCGCCTCAGAGGCTCTGACGATCCCGAATGGCACGACGTGCCGATCCCCGCCGCTTTCGCGGAGGACTGCCGGGGGCTGGGGCTCTCCGAGATGGTCGATGCGCTGCGCGAAGGCCGGGCGCACCGCGCATCCGGGGTCCTGGGACTTCACGCACTGGAGATCATGCACGCGGTGCACGACGCCGCGAGCTCGGAACGCTACTCCACGCTGCGGTTTCCCGTCGGCCGGCCCGAACCGTACTCCGTTGCCATGGACGGCGTGGATGGCGCCGCGCATTGACCCCGGACCGCCTGGCGATCTATTAATAGAAGAAGAGGAGGTTCCGCATGCAGTGGTTCGGGAGGAGCCGGGAGGAAAGCCCGGACGAGTTCTGGCGTCAAACCGCTGCAAAACGCGGCGGGGAGATCGCGTTTCTCACCTTCGCCACGCTTCTCGGCCGTTCCGCGGACCAGCCGCTGGACCTCCCGGGGCTCCTGTACCAGGTGGGAGAAACCCTGTGGTTCGAGGATTTCGAGCGCGACAACTGGCTGTCCAAGATCATGGGAGGCCGCAAGAAGTTCGAGAAGACGGAGATTTCCTTCCTGCGGGGAGAAGTCCGTGCGGTTCAGCTCGTCTCCCGCGCCGGCGCCGCCCGCTGCATCGCGGGAGCCGTGCCGGCGGAGAGGCTCAGCCCCGTCTCCGCCGTCGGCCGCATCCTTACGACGCCCATCGTCCAGGTGTCCCTCTCCAACGGCACGTCCCTGTTCTTCGACATGATACGCCGGGGCGATTTCATCGCCCTCTTTTCCCTCAGCGCGGACGCCGCGCCTCCGCGGAAATGATCTCGGCAACCTTCGTATCGAAGGCGTCTCCCGTCCCGTTGGCGGCGAGCAGCCGTTTCTGCTCCGCGTCCATGTAGTCCGCGCGCTTTTTCGACAGCTCGGAGAGAGTGCGGTTCAACCCGTCGCGCGTTTCTTTCTGTCGCGCGATGTACCCGGTTCGCTCCCCCGCGCTCATTTTCTGCATCCCCGGGGGAAGGAGCTCCGCGGATACCTTCGCGGGATCGATCGTGCCTTCCCCGTAGTCGGCCACGAGGTCTTCGGTGCCCTGGATGGCCTTGCCACCGCTTGCAAGGTTGTACGCGGCACGGTCCGCGGCGACCGAGGAAGGCGCCGCCATTGCCTTTTCCACCTTGCCCCGGGCCTCTGCCTGGCGTTCACGGTCTCCGTACGGTACCACCGTCGCCCCCAGCGCCGCGCTCACCTTCGCAATCTCCTCGTCGAAGGGCGTGGCAATTGCCGTCATGTTCCCCGACTGCGCCAGCGCCACGAAGGAACCTTCCGAGAGGCGGGCAATCTCCTGCCAGACCGGTGTCGTCTGCGGCACATCACCGCACTGCACGGTGTTGATGATGAGCCCCTTCTTCACCGCCAGGCGGCAGCTCTCGGGGTATTTCACGTCGTCGCGATAGTCCATGTGGGGCGGGTAGTCCCCGACGAGGAAGATGATCTTCAGCACGTTCCTGTCCGCGGTCCAGCTCAGCCCCGTCACCGCGACGTGCAGGGCTTCGTTCACGCTCTCCGGGTCGTCTCCCCCGCCGTCCGCCGAGAATGACTGGAGATTCTTGAACACGGTGTCGATGTCTCCCGTGATGTCATACTTTTTCGTCACGTACTCGTCGCCCCGATCCCGGTAGGTGACCAGACCGATCCTCACTTCCGGGGTCGGCTTCTGTGCAATGATGCTGTTCGCGATGGACCAGATCTTCTGCTTGGCGCCCTCGATCAATCCGCCCATGGACCCCGTGGAGTCGAGGACGAACGCGACTTCGACCCGGGGCCGCGCCGCGGGAAGCCCCGCCGCGGCGAGAACGCCATGGGGCACCGCGGCGGCCGCGATGAACATCCCCGCCGCGGCCAGAATGCCACGGCCCGTGAATGCTTTTCTCATTTCTCTGCCTCCTCTGCCTATTCCCGGACGCTCACGAGGACACCGTCCACCACGACATCCACGTTGCTCCCCAGTGCAAGCCACTGCGCCGCAGCCGGCGACTTTTTCAGAAGCTCGAAGTACTCCGTGCTGCCGAACCGGACCTGCCTCTGCGCCAGGCCGGGCCGCAACTGGGCCGAGGAGTCCGTCCAGACGTTGCCGTTCTGGTAGAATGCCCTGCCGTTGACGACCCGTACCTGCTGCGCATAGTTCTGCTGCTGCGCCGCACGGTAGCCGCCGGCGCCGCGCGTAAGGGGTGGGGCGTCTCTCTTCTCGAGCCCTGCGGCGGGCGCCGCCTGCGGGACCGTGGTGACCGACATCAGCCCCTGCATCGCCATCGAGTTCTCCACCGCGGATTCGCCGGCACGGCTCGCCTCGGAGGCGGCCTCCTTGCGGACGGAGTCCAGGCGCGCCTTCGCGTTGTCCGTCGCATCCAGATCCTTCTCCATCTCCTGGTAGGAGCGGAGGTTGACCGGGACGGCGCGGCGCGCCTCGTCCTCCAGCACCAGGTAGGCGGTGTACGGCGTGACGATTCCGAAATCCCGGGAGAGACGGATCACCTCGTCCTTGAGCTCCGCGGATTCCCCGTGCATCCGCATCTCGTCCAGAAGCCAGCCGACGCGCCGCGTCGCCCACAGCTGGGGGACGAACGAATCACCAGTCGTCTCCGCCGGGAAGCTGACGTCTGCCGCGAAGGTGCGGGTTTTTCCGCCGACCGTGCCGGAGATCTTCACCGCCGCCGCGCCGGCCCCGGAGTAGCGGCCGAGCACCACGAGCATGTCGCCGTTGAACAGGTCCGGCATCGTGGACGGCTGGAGCTGGGTGACCCGAATCGAGGGGTTGGTGAAGGCAACTGCCAGGTTCGTGAGCACGGGATCCCGGATCTTCGAATAGAACGAGCTCACCTTCACCTCGATGTCTTCCTGCGGGAGCACGTACTGGCTGGCCGCCCGGGTCTCGGAGGCGATCCTGTCCAGGAGGTGCGTGTTCACGTCCGTGCCGATGCCAAAAGTGAAGATGCGCGTCGATGCGCCGGCGGCACGAACCGAATCGACCAGGGGATCCTCGCCCGTCTCTCCGACCGTGGGCAGGCCGTCGGTGAGGAAGATCACCGTGTAGGGGCGCGATGATTCCTCCCCGCTTCCCGGCGGCCGCAGGGCGGTGGCCCGGGCCAGCGCATCCTGGATGGCGGTCCCGCCGTTCGCCCTCAGCCCGTCGACGAACGAGGAAGCCTGCGCGATACGGGCCGGGTCTGCCCGTACCAGGCTCCCGAAGAGCGGCTCGGTTTCGGTGGAGAACCGCACGATCTCGAACCGGTCATCGGCGCCGAGATTGGCCAGGCAGAAGCGCAGCGCCTTCTTCGCCTGCTCGAGCTTCTGGCCTGCCATCGAACCCGACGTATCCAGCACGAAGCAGATGTCCTTCGGCTGCACATTCGCGGTGGGCGCCTCTCCGGGCGAAGCGAGCAGCATGAAGTACCCGTCCTCTCCCGCGCGAGGACGACTCGTCACCAGGTCGATGCCAAGGGGATTCGGCGTCCGGCTGAAGATCACCGTGAAGTCGGTATCCGGCCAGACGTTCCTGCCTTCCCATCCCACGACCGCCCGCCTCTCCCCGTCCCGCCGGATCTCCGCCGGGTGGCTCGGACAATACACGCTCTTCAGCTGCTCACGGCCGTCGAGGGTCACCTTCACGGAGACGTCCTTCACCGCGGCCGCGCTGAACTTCTCCGTGTTCAACGGATAGGTGTACTGGACCATTCCGCCGTCGTTCTTCAGGAGCTCGCTGTACGTGATGCGGACCCTCTTGCCCGACATCGGCTCGATGGGATAGACCCGCAGCTTGAAGGCGCCGCGGCCGACGTATTCCAGCAGCGCCGGATCCTTCATCCGGCGGACGACGTCCTCGTAGAACGCGCGCGCCTTGTCGGCCGGGAGGAGCTCCGCGTCCATCATTTTCCCGGCGATGTCCATGGAGAACCGGTCGATGTGCGCCCCCTGCGGAAGCGGGAAGATGTAGGTTCCCTCCAGCCGTTCGCGGTTGGGGTTGTAGAACTCTTCGTCCACGGTCGTCACCGCGACGAGTTCCGTGACCGCCACGGCAACGTGATGGTAGGAAACCTCCAGCGGCGCAAAGCTGAAGTGACCCGCCGGGGCCTGCGGGGGATCGTCGATCACGATCAACCCGTCCGCCGCGCAGATGCCCGGCAGGGCGACCGCCGCCAGCAGCGCCGCCAACCAGACCGCGCGGCGCGCGTACGACGGCAATGTCACGACACGGATCGCATTGTGCATGGGGACCTCCTCGAAATGCTCATGAAGGGAGTATGCCGGCGCGCGCGCGCCCGGTTGTCATGGGTAGAGAAAACGAATGTAAAATCCGTGTAAAGCGCTGCTTGACAATGCGCGCGCGGCGACATTCTCTACCACCATGATCTTCATCGGGACAGCGACGGCTGACGCCTGGCCGGGGCACAGCCGGTGAGTTTCCTGGGAATCGACGTCGGCACGACCGGCTGCAAGGCGGCGGTGTTTTCCGCACGGGGTGAATCCCTCGCATTCGCCTACGATGAGTACGACATGGTGCGGCCGCGGCCGGGGTGGCTCGAGCTGGATCCCACGGACGTGTGGGCCCGCGTGTGTCGAACAATCGGAAAAGCGGTCGCGGCCGCGCAAAATCCGCGGAATACCGCGGCGCGCAGCGACCCGGTCACCGCGCTTGCCGTCTCGTCCATGGGAGAGTCGATGGTCGCCGTGTCGCGGGACCGGCGGATACTGGGGAACTCGCTGCTTCTCATCGACAGCCGCGGCGAGGAATACCTGCCGCTGCTTTCCGCGGAGCTCGGAGCCGAGAAACTCTACCGGATCAACGGAAATATCCTCGGAACCCAGTTCAGCCTCCCGAAGCTGATGTGGATCCGGGATCACACCCCGGAAATCTACTCGGGGGCATGGAAATTCCTCCTCTGGAGCGGCTTCGTCTCCTTCATGCTGGGAGCCGCGCCGGCGGTCGACTACTCGCTGGCAAACCGCACCCTTCTCTTCGACGTGGACGCCCGCGGCTGGTCGAAGGAGATCGCCGCCATCGCCGGCATCGATCTCTCGAAGCTTCCCGATCCCGTGCCCGCGGGGACCCGGATCGGCACCGTCGCGGGCCCGATCGCCGGGGAGCTGGGCCTCGCGGCGGGCACGGCCATCGTGGCGGGGACGCACGACCAGTGCGCCAACGCGCTGGGCTGCGGCGTCACGGAGGACGGCGTCGGCATGTGCGGCATGGGCACGTACCTCACGATCATGCCGGTGTTCACGGGGCGCCGGCCCCCCGAGGCAATGATGCGGTGGGGACTGAACACCGAGCACCATGCGGCGCCCGGCCGATTCGTCAGCTTCATCTTCAACCAGGGCGGCCTGCTCCTGAAGTGGTACCGCGACACGTTCGCCCGGCTCGAAAGAGAAGAAGCGCAGCGCGCGGGCCGGGACGTCTATGCGGACCTCATCGGGGAAATACCGGCCGGCCCTTCCCGCCTTTTCGTCCTTCCGCATTTCACCGTCACCGGACCGCCGGAGTTCGTGACCGACTCTTCAGGCGTGATCGTCGGCTTGAAGCTGGACACCACGCGCGGAGAAATCCTGAAAGCGATCATGGAGGGGGTCGTGTTCTATCACAAGACGGTGGTGGACTCGGTCGCGGAAGCCGGAATCGCTCTTCGCGAGCTGCGCGCCGTGGGAGGAGGAAGCAAATCGGACGCCTGGCTGCAGCTCACCGCGGACATCCTCGGCAAGCCGATCCTCCGCGCGCGGGTGGCGGAAGCGGGATGCCTCGGCGCGGCAATTCTCGCCGGGGCGGGAACCGGCGCATTCGGTTCGGCGCAGGAAGGTGTGCAGGCCATGGTCTCCCTCGGGGAGCGGTTCGAGCCCGACCCCGGCCGACAACGGGCGTACGGAGAAAGATTCGAGAGATACAGGACCCTGTGGCCCCTGATGAGAAATTTCCTCAGGACATGAGTCGCCCGCGGATACCCGCGAGCTTGAACCAGTCCTTGACCAGGGACGTCGTGCGGACGTACACGGCTTCCTGCGCGGCCTTCTCGTCCGCGCCGCGCTTCAACGCCTGCTCGTAGGCCTGGCGGATCTCCGTGCCGACATTCACCTTGGCGATGCCCCTCTTCATGGAAGCGAGCATGTCCTCCTGCCGGATTCCCGAGCCGCCGTGCAGGACGAGAGGGACGCCCGTGGCGCCGGCGAGCTGCGCGAGGTGATCCAGGGCCAGCCGCGCCTCCACCTTCTTCTGGTCCTTCGTGGCCTCGCCGACGGCGCCGTGGATGTTGCCGATGGCAACGGACAGCCAGTCGCAGCCTGATTCGCGTGCGAACCGGGCCGCCTCGTCGGTGCGCGTGAAGCCCTTGCCGGAAGCGAACAGTTCCTCGTAGGGCGGCAGGGGACCGGCCTCGTGGCCCAGGACCGCGCCCAGCTCAGCCTCGACGGGGACACCGGTACGGTGCGCCAGCTCGGCGACCTCCCGCGTGACGCGGATGTTGTCCTCCAGGGACAAGCGCGAGGCGTCGATCATGACAGACTGGTAGCCGAGGGAGATCGCCTCTTCGATGATCCCGCGGTAGTCCACGGTCTCCTGGTCCTCGTCGATCACCGGCACGTGGTCGAGGTGAATCCTGACGTGCCGGACATCCTCGTGCCGGCGGTATTCGGCGATGACCGCCGCGGGGCTTCGCGCGCCGAACTTGACCCAGTCGATGCGGGACACCTCCACGAGGGCAAAGGAATCCTGGTCGCGCACCGCGCGGATGATCGGCTCGGTCATCGGCAGGTGCGCGACGTTGAAGGCGGGAATGCCGAGCCCGAGCGCGCGTGCTGCAAGAATGATGTCGCGGGTGTTCTTCACGTCGTCCACCTCCTGCAGGACAGTATCGGACAAACACGGCCCGCTCGGCTACACTCGGGGCATGGACATCGTGACCCTCGGAGAATTGATCCTCGACATGTTCGCCTCGGAGGCGGGGAAGGATTTCCAGACCGTCTCCGCGTTCATCCCGGTTGCCGGGGGCGCGCCGGCCAACGTGGCGGTGGCGGCTTCGAAACTCGGAGCGCGGGCAGCCTTCATCGGCAAGGTGGGAGAGGACGCGTTCGGTCACCGGCTGGAAGCCGTCCTGAAAAGCTACGGGGTGGACACGCGCGGCATGCGGTTCGATCGTGAGCATCGCACCACGCTGAATTTCATGACGATTCCGGATCCCAACCGGACCGAGATGCTCTTCTACAGGAACCCGGGAGCGGACATGCTTCTCACCGCGAATGAGCTGGACCCCGCGCTCCTGGCCTCGACCGCGGTGTATCACTTCGGGTCCGTCAGCCTCGCGGTGGAGCCCTGCAGAAGCGCGGCGCTGGAGGGGGCCGCGGTCGCACGCGAGCGGGGAGCCCTGGTGTCTTTCGACGTGAACTATCGGCCCGGCCTGTGGGAGAACGATGCCCGGGCCCGGGCGGAGATCGAGGATGCGCTTCCCCGCGCCGACGTCGTCAAGGTGAACGAGGCCGAGCTGAATCTCCTCACGGGCACGGATGACGCCGCCGGCTGCGCGGAAATCGTCGCGCGGGGACCTGCCCTGTGCGTCGCCACCCTCGGACCCCACGGAAGCGCGTGGGCGGCGCGGGGAAGCGCCGGCCGGGTGCCGGGATTCACGGTGGACGTAGTGGATGCGACCGGCTGCGGTGATGCGTTCATGGCCGCGGTCCTCGTCCGTCTCCTGTCGGCCCTGGATGGCCAGTCGAAGAACAGGCGCGCCCTGCTTGAAGGGCTGAAGGAGAACCGGCTGGCAGAGGCCCTCCGCTGGGCCAATGCCGCGGGGGCTTTCACGGCGCAGCGGAAGGGCGTGATGCCGGCGCTGCCGGATGCGGCGGACGTGCAGGGTCTCCTCGGGACTTGACGGGCGGCGCGGTCGCCGGGCTCAGCGCGGGACCCCGTCGATGCCAAAGCGTTTCTCCAGCATCTCGTAGTAGTCGATGACCTGGCGCACCCATTTCCTCTTCAGCGAATACGGGTGGTAATAAAAAGATCGTTTGAAGCCGTACGCGATGATGTCCTTCAGCTGGTCGGGAGCGATGCCGAAATTCTCCAGCGCCAGGGTGAGCTCCTGCGTCACGGAAGTGTGGGACATCAACCTGTTGTCGGTGCAGAATGTCAGGGAAAGCTTGTGTGCCAGCATCTGTCTCACGGAATGCTCGTTGATGTCCCGGAGCGTGGGGGAAGTCTGCAGGTTGCTGGTGAGGCAGACCTCGATGGTGGTGCGGTTCTCCGCGATGTAGTCCACCAGGTTGGCGATGTAGGCGCGCTTGTCCTGCACGCTTCCGGAATAGATCAGTCCCTCATCGAAGAGGTGCAGGCCGTGCCCGATGCGGTCCGCGTGGAGCTTCGCCACCGCCTGGAAGATCGACTCGGGGCCATAGGCTTCCCCGGCGTGCACGGTCTTTCTCATGAAATTCCGGTGCACGTAGTCGTAGGATTCCTCGTGAGCGCTGGCGGGGTACCCGGACTCGCTTCCGGCAAGGTCGAAGCCCACGATCTGCACGTCGGTGTCCCGGCGCAGCCGCACGCCCGCGCGGGCGAGCTCCAGGCTGGCCACCCGGATCACCTCCTGCTGCCCCGAGTGCGAGAGCAGTCGAATGACGTCCCGGTAGTACGTGGAGAAGCTCTCGTCGAAGAAGCGCAGGGCGCAGACGATGATTCCGTAGTCGAACGGAGGTTCGCCGGGGCCCAGGCCCCGATTGGCCTCTTCCCGGGCCCGGCGCAGGCCCTTGTCCACCGCCCTCATGACGCTCTCGAAGTCGAGGCCCGGCGACATGTGCAGCTGCGGGGCGAATCGAACCTCCACGTAGCGCACGCCCTCGGCCCAATTGTCCAGGCCGAGCTCGTACGCGGTCCGTTCGAGGGCCTCGGGATCCTGGAGCACCTTGAGGGTCCACGTGAATCCCTTGAGATACTCCTCGAGGTCGGCGTAGGACTCCTTGAAAACCAGCTCGTTCAGCCCCGCTTCGGTGGTGGACGGGAGAGAAACTTTGCGTTCCCTCGCCAGCTCGATCAGGGTCGGCAGCCGGAGGGACCCGTCGAGGTGCACGTGGAGATCCGTCTTAGGTATGGCGCGGATGAACTCCTGCGGGTAGCGCGGCATGGCGATTGGCAAAACGGTACCGCGGCTTGCGTCACCCGTCAAGGCAGCGGTAGGATCGATGGCGATGGCAGAGCTCGTTGACTGCGTCATTCCCGCCGCGGGCCGCTCCGTGCGCATGGGCAGGTGGAAGCCCGTCCTTCCCTTCGGGGACAGCACGATCATCCAGACTGTGGTATCCACCGCCCTCCAAACATGCTCCCGCGTGGTGCTCGTGACCGGCTACCGCGGGGCCGAGCTTGCGGTCCTGTTCAAGGGCGACCCTCGCGTCATTCGCGTAGAGAACGCATCCTGGGAGCTGGGGATGTTCGGCTCGATCCGAATGGGCGCGGCCGCGGTGAAGACGCGAAGGTTCTTCGTGACCCTCGGCGACATGCCGTGGATTTCTTCCGCGGTGTACAACGCGCTCCTCTGTCACGAAGAGGCGGAAGTGCTCTTTCCTGAGCACGACGGGACGCGCGGGCATCCAGTGCTGTTCCACGAGCGCGTCAGGGATGCGATCGCTTCCGCGGATTCCGTGGAGGGGAGCATGCGGGCGGTCGCCGCGTCAT
Source organism: Spirochaetia bacterium (assembly GCA_052144915.1). Lineage (GTDB taxonomy): Bacteria > Spirochaetota > Spirochaetia > SZUA-6 > Fen-1364 > Fen-1364. The sequence goes on along the minus strand of JBKQPS010000200.1, from coordinate 1,797 downwards.
TTCGCGTCAGCGAGCTGCACTGGACGGATGACTCGATTCTTCGCGACGCCGACACCGAGCAGGATCTTCGGTGAGCGTCTCCCTGGCGGCTTCGCGCCCTATGCCGGGTTCTTTTTTTTCCCGGTGAAGCGCCTGGCTTCCGTCGTCACGATTTCCGCGACGACCAGGGCCAGCACGATCGCCTGCAGCGCGAAGGTCTCCCACGTCTGCGACATGCCCAGCGGGCCCACCGCGGGCAGCCTGTCAGCGTAGTGGGAAGGGATGGCACCGGCGACCTGCAGCGAATGGATGCTCTCCCCGGCGATCTTGAAGGCCAGGTAGTAGATGAGGATCGTCGCCACGAGGAAGAAGTAATGCAGGGGGAGGCGCGCGCTGAACCGGATGACGAGGATGCCGATCAGTACCAGCAGCACGAGAGCCACGCCGACGCCCGCGAAGAGCTGGACCGGCCCGATCCCCGACTCGATTCCCACCAGGAGGATCACCGTTTCTGCGCCCTCACGGAGCACCGCGAGCAGCGCCAGGGCGAACAGTGACCACGACCCGCCGGCCGCGATCGCCCGGCCGGCACGGTTCTGCATGTACCCAGACCACGCCCGCAGGTTCGCCCTTCGGTGCAGCCATGCGCCCACCGTCATCATCAGTATGACGGAGGCCAGCCCGACCGCCCCTTCCAGGACCTCCCGGGTAGCCGCGGCTCCCGCGGCCGAGATCAACACGCTGAGGGCGAGCGCGAGCGCCGCGCTCAGGAGCAGTCCCGAACCGGCCCCCGCCCAGACCCACAGGGGGGCGTTTCCCGCGGGCGTCTTTTTCAGCATCGCCAGGAGAGCCGCCAGGACCAGCAGGGCCTCCATTCCTTCTCTCAAGAGGATGAAACCAGCATCCCAGGCCGTGTAGCCGGCCGAGACCCGGAGCTGCTCGATCTGCCCGAGCATGACCTCGAGAACATCCATGGCGGCCGGGCGCGCGCCCGGGCCGGACATGATCAGGCTGGAGGCGCGGGTCATCTCGGCCTCGAGCTTCGCGTAGATCACCGGGGACCGGGCTTTCACGTCGGTTTCGACGATCGGCCACAGGCCAACGTAGCTCTCCATGAGGTCCGAAGCCTGGTCGAATCGGGCCGTGGCCAGTGAATCCCGCACCTGCGCCAGCAGGGTTCCCAGGCTCCCGATGCTTCCCGTCCGGGCGGCGGCAGGCCCGGCAGCGGCAGTGCCGTACTCCCGGGCTGCGCGCTCCAGGTCGGTCAGCGCCCGCAGAGCGCGGGCCGTGTCAGGGGGAGCAGCTTCCAAGGCGGCCTGCGCACGGGTAGCGGCGACCTCGATGCGGACATAGAGGCCGGGATCCCCCGCCCTCACTGAATCCTCGACAGGTGACCACAAATCTTCGAAAGCTTTGAAAACGCCAAGGGCGCCGGGGACATCGGAGGCGCTCAAGCGATCCAGGGACTTCCCTGCCATGTCGGCAAGCGGCGCCAGGACCTGTTGCCGCGAGATTTCGGAGGCAGGGAGCAGCGCCGCCGATGCGAGCATCATGGCGGCAAGCAAGACGCACGACAAGGACGGGCAGGCGTGATGCCCCCTGGTGATACGCCGCATCGATTGTTCTCCTCAAGAGGGAAATATATGACTAATTCAGTAAGGTATAGAGAATCCATCAAAGATAGAAGTGGTTCAAAGCTCGCCGGACTTGCGAAAAACACGGGCCTGTGTAATGCTCGCCTGTGGGCACGCCGCACGGGCGCATATCCGGCATATCGTTTCCGGTCTCGCGCCTCATCCTGGGAACCGCGCCGTTCGG
>JBKQPS010000199.1:0-8653 GCA_052144915.1 Spirochaetia bacterium | reverse complement strand
TGCTCTGGCCGGCGTTGGTGTAGTTGAGGTAGTTCCGGTTGCCCGGTACGTCGCCATTGTCATCGCTGTGCGCGTATGCGTAAGGCGTGAGCATGAGCGCGTTGAAGCTCAGCCTTGTCAGCCAGTGAAGGTCGGGTGTCCAGGAAACACCGGCCTGGAGCTCGAAGATGAGCTTCGTATTGAAGTTCAGCCTGGCCAGGTCATTGAAACCAATGTCATCCGCCTGAAAGATGAAATCGGCGCGCACATTGGAAGGCATCTTGAACCCACCGGAAAAACCGATATGAGACTTGCCGGTAAACCCCCCGAAGCCGTCCGTGTAGTAAAGGACGGAGAACGGCAGCGTGAAGAGGGGGTTGAAATCGGGGCCCCAGAGTATCGATTCGAATATGCTCAGCGTGAGCCAGGAAGTCGGATACAGCTCCAGGGAGTGAAAGGTCATGAACTTGTTCGGATAGGGCCCTCCGTTGCCATAGCTGTCCGTTGCGGAAAGCGCCATTACTATTTCGGTCACCGCGAAGGTGTCGCGCCGGAAAACGGCGGAAAACTGTCCGGCCTGGGGACTGTAGGGGCTCAGGATTGCGTTGTCGCCCCAGAAAGGACCGTATGAGCCGCGGATGTCACCCGCCTGGAAGTAAAGGGAATCCGAGCCGAAACTGGCCGAGGACGCCTGCGACACCCGTGGGGTGAATCCTTTGATCGGCTCCACCGCTCCGTCGACTATGTAGTCGACCGTGGACCGCCCATACTCGGGGAGAAGGTCGTTTGCCGATCCGCTGTTCACGACCGTCCCCAGGGTGCCGGAGTACGTGACCAGAGGATCGAGCGATCCCTGGAACGTGCCTTCCAGCGTGAATTGCTCGTACCCGCTGTTGAAGTCCGTGCGCACCTCCGCGTCGACGACACCGTGCGCGTTCAGCGTGCCGTCCATCTCGGCGTAGTACTGACGCGCGAGCGCCTGGTCCTGTTGATCGCCCTTGTCCTGGACTTCGGCCAGCAGCTTCTTGAGAAGCTGGATCGGGTAGGGCTTGAGGGGCGGAAGGTTCTGGAGGAGCCCGCGGTCCTCCCAGAGCTTCAGGTCGACGTACATGCGGTCATTCGGGTCGCTTGCCAGCTGCGCGAAGAGGGGCACGCTCATGGCGAAGAGCACCGCGGAAATTGCGAGACACGCCAGATTCTTCTTCATCCAAACCCTTTCATTCGCCGGAAAGTCCAACTGACAGCGGTTCTACGGCGCTTTTGCACTCGCTGCAGGCTAGTCTGTGCAAGATCGATACCAACCAGTGCTCCGAGAGGTGGATTTTATTTGCTTTGGGGCCAATCATTTAGCTCAGCCAGTCTCGCCGATCACGCCTCGCGGTTGCGATTTGTCTATTTTCGTGTCCCCCGCGAGTCTGAATTTCATACTGCCACAGTACACGCGCCTCGCTTTGCGTTTCAATATGCAGGTTGCGCACCGCGAGAACATCTGCTAAGTTCGAGCAAAAGTCGGAAAGGAGAATGTGCATGTCGCGGAAGGCTCTTCTGGTCGGAATAAACGACTATCCGGGTACGCAGAACGATCTGCAGGGTTGCGTGAACGACATCACGAACGTCTTTGACGTCCTCGTGAAGTACTATTCATTTCTCCCCGCGGACGTCGCCTTGCTCTCGAACTCCCGGGCGCGCAAGTCAGCCATCATCGACGGCCTGAAATCCATGCTCGGCAGAGGGGAAAAGAGGGACACCCTGGTCTTCCACTATTCCGGCCATGGCTCCCAGGTCCCGGACATGGAAGGAGACGAGCCGGACGGAAAGGACGAGGTGATCTGCCCCTACGACTTCGACTGGACCGGCGGCTTCATCAAGGACGACGACCTGGCGTCGTTGATCGACGGAATGAGAAAAGGCGTCCAGCTGGAGGTCATCCTCGACTCCTGCCATTCCGGCACCGGAACCCGGGAGATCATCCTGGACCGGCGCTCACTGGGGGTCAATGATGCTCCGATCCAGGATGCCGCGGCTTTCTGGAGCAGCCGGCATTGCATCCGGCCGCGGTTCCTCGCGCCCCCGGCTGATATCTCGCTGCGCGCCGACGAGATCTTCGGCCGCCCGCTGGATCTCAGGACCTTTGCCCGGTCCGACCCGATGGACCACGTGCTGTGGTCGGCGTGCAGGTCCAACCAGTACTCCGCTGACGCGGAGATCGGCGGAACCCCGGCCGGAGCGTTCACCTACTACTTCTGCCGCCACATACGAGATACGCACGGTAAGGTGACCCGGGAAATGCTGCTGAAGCTCGTGCGGGCGTCGCTGAAGCACGAGGGCTATTCGCAGGTGCCACAGCTGGAGTGTCCCGAGGGAAGTGCTCGGGGAGGTTTGTTCGGGTCCGCCTAACCGCGCGCCACCCGCTGGGCTTTCTTCAATAGGCCCTGGCCCGCTTCGGCCCGGCTGTCCGAAAGCCCGTTGACGGGGAACAGCGCTCCCGCCGCGACGTACAGCGCGGCCATGACGGCGAGGACCGTCGTGAACCCCATCGACGTCGAAAGTATCCTCGTGAGCACCGCCCCGCTCACCGAGAGCGCGCCATTCACTCCCCAGGCCCAGGGCACGAGCCCCTCCCGGGAACGGGAGAGCAGGGCGAGCCCGCTCGGAAACGGGATGCCCAGCAGAAAACCGAGCGGCGCGATCAGCAGCGGAGAGATCAGGGCGCGGAGGACGAGCGGCAGCCCGAGCGTTCCTCCCAGCAGGGCCGGCATTCCGAAGTGGTAGAAAGCCGCGAGCGCGAGGATCCCGAGGCTGGCGGCGAGGACCCTCGTGCGCCGGCTGGGAACCGCACCGGCCGCGAGGCTCCCGAGCCCGGACGAGATGAGGAGTATCGTGATCACGATGGAGTTCGCGTACACGGGGTCACCGAGATAGAAGATGAACTTCTGGATCAGGTAGATCTCCGCCATCATGTACCCCAGCCCGAGGCACGAGTAGTACGCGATGACACCGAGCGTCCCTCGCCTCGCCCGGAAAAGCTCGCGAAACCTGGCGCCAACAGGGACGAGGACGACCAGGACGGCAAAGAGGAGCGATTGGGCGAAAGTCGCCAGCAGCAGGATATAGCCCCATTCTTCCGGGATCTCTCCTGCCCTGGCCGCGAATGCCGGCAGCGATGCAGGCTTGAGATAGCCGGAATAGTAGGGCTTGTCGTCCGTCGCGGGCTGGATGTCGAAGACGTACCCCGCGTACAGGTCATTCTGCCGCCCGTGGAACAGCCACACCAGGCAGTTGCGATAGAGCTCCCCCGGAATCAGCGGCGCGTCCGCCGCACCGGCCTCCGCTGCGCTGCTGCCGGGGGCCGGCAGGTACAGCGCTTTGTAGGCGCGCAGGATTTTCTGGAATCGCGGCACCGAGTCCGCCGCGATACCGGGCGCGTAATCCACCGCGAAGGACATGCGCCGACAGTACTGGCGGAGCCGGACGGTTTCCGATTCCGTGAAGTCCCCGTTCTTGACGAGCACTGTTGCAGTGGACAGAAGAAGGTTGAAGGCGAAAACCCGGTTTTCCGGCCGCGGGTCCCCTCGACGGCGCAGTGCTTCGACGACCGTCGAGAGCAGCCGGGGGACGTTCCTCGGCGGGCTGAGCCTGTCCCACACCGTGATCGAAAGGATGCCGCCCGGGGCGAGGCACTTCAGGTAGTCGCGGATCGCCTCCGCCGTGTACGTGTAGTTTTCCTCGACCGAGTATCCCCCGGCCTGGGAAAGCCCGATGGAATCGATCAGCCCTATTTCCACGAGGTCGAAGCGTTCCCGGGTCGCCGCCGCGAACGCCCGGACCTCGGACCGCACCAGGTGCACCCGCGGGTCCTGGAGAACACCCCCGGTGTAGCCCTGGAAGAAAGGAACCTCGCGCAGCATGTGCAGCAGGTCGGGATTCGATTCCACGACCCAGACGTTTCCCGCTCCGTTGTGCAGCGCGGTCTGCACGCCCGCTCCGCCTCCCAGCCTCAGCAGCAGGACCCGGGGCCGGGAGAGGACGTGGTACGGAGCGGACATCGGGAGAAAATCGACGTACCCCTCCTCCTCGGGCGCGAGCTTCCGCATGACGCCCACCGGGCCGTTGCCGTCGACGAACAGACCGAGGAATGCATTCCTCGGCATGTGGGCCAGGGACACTCCCGCGTTGTCGCTCAGGCCCGGGGCGAAGTGGAAGTACGAGCTCGAATACACGCGGGACTCTCCGAGCGGGCTGGAGGCATGGTAGAGCATCCGTGAGTCGGGATAGTCCCGCGCGTAGCTTTCCGGCTTGAAGTCAGACACGCGGACCGTTCCGAACCGGGCGACCAGGAAGACGCTGCACGCGCACATGACGAGGCACAGCAGCGCTTCCACGGATTTCACGAAGAAGCGGTCGCCGGCCCAGTCCCAGTGCATGGTGCAGAGCAGCGCCGGCAGCAGCGCGATCCCCACCAGGGGGTAGATGAGAAAATCCGGGGGGAAAAGAAACATGAGCCCGAGGACGAGGAGCCCGCCGATCCCCGAGCCCAGCATGTTCCAGAAATACAGGGCGTGCATCCTGCTGGAGAGGATGGTGAACATCGCGCCGATGAAGAGTCCCCCCACGAAGAAGGGAAGCCCGTAGATGACGTAATACGCGGCGATCCACCAGATCTGCACGGGATCCGTGGCGATGAGAACGGGATTGAATGGAACCTGCTGTGCAACGGCGTGCGCGAGCGCCATCGACGGCGCCAGGGCAAAGGCGGACGAGGAGATCCACGCGTCAGGAGACCTGCGGACACGCGGCTGCAGGAGGGTGAGAAGGGTCCCGGCGAGCCCGAATCCGAGAAGGGCAATGCTGATGACCATGGACCCGAAATTCGACCAGCTCGCTACCGCGAAGACGCGCATGACTTCGATCTCGAAGCCGAGCACTGCCGCCGAGACGAGAAAGAGCGCCGCCAGCCGCGTATCCGACAGCTGCATCCGGCGCAGGATCACTTGATTTCCTTCTTGTCCTCGAGAACGTGGAACCCGCCCTGCCTGCTGGTGAATGGGACGAATATCTGCCGTTTCTTCCCCTGGAAGATGTCTTCCCGGTCCAGGCTCACGGTTCCGTCCAGGTCGACATGTTTCACGATGCGCAGGATCGTCTGGCCCGAGGGCGGCCCCACCGGTATGACCATGATGCCTTCCGGCGCGAGCTCACGGAGGAGCTCCGGCGGCACGTGGTCGATCCCGCAGGTGACGATGATGCGGTCGAACGGCGCATGCTGCGGCCATCCGAAATACCCGTCGTCGACCTTGCGATGGATATTGCGGTATTCGGGGTACCGCGACTCGTGGGCGCGGTAGATGGCGTCGGTTTCCCGCGCGAGGGCCTCCACGATTTCGATCGTATAGACGTGGTTGGACAGCTCGGAAAGGACCGCGGACTGGTAGCCGGATCCCGTCCCGATCTCCAGCACGTTCTGGTCCGGCTGGGGGTCCAGGTAGTCGGTCATCCGCGCCACCATGTGAGGGCCGGAAATCGTCTGCCCATACCCAATGGGCAGAACGGCGTCCTCGTATGCGCGGCGCGCGTCGCGGCAGAAGAACTCCCGCGGTGTCCGAAGGATGGCCTGGAGAATGCGCGGATGGGTGACGCTTCTCATGCGGATCATGGACTGGGAAAGCTCCCACTTCTGCTCTAGGAACTTCTCCGTCTGGTCCGTGTGATCGCGCATCCAGGCGATGAACGAAGTGCGGTCGGCGGTCGGAGGATCTTCGTTCCGTGAGGTGATGTCAAACGGCTGCTCCGCGGCGCCCAGGACGGCCGTGCGGGACGGGGATGGCCGTGCAGCCATGTGAACCGGGCGGGGCAGGGAAGGGGCATCGGGGAGCGGTGCGGGCGCCGCCGCGGGCGAGGTATCCGCGGCAGGCGCGGGCACGGAGCCTGTCGTGGCAGAAGCGACCGGCGCGGTTTGCGTCACGGCTCCCGCCACGGCGGCCGGAACGGCATCCTCAGCCGGAGGCTTTGCGCGAATGTCGCCGAGAATGAACACGCCCAGAACGGCCAGCAGGCCAATGGCGGCGGAAGCCAGTACAACGACCGGGCCCTGTGCGCTGGATCGACGGGTTGCCGGAGACGGGGCACGCCCGGGGAGTGGCGGCCGCACGGGAGCCGCCGCGGGCTGAAAGGGTCCGGGCTGGCGAACAGGCGGCGCCGGATCCGCGGGGTACCGCGGCGCCGCGGTTGGGAGAAAGCCGCACACGCGGCACGGCTTGTCGGCTTCGAGATCGAAGCCACACTTCGGGCAGGCGGTGCTCACGTGGAGGATGTCCTCATCGGGAATGTCCCATTCCTGCCATTATATCGACCGAATCGCGCGTGGCGTTGAGGCGGCCATGACTTGAAAATTCCCTCGGATTGGTTTATGAGGTGCACGCAGGTCAAAATCAGGAATCTGTCCCAGGAAGGAAAAGCGACACTCATGAAATGTTTCGTCACGGGCGGAGCGGGATTCGTCGGCAGCAACATCGTGGATCGGCTCCTTGACGACGGGCACGAGGTGGTCTGCTTCGACGACTTTTCCACCGGGCAGGAGAGGTTCCTCGAGGCCGCGGTGGGCCGTCCCGGCTTCCAGCTCGTCCGGGGCAGCGTCCTGGACGCGCAGGCGCTGCGGAAGGCGTCAGCGGGATGCGACACGGTCTTCCACCTCGCCGCAAACGCCGACGTTCGCTTCGGGCCCGAGCACCCCGGGAAGGACCTCGAGCAGAACACGGTGGGCACGTTCAACGTGCTGGAGGCGATGAGGGGAAACGGCATCGCGCGCATCGTTTTTTCCTCCACCGGCTCGGTGTACGGCGAATCTCCGGTGATCCCGACGCCGGAAGACGCGCCCTTCCCGGTGCAGACGTCGCTGTACGGGGCATCGAAGCTCGCCGGGGAAGGCCTGATCAGCGCCTACTGCGAGGCGTTCGGCATGCGCGCGTGGATCTTCCGTTTCGTTTCCATCCTCGGAGAGCGGTACAGCCACGGACACGTCTTCGACTTCTGCAAGCGGCTCTTCCAGGACCCGTCCACGCTGCGGATCCTGGGAGACGGCACACAGAAGAAATCCTACCTCTACGTGAACGACTGTGTCGAGGCGATCATGGTCGCCCTTGAAAAATGCCCCGGGAAGGTCAACATCCTGAATCTCGGCACCGACGAGTACGTCCAGGTCAACGACTCGGTCCGCATCATCACGAATGAGCTGGACGTCTCCCCGTCCCTCACCTACACGGGGGGCTCCCAGGGATGGATCGGGGACAACCCCTTCATCTTCCTCCAGTGCGCAAGGATCCGGAACCTGGGGTGGCGGCCGCGGGAGACCATCGCCGACAGCATCCGCAAAACGGTGAGATACATTCGAGCGAACAGCTGGCTTCTCGAGGCCCGCTAGAAGGAGAGCCGACATGGTCCTGACGCGCAGCCCCCTGCGGATCTCTCTGGGGGGAGGGGGAACCGACCTGCCTTCGTACTACCGCAACCACGGGGGTTTCCTCATCTCCGCGGCGATCGACAAGTACGTGTTCGTCAGCGTCACGCGGCCCTTCACCCCCGGCATCTTCCTCAAGTACTCCCGCCTGGAAAACGTGCTGAAGACCGCCGACGTGCAGCACCCGATCATCCGGGAATGCCTCGCCCTCATGAAAGGCGATCCACCGCAGATCGAGATCACCACCCTCGCGGACATCCCCGCGGGGACGGGCCTGGGCTCCTCCGGAAGCTTCACCACGGCGCTCCTGAAAGCCCTGTACGCGCACGAAAAGATGTTCCTGCACCCCGCGGAGCTCGCCCGGCTCGCCTGCCACGTGGAAATCGAGCGGCTGAAGGAACCCATCGGAAAGCAGGACCAGTACATCGCCGCGTTCGGGGGCATTACCTGCTTCACGTTCTCCTCCGACGAAAGCGTCGAGGCGATTCCCCTGAAGCTCGGGGCGGAGACCCTGCTGGACCTGGAGGACAACCTGCTGCTGTTTTTCACCGGGCAGCATCGCAGCGCGAGCAGCATCTTGAAAGACCAGGACGTCCGCACGAAGGACTCGGACTCAGACATGATCTCGAACCTGCACCAGATCAAGGACCTGGCCATCCACAGCAAGCGCGCCCTGGAAGAAGGCCGTTGCGCCGCCTTCGGGGAGCTGATGCACGTCCACTGGGAAAGCAAGAAGAAGCGCTCGGGGGGCATCACGAACCAGGCCATCGACGAATGGTACGAGCTGGGCCGGTCCAACGGCGCGATCGGCGGCAAGGTGGTCGGCGCGGGCGGCGGAGGCTTTCTGCTGTTCTACGCGGAAGACCGGGGCCGCCTGAGAAAGGCGATGGCGCGCGCCGGGCTGGAAGAGGTGCGATTCAGATTCGACTTCGAGGGCACGAAGGTGCTGCTGTCTTGAACCTGCCCGTCGCCGTCCTCGCTGGTGGGCTTGCCACGAGGATGAAGCCCTACACGGAAAAGATTCCCAAGTCCCTGATGGACATTCACGGCAAGCCGTTTGCCGCGCGGCAGCTCGAATGCCTTGCTGAAAGGGGCGTGAAGCGGGTCGTCCTGTGCATCGGATACCTCGGATCGATGATCAGGGAAAGCATCGGGGACGGGGGACGATTCGGTCTGCAGGTGCAGTATTCCGATGAAGGGGGCACGCTCCTGGGCACCGGG
>JBKQPS010000198.1:0-2899 GCA_052144915.1 Spirochaetia bacterium | reverse complement strand
AGTCGCGCAGAAACCCTCGATCCCGTGCCAGCAGCCGATCAGCGTGCTCGAACGCGTGGGCGCCAATCAGGAAATCCGGCAGGATCCTGCCCTCCTGCCGTTTCTTTCGTGCCAGCATCTGCCGGAGCATTTCGCCTGCACGAATCGAGCTGCGCAACGTGGAGGGCACGAACTCCAGGCCCCAGTCTCCGAGAAACTCTTCGAAAAGGGCATTGGCTTCAAATGCAGGCCGAACCTCGGCAACCACGCTCTCGCTGACGATAAGCCGGCCCTCATGCGACGCTTTTCGCAGAGCGGCGAGGCTCGCGGAGGCCGTGCCAGGGTCTCCCGTCAATACGTCAAGGATCACTGAACTGTCCACGGCGGTGATCATCCCCGGACCCTCCGCAGGTAGTCGTCAACGGGCAGCCCGCCGGGAAGCGTCCCTTTGCCGAGCCATCGGCCGATGCGGTCATCCTGCTCCTTTTTCACTCCTATCAGCTTGCCTTCCATGGCAACGAAATCCAGCACGGTGCCAGGCCGCAGGCCAAGCTTGTCCCGAATGGCTTTCGGGATGGTAATCTGCCCCTTTTCGGAGACCGTTGTTTTCATACTGCAATGATAAGAATTCCTACCGTTCATGTAAAGCGTGTCAATTGCGACAAGCACAAGTGCCGCTGCAGATCCTGCCGCGGCCCCCTCCGTCGCGCGCGGTTGACCGCGCCTTGAACCGGTGCGACCCTATGAATGTGAAGCATTACATGCGCGTGCCCAGTATACCAAGGCAGGAGAGTGCCGTGCGCATACTGGAACATGACGTCACCCTTGTCGGTTCCCGGGGGAGCGCCCGCTGCAGGGCTCTTTTCGACTCTGGGGCAGCCTATTCCATCATCCGCCGGGATATCGCGGAAAGAATCGGGCCGCTGGATGCCCTTCCGGATCCGGAAAACTGGATCTTCGAGACCGCGCGGGCTGGAGACCTCATCCACGCGTTGTTCCGGGTCACGCTGAACTTTCTTTTCGATGACAGTAAGGCGCGGTTCAGTGACGAGTTTGTCGTGTTCGACGAGTGCTCCGAGGAAGTGATCGTCGGAGCCAAGACCATGCAGGCGTGGCACATCACGCTTGACTTCGTCACGGAGACGGTCAACTACAGGAAGACCGCCATCCGCCTGCGCGTCTGAACCTGCGTTGTGGCGACCGCTGGAGCTGACGCAATGGCGCAGGGAGACCGCGGAGATGTACGCGGCAGTGCGGCAGATCTCCGAGACGAATCCCGCCCTCGCATGGGAGGAGTACCGCGCGAGGCGCGACGAGATGTTCCGGTCCCATCCGCAGTCACCCCTGGAAGGTGAGGCGCGGGCGCGCTTCAACGGGCTTCGGTATTTCCCCTACGATCCAGCCTGGCGCTCACTCGTCCGGGTCACGCCAATCGAGAATCAGGCGGAGGAGAGCACCACCGAGGTCGTGCTCCCTGAAGGTATGCTGCGGTACAAGAAATTTGCCACGGTATCCCTGCCGTACGGTTCGCTCACCGTGTTTTGGATGCAAGGCTATGGCGGCGGCCTTTTTCTCCCCTTCAGGGACCTGACCAACGGAAAAGAGACCTACGGCGGCGGGCGGTATCTCTACGACACGATCAAGGGAGCCGATCTCGGGGCCGGTCCTGACGCAATCACCCTCGATTTCAACTTCGCGTACAACCCGTCCTGCGCGTACAGCGTCCGTTGGTTTTGTCCGCTCGCGCCGAAGGAGAACGCGATTCCGACTGCCGTCGAGGCAGGGGAGCGCGCGTTCTCCTAGCGGCCTGCGGCCAAAGAATGGCGCGTTGACAAGGTAGTTACCAGTGACTACCTTATTCCCATGCAGGCGGTCAACATAAAGGAACTCAAGGCTCGGCTGAGTGCGTATATCCGCCAGGTTCGTGCCGGCGAGACCTTCCTGGTGACGGACAGGAACCACGTGGTGGCGCGTCTCGGGCCGGTGGAACCGCAGGCAGGCGCGCCTGCGGAATCCGAGCTTGGCTGGAGGCTGGCCGCTCTCGGTGCCCGGCCGCCGCTTCGCACTAGGAGGCCCTCGGACTACGCCCGGCCCGGGGGGCCGTCTGGCCTGAACGCCGCGCAAATAAGCTCCCTGCTGGATTGGTCGAGGGGGGAGGGGTGAATCTCTACCTGGAGTCGAGCGCCGCTCTAAGGGATCTGCTGGGCGGAGAAGGATGCGAGGACATCCGCCGCTTGCTCGCCGCCTCCGACGTGGTGGCGACGTCGCGATGCACGCTTGCTGAGGTGGGCCGGGTCTTTGCAAGGCTGAGGGTTGTGGAGCCCGCTGCGGCCGCCGCGGCCGCCGCACGAGAGTCGCAGTTCCAGACCGACAGCGATCTCTGGGTCATCCAGCCGGTGGATGAAGGCATCTGGAACCGCTGTTCGCGCCCTTTCCCGGTGGAACCTGTGCGGACCCTGGACGCGCTGCACCTTGCCACGCTGGAGAAACTTTCCGGCGTGATCGACCACATTGCCGTCCTTTCCACCGACAGTCGTGTGCGCGACAACGCGAAAGCGCTGGGATTTTCCGTCGTGCCGGACTGACGCGTTCTCGCGCTTGCCACCACCAGGGTCCGTGAGCATACCAGGCGTTCCCTATGGCGAGCGTGGTCGGGCCCTGTGATCACAGGCGCTCCAGCAAAAGCTTGCGACCGCATCCAAAAGATCCTCGGCGGGGAAATTGGTGCGGACCTCGCCAGCTGCGGCGGCCGCCTTGGATCGTGCGACCGGGCTTTCTTGGCGTCGAGCGCCAGATCGAGGACGCCCTTCGCGGCGCAGATTCATACGATGTCCGAATCGATGTCGAAATATCCGTGGATGAGCCTGTTCCTCTTTCCGACAATTGACGCCCAGGGGACTACCTCGTCTGCGGGCTACGG
>JBKQPS010000197.1:0-8326 GCA_052144915.1 Spirochaetia bacterium | reverse complement strand
CGAGGACAATGGGTCCAAAGACCGGGTCGCGCTTGAGGCCCACGATCACTTCCAGGCCGCCGATCACCTGCTCGGCAAGGAGAGCGCCTTGAAAGGACGCGCCGGCGAAGCGCGCGGAAAGGTCCGCGAAAGCGCGCTCAGCGGCATCCGCGCCTTCGATGCCAAGAATCACGCCGCCCTGGTCGCTCTTGTGGAGGACCTCTGGTGAAACAACCTTCATGACCAGGGGAGCTTTCAGAGACACTGCTGCTGCTGCGACCTCGGCCGGGGACTGGCAGCAGCGAAAGGCGGGGAAGGGAAGACCCAGGCCGTGGAGGAAGGACCAGCCCTCCGTCTCGGTGATTGCGCCGGTCGTGCACGCGCGGCGAGGATTGACGGCGGCCTCCGCTGGCGGCCCTGGAAGCCGGCGCGGCTCGGGGAGCGGTTCCCCCGGCGCGCACCGCGCGGCGGCGAGAAGGGCCTGGCGTTCGTTCATGCGGGCGAGGGCCAGGGCGGCGCGCTCCCCGCTGGGAAAGACCGGCACGCCGGCCTGCTGCAGGACACGCACGGCATCGGCCACGACGTCGCCCGCCGCGAACACCGCTGCAATCGGCTTTGGAACACAACCGTCGCGCGCCGCGATCACCCCCCGGGCCAGTTCCACCGAGTCCAAGAAAGGTGTGGCCACGTTCATGGCGATTGCGGCGTCATAGCCGCCTTCCAGCAGCAGGCGCAGAGTTCGCTCGTAGTTGGCGCCCGAGCCCTCCACCGTCAAATCCACGGGGTTGCCCACCGCGCAGCGATCCGACAGGAACTCCCGCAATCCGCCTTGCAGCTCAGCAGGCGGTTCGGCCACCTGCAGGCCCAGCTCCTCAGCTCGGTCCGCGGCGAGGATGCCCGGACCGCCGGAGTTCGTCACGATGGCCACGCTCCGGCCGGAGAGCGGCGGCAGGTGTGCGAAGGCGTCACAGAGGTCCAGCATCTCCTCGATGCCGGCGGCACGCGTGACGCAAGCCCGACGAAACGCGGCGGCGAACACTTCGTCGGCACCCGCCAGGGAGCCTGTATGGGAGCCGGCCGCGCGCTGCCCGGTGACGGTGCGGCCGGCCTTGATGGCGATCACCGGCTTGACCGCGGCGGCGGCGGCCAGGACGGGCAGGAGGCGTGCGCCATCGGTCACGGATTCCAGGTACAACGCGATCACATCGGCTTCGGGGTCTTCTGTCAGGTACTCCAGCAGCTCCACTTCACCCAGGTCCGCCCGGTTGCCATAACTCACGAACTTGGAGAAGCCGATGCCGCGCGTGCCGGCCAGTCCCAGCACCGCGCCCCCCACCGCTCCGCTCTGGGTGATGAAGGCGACGCGTCCCGGCAAGGCCCGCGTCTCGATGCTGGCCGACAGGTGATTGGCCGTGTTCATGATTCCCGCGCAGTTTGGCCCGATCAGGCGGACACCGGCCTCGCCGGCTGCGGCCAGGAGGCGCCTCTCCCCCTCGACGTTGCCGGCCTCCGCGAAACCGGAGGTGATCACCACGGCTGCCGGTGCACCCGCTGCGCCGGCCTCGCGGACGGCCGCTTCGACAAACTGCGCGGGCAGCGCGAGCACCGCGAGGTCAAGCCCTTCGGGCACTTCGCGCGCCCGGGCAAAGGCAGCGACACCCGGGATTCCCTCGGGCGGTTCAGCCTTGGGATTCACCGCGACGACGCGCCCGGCGAAGCCCACCTGGACCAGCTGGGTGAGAATCTGGTGGGCTATCTTGCCTTCCCTGGCCGAGCCGAACACGGCGACGGTCCTGGGATAGAACAGCGAGTCGAGTGCCCGCTTAACCCTGTCGTCCATGAGCGTATCCCGTGCGGAATACCTGCACGTTTTCCTCGGTGTTCTTTTTCAGGTGTCGGCGGATGGCCTCTTCCAAACCTTCGGCACCGAAAACTCCCCCCGGGTCCAACTCCGTGGGAAGTATTGCGGCGAGCCAGCCCAGTGCGAATAGGTTCACAGGAGCCGGCGGCCGCACGACGGTGAACACGTTCGGGGTGCGGGGCGCGAACAGTTCGCGCGCGTTCGACAATTCGGGATAGTGATCCTTTTTCAACGCCGTCTCGGATGGCACGTAGCGGTAGTCGATGAGCAGCGCCACTCCGCCTTCTTTCAGGAAGGGCAAAGAGTTGATCGTCTCCCCGATTTCCATTCCGACCAGCACGTCCGCTCCGCCGGTGGACAGGCGCGGCCCCAGCCGCTGGCCGGCCCGTGAGGCGATGCGGATTTCCCCGGCAACTCGGCCGCCGCGGTGAGCCATGCCGCGGGAATGGAACACCGAGACAGGAAGCCCGAGGCCCATGGCCCGCTCCGCGATGAGGTCTCCAAGGGTGACGGTACCCTGCCCCCCCACGCCGGTGATCAGGATGTTCATGCGTGCACCTCGTGGATTGCGTGGAACTTGCAGCAGGTGGCGCAGAGGCCGCAACCGGTGCACAGCTCTTCGTCGATGGCCATGTGGTCCTTGTCGCCGGTGCGGGTCACGTGCTCGGCGGGGCAGCCGGTTTCGCGCAGGCAGGACCGGCAGAAGGTGCAGGTTTCCCGGTCGACGCGGTACAGCTCCTTTCTCGGGACTCGCCGCGCCACGGTGAGGGTGCATTCCCGCTGCGCGATGACCACCCGGACGCCCGCCTCCTGAAGGGCAGCTTTCATGACCTCGATAGCGGCTGGCTGGTCGAAGGGGTCCAGGGTGGAGACTGAGTGCACGCCCAGCGCCCGCACCACGGCCTCGATCGACACCCGGCAGCTGCCGGGAGCCTGGAGGCTCGATTCGGTTCCCGGGTTGACCTGGAAACCGGTCATGCTTGTCCACCCGTTGTCCAGGATGATCAGCATCAGGGGGGTGCTGTGCTGGGTCGCGTTCACCAGCGCCGGAATTCCCGCGTGGAAGAAGGTCGAGTCGCCGATTGTCGCCACGAGGGGCTCCCGCAGGCCCGCGCGCTGGAAACCCTGCGCCAAGCCGAGGCTGGATCCCATGGCCAACTCGGTCCAGCAGGAGCTGATGGGGGCGTTCATGCCGAGGATCGTGCAGCCGATGTCCCCGGTGACCACGATCTTGTCCCGGGGGAGGTCCAGCGCCCTCATGGCCCGGTTCAGCGCCAGGTATGTTCCGCGGTGCGGGCAGCCTGCGCAGAATGTGATTGGGTGCTTCACCGGAGGCGCCTCCGCCTCGCGTGTGCTCAACGCCTCGGAAGCGGGGGGAATGGTCACTGCCGCCTCGCGGGGCGCCGAGCCGGCGCCCGCCACTGCCGCTCGGGCACCCGCGGCATCCAGGGCGGCAAGGCCGGCCAGGATCTCTCTGCGCGTATAGCGCCCGACCCGAGGCAGTACCCCGTCCATCTTGCCCAGGATGCGTCCTCGCCAGCCCAGTCGCGTCGCGACGCCGCGTACCTCGCGTTCCACAACGGGCTCGAGCTCTTCGAACACCGCCACTGCCCGGCAGGAGCGCAGCAGCTCGGCGGTCTTTTCTTCTTCCAGCGGCAGAACAGCTTCCAGGTACAGCCCGCAGGGGACCTGCTGCCCGTCCGATTCCCTCTCCGCCAGGGCCTCGGCCAGGTACGCGTTCACCACGCCGGCGCCGATCACGCCGATCCCCTTGCGCTTCCTGCCGCCGTTCATCGTCAGGACGTTGATCCCGTCCGCGCGGAATGCTTTTTCCGCCTCAGCGAGCCGCGCCAGGTTCTCCCGGTGCTGCTGCAAGCAGATCAGCGAGCCGGCTTTTGTGTAGCGGGTGATGTCGCGGCTGAAGAGGGCCGGTCGTTCCCGCGGCTGCCAGCGCAGAGAAGAATCCACCGGGGAGCGCGCGTGCGCCACGGATGTCACTGAACGAAGGAGCACGGGCAGCCCGATCCGCTCTGAGAGGCCGAAGGCGTATCGCGTGAGGCGGTAGGCGGACGCCGGGTCCCCGGGATCCAGCAGCGGCAGCCCGCAGAGCTGGGCCAGCAAGCGGGAGTCCTGTTCGGGCATCCCCGCTTCGACCCCGGGGTCATCTGCCACGTAGATCACCATGCCGCCGCTCACGCCGGAGTGCGCCACTCCAATCATCGCGTCGAGGGCCACGTTGGCCCCCGACATCTTCATCGTTACCAAAGAGCGCTTCCCGGCCCAGGCGGCGCCAGCGGCCATTTCGAAAGCCACCTTCTCGTTCACGCTCCACTCCACATAGGGGGAGGGCTCGCCCCGGCGGGCGAGGTGCTCGATCTCGGTCAGCGCCTCGGTGGACGGTGTCCCCGGGTAGCCCGTGACCAGCGCGACCCCCTCTTCAAGTGCCCCATAGGCGATTGCCTGGTTTCCGCTCAACAGCCGGTTCATGGATCTCCCTTCAGTAAGGGAACTGGATCCCCATTCCGTGAAGGTCGTCTTTGACCTTACGGTACATGTCGTAGTGCTCCTGCGTGGGCAGTGCCGTGGCCACATGGTAGCAGTCCTGGTATTCGCTCCCGATGGGCGCGTCCGCGGCGTGCTGCTCGTATTTGGCCAGGATCTTGTTTGCGATCTCGTTGGCCTGCGCGCGGGTCATGCCTGCGCGCGCCACCGCGTGCCCGACCTCCATGCCGATGCGTGCCTCCAGCGGAGTGGCGCGGTTCCTGTGCTTGTTGCGCGCGGAGGCCATCTCCCACAGGTCCCAGCCGCTCACCGTGCTCACCAGTGCGTGGCAGGCCGTTTCGTAGAACACCATCTCGGTCATGGGCCCCGCGTTGGAAAAGCCGTTGGACGTATAGAGCAGCTTCGAATTGCGCGACATTGCCTGTCCGGCCACGGCGATGGACCACAGGAGCTCGCGGGTCGTGTTGGAGCCCCAGTTCAGGTGGAAGGGGAAATGCTGATTGAAGATTGCCCCGTACGCCAAAAGGCCGTTCAACGAGTATGCCACAGTGGCCACGGCCACGCCCTCCGAGCCGCCGCACCAGCCGCCATAGATGGCGCCGGTGAGGTTGCCGGTGTAACAGCCGTATTGCGCGCAGTGCACCACCCGGTTGAGCAGGGTGTTGGCCGTCTTGAACTCGGTCAGGGTGCCGATGATCCGCGCGTCGGTGGTGCGCACGCCCCACTCATTATTGGACACCGCGATCTGCCCGCTGTCGTGCTCGGCGGTGCCCACGGCCACGAAGAAGGTTCCGGGCCTTCCGACCTGTTTGGCTGCAAGGCGCAGATTGTAGATGTGCTGCGTGCAGCCGTTGATCTCGAAGGGGGAGGCTGAGGCGATCTTTTGCCCGATGGACTCCTCCAGGATCGGGGCGCAGAAGCCGTCCAGCAGGGGCTCTTTCAGGAAGGCCACGCACATGGAGTAGTGCAGCTCCTCCGAGCATGTGCAGTCCGGGCTGAAAAGGGCGAAGGGAGTCTTCTTGTCCTCGACCTGGCGGTGCTTCCAAAGCACGGCATCCTTGCCCGCCCCGACCCAGTACTCGCCGGAGTGCATGTACAGGGCTTCCTTGATCTCCTCATCGCTCACCTTGATGATGCGATGGGTGTCCGTGTTGTACAGGCCCACATCGCGGTACAGCTCCCAGCCGGCCTGCCACACGCGGTCGGCCAGCTTATCGTCTGCCGGGACAGGATTTTTAGGGTCATACTTGATTTCATACTTCTTGATGACTTCCTTCAGCTTCGGGGTGAAGACCTTGGGAAGGAAATCGTTCTCTTCGCAGAATGGACCGGTGTTGGAGCGGTCCTGGATCTCCCAGAGGCGGTATGGACTGGACATGTCGAGTTCTCCTTCTTCCTCTATCCTATTTCTTTAGCATATCGCCGATCATGCGCGGAGCAGAGCCGGCGTCCGGGCAGTAGAGGTCCGCCCCGATCTCGTCGGCCCAACCCTGGGTTACCGGGGCGCCGCCGATGACGACCTTGTACTTGGCGCGCAGGCCCTTGTCTTTCAGGATGCTGATGATCTCCTTCTGGTGCGGCAGGGTGGTGGTCATCAGGGAGGAGGCGCATATCGCGTGTGCACCCATGGCTTCAGCCTCCGCGATAAAGTTCACTGAATCCACGTTGACACCCAGGTCCTTCACTTCGAAGAACTGGGTCTCCAGCATCAGCTTCACGATGTTCTTGCCGATCTCGTGCAGGTCGCCCTTCACGGTGCCCAGGACGATTTTGCCCTTGGGCTCGCCTCTCTTGGCGGCCTTCAGATGGGGGGCCAGCAGCTCGACCACCGCTGACATCGCCCCACCCGCCATCATCATTTCCGGCAGGAAGATCTCAAGGCGGGAGAACTTCTCTCCCACCCGCCCCATCAACTGGGTGAGGGCCTCGATGATCTTCAGCGCATCAGTGCCCTTGTCAACCAGGTCGCGGGCCAGAGCAATTGCCCGGTTCTTGTCGCCGGCTTCCACAGCCTTCTGCAGTTCCTCTACCGACATACACCTCTCCTTCTACGAGATTCCACCCGCGCGAATCCGCTCGGTTATCCGCGCGGCAGTGTCCGTGACGAGTTTGCACATCTCCGCTTGCCGACGTTCACCCATGCGCTGACTGGGCGCCGTCACGCTGATCGCCGCCCGCACCTGCCCGTCGCCATCGATCAGGGGCGCCGCCACGCACCGGATACCGGGGAAGGTCTCCTCGTTGTCAAGCGCATAGCCCTGGCGGCGAATGGCCTTCAGCTCCCGCGCGAGCCGGCGGTGATCGATGATGGTTGTCGGAGTGAAGCGTATAAGGCGCCGCTCTTTCAGCATCCTCTGAGCCTGATCCGCGGGCAGGCCGGCCAGCAGAGCCTTGCCCATGGCCGACGCGTGCGCCGGGCTGCGCCCGCCGATCATGGTGGATACCGTCAGCGGCTGGCTGCGCCCGCGCTTGTCCAGGTACACGATTTCGCCGCGGTCCAGCACCGACAAGTGAACGATCTCCCCGCTTTTTTCAGCCAGCTCCTCCAGGAAAGGGGCAGCCAACTCCCTCAGCTCATTGCGACCGACCATCCGGCCGGCCAGCTCCAAAAGCTTCCACCCCAAGCGGTAGCCGCGCTCCACAGGCTGTCTCTCGACGAAGCCGTGGCTCTCCAGAGTTGCCAGCAGGCGGAAAACGGAGGACTTGTGGGTCCCTGTGCCTTTGGCCAACTCTGACAGAGTCAACACCGGCTTCTCACGAGTGAAAGCGTCCAGGAGGCTGAGGGCTTTGGAGACGGAAGACAGCACTGTCATTTGTCTCTCTATGCGAAACGCATCTCGCTATGCGGAAACTCTACCATGGCTTTGGCCGGCTGTCCAGAAGTATTTTCGTTTTCGCGGCATTTTCAGAATGGAGAAGATAGGCCAGGCTGGTTCAAAGACGTTCCCCGGCCCCGAACTATTTGCGATCTACAATCCTACAACTGCTCGACCATCCCGCCGACACGCGAGCCGGCCGGCACGGCACCCAACTCGGTCTGGATTTGCAGGCAATTCTCCATTCCCGTCGGATCGAGGCGAGCATCCAGTTCCCAGTGATCGAGATCCCGCAGGAGCGCGCGGCGCATCACCGCCTTGGCGAGCCGGAACACCTGGGCGCCGAAGGCGACGGCCGCCTCCGGATCCGCGGCGATCGCCCGGCAGGAATCCCGAAACGCCTCCATAGCGCGCTGGGCCAGCTCTCTGCGCCTTTCGAGGAAGTCAGTGTGTGCGAGGATGATGCCCCACTGGAACACCGGGAAACAGTCGCGCACGGCAGCCAGCACCCTGACCGTGCCCCGAGTCTCTCCCAGGGCCAGAAAAGGGTCCACCAGGAAACCGGCGTCTATCCGGGGCACTTCGGGAGGGGGCGAATCGGTGAAACAACGCAGGTCGCCGTAACCCTGCCGCAGCGCCACCACTTCCAGCTCCTTCGCCGCGTTCAGGCCCGCGGCGTGAACCATGCGGCGCAGAAAGTAATCGTCGCAGCTGCCCAGGGACAGGATGCCCACGCGGCGGCCGCGAAGATCCCGCAGGGAGGCGACCTCAGGGCGGCATGCCAGATAGTGATCCAGCTGGCGGATCGCGCTGGAGCCGATCGCCCGCGCGGGCAACCCTTCCGCGAAAGCCTTCATGAACGGAGGAAGTCCGATCTCGCCGATTGGCACGCGTCCCTCGGCGAGGGCCTCGGCCAGGTAGGGCCCCCCCCAGAAGCAGCGGATTTTCAGATCGATGCCGCGATCACGGAAAAAGCCCTTGTTCCTGCCGAAGTAGACGGGCAGACGTTCGATCCAGAACGATGGTACACCCCAGAGGAGCTTTTCGAGCCTCACCCCTGCACCGGCAGCTCGCCCAGCACCTTTGGCAGCTCCTGGAACAGCCGCACGTTCTCGGGGTGCTGGCCCACCGTGATGCGCACGGATGTCGGAAGCCCGTACTGCTTGGC
>JBKQPS010000196.1:0-11292 GCA_052144915.1 Spirochaetia bacterium | reverse complement strand
GCGGCCATCCTCCTCTGCGCTCTTTCCTCGATCGCATCAAGGCCCGCGGCAAAGCCTGGACCGGCCTTGAGACGCGCGTGCGAAGCCGTACGCAGGGCCGCCACGGCCTCCGCGAATTCCCTGCGGTACTTCCCGTGCGCCAGCTTGTTGAGCAGGCGGAGGATTTCCTTCAGCATCCGCTCCTTTTCCCGGCCCTCGTCCAGGTCCGCGACAACGGAAGCCAGGACGTCGATCTCTTCCCGGACGTCCCGCGTGGCGCACGCCGAGAGCGTCGAGATGAAAGCCTCCGCCGCTTCGACCGATTGGAACGAGGGCGTCGGCGGGTCCGGGAGGAATCGCCAGAAGTGCCGCATCGGGATTCGAACCGCGGGCAGGTCGCCCGCGACCAGGGATTCCCCCTCGCACGGGAAGCTCCGCCGAATCCTCGCAGGGTCGTACGAAAGGGTGAAAAGCCGCGCGGCACGGATCCGCCGGAGCGCTTCTGTTGCGCCCGCCCTCGCGCGCCGACCGGCGCCTCTTTGCACCACGAGCGCCAGCTCAACGTTCCTTGTCGCGCGGCGGAGGCTCTGCTTGCCTCCGGGGTACTTCGCGTACCCTCGTGACTTCAGGGTAAGCTCGCCGGTCTCTGAGAGGAGGTCGCACAGATCTTCCAGCCCGATCAGCCCCTCGTTGCTGTAGCTCACGACAAGCCAGCGACAGTCCGCCGCATCGATGACTCCCTTCATCGCCGCGGCCGCCGTACCCCGGTAGCAGAACGCCGAGCGCGTGCGCGTCCAGTCCGGCCGGATCCCCGCCTTGTGCCGCAGCGTCCCGCCTGCCGTCCGTTCCTCGTTCACGGGCGGCTTGTCCCAGAGCGCGATCGAGTTGAGCATGAAATAATTGCTTCCATATTGGTGCACCGCATAGGGAGGGTCGAGGTAGCAGACGTCGGCTGTCCTTGCGGCAAGAAACGCGGCGGCGTCCATGCATCCCACCTCGGCCAATGCCGGGGAATCCGTTACCACCGGCCTGCTCAGCCGAACGGGTCCCATGATGCGGCCCAGCGCGTCCCGCCCGTGCCCGCCGAATCCCTTGTGAAAAGCCTTGAACACGCCGGAGGTATTCGTGTGCGTCGCCGATTGGTGCAGGAGAGGCGCGAGAAGCGCCGCCTTTGCCAGGAAAGCGCCGGGTTCCGCCGGTGTCCCCGGATGCATCTCTTCGATCCGCTCCCGGATCGCGTCGATTGCAAGGGCGTTCTCCCGGGTGTAGAAAAGACGCTCGGTCCTCCAGTCCGCCTCCCCGGTGTTCCGTGGGGCGTAGTGGCGGCTGATGTACCCTTCCTCGTCGGGAAGCGGCGGCAAGGCGTTCAGCTCATCCAGCACCCCGTCGATCCCGCCGGGCGGCGGGAAAAGGCTGCCCAGCGCGGAAGGGTTCAACCGAAGGTGGCAGGAATTGATCACGAACGCGTACGGCTCCCAGTCGTTGGCCGCGACCCGAAAGCCCATTCTCCGGGCCAAGCGGGAAACGGCCCCCGACCCGGCGAAGGGATCACAGAAGGTGCTGCGAGCCGGATCCAACGGAAAACTGCTGAACACTCCGTGGAGGAACGGAAGGAGCGTCCGCTTGTTGCCGATATATGCGATGAGCTGATCCGTGAGGTATGGATCCGCGAAGTCCACCGGCAGGTCAATCGGGAGAGTAGGTCGCCCGGTTCCTGTCCGTTTCGAAGACCTCGACGAGGGTGAAATTGGCATCCGGCATCGTGGCGTGCATCTTCTCGTAGATGAAAAGGGCAACCCGCTCGGCGCTCGGGCATCCGTCGCTGAATGCGGGATGATCGTTCAGGCTGGAGTGGTCGAGCTCGAACGTGACCTTCCGGAGCGCTGCCTTCAGGGTGCCGAAATCCAGCAGCATTCCTCCCTCGTCGAGGTTCCTGCCGGATGCGGTCACGAAAACCTTGTAGTTGTGGCCGTGCAGCCTCTCGCACTTGCCGTGATAGCGAGTGAGGAAATGGGCAGCGGCAAATCCGTCCTCGATGCGCACCGTATACATTCCGAGTACTCCATCGGAGAGCATATTCATTTGCGTTCCCGAAAGCAAACCGCGTAGCCACGAAATGCCGCCAGCGAGCCCGGCTTGATTCGCGGCAATCCCGCGGATAGCATTCCGTCATGCCCGAAATGCCGCTGAGCGAGCTCTTCTCCCGCGTCCGCGTCGAGGAGCTCCGAGGAGACATGTCCCGGAAGGTGCGCGGGATCGCCTACGACTCGCGCGATGCCGCCCCGGGGTTCCTCTTCGCGGCGATGGACGGTCAGCACACCGACGGGCATCGATTCGTCGAAGACGCGGTCCGCCGCGGCGCCGTTGCCGTGCTCCACGCGAAGCCGCTCGCCGGCCTGCCGACGGATGTCACCTGCATTCGCGTCCGTGATCCCCGGACCGTGCTGTCCCCGGTCGCCGCGGCGTTCTACGGCGAACCGTCGAAATCGATCAAGGTGATCGGCGTGACCGGGACCGACGGCAAGAGCTCCACTGTCTGGTTCATCGCGCAGCTGATCGGCTTCCTGGGAGGCAGGGCCGGGTTCCTCTCCACCGTGTCCTTCAAGACGCGCGACGCGGTAGTGAAGAATCCCTTCCGCCAGTCCACGCCCGAGGCCACCGAAATCCAGGGCATGCTGAAGGAAATGGTGGACAACGGCCAGGACATCGCGGTCGTCGAGGCAACCTCGCACGGGCTCTCGCCGCGGACGAACCGTCTCGGGGACGTCCTCTTCGACGCTGCCGTCCTCACCAACGTCACGCACGAGCACCTGGAGTTCCACGGCTCCTTCGAGCAGTACCGCGCGGACAAGGCGAATCT
Organism: Spirochaetia bacterium; assembly: GCA_052144915.1. GTDB lineage: Bacteria > Spirochaetota > Spirochaetia > SZUA-6 > Fen-1364 > Fen-1364. The sequence goes on along the minus strand of JBKQPS010000196.1, from coordinate 8,453 downwards.
CTTCCGCGGCCTGTCTCCGGAGATGGTGAAGAATGTGCGCTGTCCGCGCTTCGCCGTCGTGAATGCCGCTGACCCGAGCGCGGAGTACTTCCAGCACGCCGCACGCGTGCCGGTGTATCGCCACGGTCCCGGCGGGGACCTCGCGGCGCGGCGAAGCCGGGAAGAGGTCGACGGCACGAGCTTCCTCATGACGGACGGAAGAGAAGAGACCGAGGCGCGGATCTGCATCCCCGGACCTTTCTGGGTAGAGAACGCGCTGGGCGCGGTCCTGGCGGCGGCACGGATTCTCGAGGTGCCTCCGCTCGCCCTCGCGCCGTTCATCCGCCGACTGCAGAGCGTGCCCGGTCGGATGGATTCCGTCGACCTCGGCCAGCCTTTTGCCGTCATCGTCGACTACGCGCACACGCCCGGCGCCTTCCTGCGGCTCCTGCCCTGGATGCGCGCACGCACGCACGGCGAGCTCACGGCCGTCTTCGGCTCTGCAGGAGAGCGCGATCGGGAGAAGCGTCCGCTGCAGGGCCGCGCCGCCGCCGCGCACTGCGGCACGCTCGTGATCACGGACGAGGATCCTCGGGGCGAGAACAGCATGGAGATACTCGAACAGATCGCCGCGGGGTGCGACGGCAAGCGGCGCGGCGAGAACCTTTTCCTCATCCCGGACAGGCGGGAGGCCGTGCGTTTCGCGCTCGCCCGCGCCCGTCCGGGAGACGCGGTGCTCCTCCTCGGAAAAGGCCACGAGGCGAGCATCATCGGGCCCGGGGGGCCCGCGGCCTGGGACGAGAGAGGGGAAGCGGAAGCAGCCCTGCGCTCGTTGGGTTACGTCGGCAGATGATTTTCCTCCTGGCCCTCTTTCTCATTTCTGCCTCGAACCCCGCCGGTGGGGAAACGCTTCAGCTCCACGTCCTCATTGCACCGGACGCGGCGGGCTCGCTGCCGGAGGCGGCGGGCCTCCAGGAAGGGATGCAGCGCTTTTTCAGCGCCGAGCTCGGCAGCTCCTTCCCTGCGCTGGATGTCAGCGGCGACCAGGCGTCCGGCCAGGCGGACGGCGCATCCGGAGCTTCCGCGCGGGTTTCCCTCGAGGTGTCGGGGAACGCCGTCACCGTCTCCACCGACCTCACGCGGGGACGTGCCACGCGGTCACTGGTCTCCACGGTCCCGGCCGGAAGCCCCGCGAGCCTCGTCGCGACCGCCGCCGGTGATCTCGCCTTCCTCTACTACTCCTCGCGCGGCTTCTCGACGCTGCCGCTGTCTCCGGCCCCGGCTCTCGCCGCCTCGCTTTCGACCGACACGCTGGGAATACTCACCGGCTGGAACCCCGAAGAGCTGGAGCCGGTAGGGCTCACCGCGTCGGGCGATGAGATCACCATCTGTTTTCCCCACCGGTACCTCACCCTGGGACCGCTGCTTCGGATCTCGGCTTCGACGATTCGCGACATCAACGGGCAGAGCAGCGGGCCGGAGCCGATGCAGCTCTCCGGGACCGTCGCGCGGCGAGGCGGTGGACTCCTCCTTCTCTCCCAACGGGCGTCCCGGATCGCGATCGTCGATCCGAGGCTCGGCACGCGGCAGGTGATCGATGCGCCGGCGCTTTCGGCGCTGCCTGCCCGGCTGATCGGAGACGCGACCCTTGCCGCGCTGCCCGGGAAAATCGATGCGCCGGGGGTGAGCCTGTACCCGCTCGACGGACGTCCCCCCGGCGTTGTGCCCTTCGCCGGGTCGTACGTGCCGGCATTCGACGTCGACCGGGAAGGCAACCTCTGGATCTGGGACTCGGGAGAGCGGCGCGTGCGTGTTCTCACGGCGCGGGGGCGGGAGCTCTTCGCGGTACGGCCGCTCTTCAGCGCCTCGGTGATGCAGCTTCCCCAGCAGCTCGCCGTCCTCGACGACGGCAGCTTTCTCCTCGCAGGTTCCGCCGAGGTATGGAAGTTCCAGGGCTCGGGCATCCCCGTGTGGAGACTGTCGCGGATCCCCGGGCGGCGCAGCGAGAGCCTGCCTCCGTCCTTCGACCTGGCAGCCGACCGATCCGAGGGCTCCTTCACGATCCTCGACGCCCAGTCGCGGCGGCTGCTCTGTTTCGCCTCCGGCCCGGCCGCCCCGGCGGGCCCGCCCGACTCGGCGCTCGTACGGCTGGGCGCCGCAGGAACCGAGACGGAGCGCAGTGCCGCCCGCACGGCGCTCCTCCGCGAGAAGGGAGCGGGATACGCGAGTTTCGCGGACGGGCTGACGCGCGACCTCCTGTACGAGCGCGCGGATGCCGCCTTGCTCAGGACGTCGGATACCCTCCGGGAGCTCGCCGCGGAATCGCCGGATGACGCGGAGGCGGCCGCGATGCTCCCGGCGGTCCTCGCGCGGAGGAGGGAGATCCGCGCGGCACTCACCGGCCAATCCGAGATTGCCGTCGTTTCGGCACGGGTGCTTGTCGGACACCCTGATCCCTGCGAGACGGCGCTCACGCTGGAGGTCACGCTGCGAAACTCCGGCGCCCAGGCCCTGCACGGCGTGCGCATGCATGCCGGCATTCCCGCCGCGGCTTCTGCGCCGGCACTGTCGACACTCGATGAGATCGCGCCGTCTGAAGAGCGCGATCTGCGTATCCCCCTCGGCCCCTCCTTCGCGGAAGCCCTTTCGCCGGCTTCGACCGTGCAGGTGTGCGCGCTGGTCAGCTACGAGCGTGGGCAGGAAGGAATGACTCGGTCTCTCTCGTTCTCCGCGCCGGTCACGGAGGAGGGACCGCCGCGAAGCGCGGCGCAGATCCTGGCCTGCAGAGCCGTGCCGAAGGACACGCTGGCCGCGGGTCTCTCTGATACGCTGCTGCCCGGCCCGCGGCCGGACACTCCGCAGCCCCTCGAGGAGCTTGCGGGTATTCTCGGTTGCCTCGGAGCCGCGAGAAGGCAGGCACACACGGAGCAGGGCGACGCCGTGCCGGACCTGACGATGCGGAACGCGCTGCGCGGCCTCGCCTCGGACGAGGCTGACTGGACGGTGGTCACCGCATCCGTCGCATCCACCCTCGGCATGCCTGCGGCGGTCCTCTGCATGGGCGATCGGGCCCTCGCCCTCGTGGATACCGGCATCTCCCTTTCCGATGCGCAGGATGCGGTTCCCAGTCTCAGGCGTTTCCGGGAGCAGCTCGCGCGGCTGTCGCCGGAGGGCACGCTGTGGCTCCCTCTCTCCGGCCGTGTGCCGTCGACGGGCGGGAACGCGGCTCTCTGGGCCCTCGCCGACGGCCTCGCCGTCCTTTCGGGGCAGGACCCTGCGCGCGGGAGCCGTTCATCGATTTCCCCATCGGCAGAACGGGAAGTCGCGCCCGTACCGTATCCCCTCGTGCTCCCCGTCAGCGCCGAACGGCCGTCCCTCGACTCGCTGCGGGACGCCGTGGAATCGACCCTGGCAGGCGCCCGATAGAAAGTACCCGGGAAAAGCGCTTGACCGAGAACGCGTTTTGCTGGAGGGTATGCCCATGGTCTGGAGCACAGTTTACCTGGTCATCGCGGTCATCGCGGGCATCATCGGGATTTGGAACCTGGCCCGTCAGCGGGCGGTATTCCTTTCGCTCACTGCCGTTCTCTGGTTTCTGATCGTGTTGTTCGAGCGCTACATTCCGAGGGTGTACGAGTATCACATGGCGGATGGCGTGCCGTCGGTGGGCTCGCTGTTTCTCTACGTGGTGCTCCCGATCTTCCTGATCCTCGCTTTTTTCACCACTTTCAACAACCGGCGATAGCCGGTCAGAGCCTTTCCCGCGCCCAGCGGGCTGCCGCGCGGACCGCGCCCGCGGCACTCTCGAGGTGCCGCTCCACCCGTCCACGGAGGGACGGCTCCCGCGCGTTGCCCGCCGCCACGAGTGCATTCCGCAGCAGCGCGTCGCCGGACACCCACGACATCCCGAGGGCCGTGCCGCGGAAGCGCAGCCTCCTTTCCTCGGCGTCCTCGGCCAGGAAGGAGCGCAGAGATACGCCGGGGCCGACCTCGCCGGCGGACACGGGCGCTACTTCTTTCAAACCGCGGTTGTGCGGGCAGGCCGACTGGCAGTCCTGGCACCCGTAGAGGCGCTTCCCCCACAGCTCCATGGCTTCCTCGGAGAGCTCGGCCGCGGAAGCCGCCCTCCCCTGCAGGCACAGATCGTGACGCACGATGTACGGCTGGTCGATCGCGCGCACCGGGCAGGCGGAGCGGCAGCGCTGGCAGGAGCCGCAGGGGTCTGCCATGGTCGGGTGGGCAGCGGGACGGCTCTCGAGCTCCGTGCGGACGGGGATCACGGCACCGGCAATTATGAACATCGATCCGAGACCGGGAACGATCGTGCATCCGTTCCTGCCGTACGCCGCGATTCCCGTGGCCGCCAGCAGCGGTTTTTCCGGGATACGCGAATTGGAGAACAACCGGATCGACGAGCGGCGCACACCATATTCGCGCTCCAGCCCCCCCGCCACGCGGCGCAGCATGGTGATCGCCGTGCGGTAGTAGTGCGCGCGGGCGAAAGGCGCCACCAGCGCGTGGGGATCTCCCGGCGCACTGGGATCATCAGGCTCGAGACGAAGACAGGAAAGACAGCAGACGAGGACCGTGCAGGACCGAGACCAGGCGTCGGGTTCGGTGATCCAGCGCCACTCCATGCCGTGCGGATCACCGCGGGGGAGCCCTGCAGACCCGGCGCGCAGGCGGTGCGCCCCCGTGGCGAGGAAGCGGGGATCCACGATCGCGGCGCGATGGAAACCTGCCTCCCGCGCGAGCTCGACCGCCCTGACGGTGAGATGACTCGGGGTCAGTCCGAGGTCTTTTCGAAGTCGTCCCTGCTCGCGCCGCACACCGGGCACACCCAGTCCGCCGGAAGGCTCTCAAACGCAGTCCCGGCCGCGATCCCGCCGTCGGGATCCCCCTTCGCGGGGTCATAGACATAGCCACACACCGTGCACACCCACTTCTGCATACGCGCTCCTCTCCTGTGTGTTGGCGGCATAGTACCGGAAATCTGTTTCCATTGACAGCAGGTACCGTTTTCCATACGCTACAAGAATATGGGCGTCCAGGCCCCGAACTCACCTCCCGCGCAGAAGTCCGCGTTCCCTGCCAAGACGCCCGGGTTCTTCGACCGCCTGTTTGCCCTGTTCGCCAACGACGATCCCGAGAAACAGAAACAGAGACGCCTTCGTGAAATCTACACTGAGCTCAAGAGGAGCCGCACCCGTTACTACAACCCGGTGAAGCTGACGGCGGAACCGAACCTCGCCCGCTTTTTCTGGGAGATCTACAAGACGGTGGCGGCGGCCCAGGTATTGCTGAAGGGAGCGAAAGTCTCGGGCGCCCTCAAGATGACCCTCGTGGATTCGTCCCTCAACGAGGAGCAGGCACTGCTGAGGGAACGGCTCTCCGAGAAGTCGATCGACGAACGCGCGAAAAAAGGCATGGACGCTGCGAGCCTCGACGCGGAAGTGAAGCGGGACGTCAAGAGTCTCATGGAGACCATCGACACGGACTGGATGAACGATCTTGATGCGCTCTTCAACAGAATTCTCGTGTTCCTCGACCTCGTTGGTTTCGACTATTTCTTCCTCCTGAAGACATTCGACCCCGGCCTCCCCGAGCGCGATTTTTCCTACAATCCGCATTTCCAGGCTGTCGAGGCAGCCAACGTGTCAGAGGAGCTGCAGGATTTTCTCGAGTTCCTTCCGAACCTCGATACCACCGCTGACTGGGACCGGATCCTCGCCATCCTCAAGCAGCACAGGGGCATGGAGGTCGTCGCGCGCGAGACGCTGCGACGGACCCTCCAGCTGATCCGCGACGTCCAGAAAACCGGCATCCTGCTGCTCATCGTCCGCCATATCACGCAGAACCCCGCCTGGAAGCCGATGAATCGGACGCACAACGAGCGGATCGTCGAGCCCTACCTCGCGAAGATCAAGGCGGAGGCCGAGACGACGGCGCAGAAAGTGGCGCACGGCCGTCGCAGCGAAAAGATGGAAGAGCTGGCGCGGGCGGTGTTCGGTTCCGGGGCGGTCGCGAGGCTCACGAACTACTCGGAGCAGTCGAATCCGGAGTATGCGCAGAAGATGCTGGGCGGCTTTCTCCACGTCGCGGCGCTGAACTACCTGCGCGCGTTCCTCGAGGACTACCTGCAGAAAAGCATCCGCGAGGTCGTCGACCTGCTCATCATCAAGGGCAAGTGGTCGACCAGCCAGCCGTCGAACCAGATGTCGGAGGCCTTTCACCAGCTCCTGGCCGTCTCGGAAAAGATCGGCCATTTCGACACGGACCTCGCGGAAGACGGCGAGCTGGGCCGGCGGCTGAAGACCATCGCCCTGCGCGCCGACAAGGATCGGAAGGCCCTCATCCAGCTCCGCGCCGCCCTCCAGCAGGTCAACGACGAAGCGCGCATCATGATCGGCGATGCCGTTCAGCACTTCGTTTCGATCGCGCGGGTGCTGAAGCTGGCCCACGAGGACATCGGCAAGCCGAACCCGGCATCACTGATCAACTGGAAGGAGCTCCGGCCGGTTGCCGACCGGGACCTCCGCGCCGTCATCGCCGCGGCCTACAAGAAGATATATAACTTCGTCCAGCTCATGCAGATGTACAGGTAAAGCGCGAATGGCGCGCGAGAAGCCCTGGGGCGCTTACCTCCGTACGTTCTTCGGCCGGCTTTGCATGACGTAGTCGGCCAGCATGCCCCGTGCCATGTAGAGGTCCCACACTTCCTGCGGGAGGTCGCGCCCGTCGCCGATGAGCCCGCGGCACATCGGTGAGCCGCATCGGCAGGGCATGGTGAAGTCTCCCTCGTCCAGGGTCGTGGAGTAATCGAACATGATCTCCTCTCCCGGCGAGATGTCCCGGACAGCGCGCAGCTCGGCGGAAGCGCCGGAAATCCTCACCCCCGCATTCGGGTCGCAGGAATGGTTGAACAGGTCGTCCACCCCGCCCGACTCGCCGATGTAGAGGTCGGGTCCGATCTGCAGCGCATAGGTCGTCGCACTGGTCTGCGCGTAGCGCAGGAAGGGGCCCGAGAAGCGCGCGATCCGCGCACCGGCCGGTATCGGCTCACCGGCGAACACGCCCCGGCCGTGCGTGCCCTCGCGCACCTCGAGCTTCACGCCGCGCCCCCGCCGCCCTGGATGTTCATCACGGAGGGGATCGTGCGCAGGCTCTTCATGACCCTGCCGAAGTCCTCCCGGTTGTCCAGCTCCACCGTGAATGACCCGCGCAGCGTCTCCCCTTCGCCCTCCTCGAGCTTTCCCTCGATGAGGTGGCCGCCGAATTTCTTCAGCGCTCCCTCGATCTCGGAGAAGAGGTTGGACGTCAGCCGCGCGGTGACCTGGAAGCGCCGCGTGGACTTCGGGGACACCGTCTCCCACTCCACCTCGATGCTGCGCTCGGCGAAGTCCTTGATGGAGGCGATGCTCGGGCATCCGATCCGATGCACCGTGATGCCCCTGCCCCGGGAGACGTACCCCACGATCGCATCACCGGTGGAAGGCGTGCAGCACTGGGCGATGCGGATCATGATGTTCCGCTCCTGGCCGATCTTGATCGACACCTTACTCGGATCCCGGATCTGGGTCTCCGGCTCGGCCGGCGCCCCCTCCGGGGAAGGTGCGCCGGGCGCCCGCGGCTTCGTCTTCTGGAACACGATCGTGTGGGGCGCTTCGTCGCTCTTGCGGGCCACGATGTTGCGGTCGAAGATCAGTCCGGGCTCGTTCTGCGCCAGCCAGCGCTTCACGTGGGAGCGGGCCTTGGAGGTCTTCACGTAGCGCAGCCAGTCCAGGTGGGGATGCGCGGTCTTCGAGGTCATGATCTCCACGACCTGCGTGTTCTTCAGCGGCTCCTTCAGGGGGACGATCACCCCGTCCGCCTTCGCCCCCGTGCACCGGTCGCCGATGTCGGTATGGATGTGGTAGGCGAAATCGATGGCGGTGGACCCGTTGGGAAGCTCGACCACGTCGCCCTTGGGAGTGAAGACGTAGATGGAGTCCCGCAGGAGCTCCTTCTTGATCTCGTCCAGGAAATCCCCCGAGACCGGCCCCGCTCCCTGCCATTCGCGCAGCTTGTTGATGAGGGAGAGCTCCTTTGTCTTCTCCCCGTCCTTCCGCACGCCGCTCTTGTACAGCCAGTGCGCCGCGATCCCGTTCTCCGCGGTCTGGTGCATGGCGTGGGTGCGGATCTGGATCTCGATGATCTTGCCGCCAAAGCCCATCACCGTCGTGTGCAGGCTCTGGTAGCGGTTGGACTTTGGCATGGCGATGTAGTCCTTGAACCGGCCCTCGATGGGCATCCACAGCTTGTGCACCAGCCCAAGCAGCTCGTAGCACTGGCTGGTGGTGTCGCACAGCACGCGCAGCCCCAGCAGGTCGTAGATCTCCTCCATCGGCTTGCCGCGCCGGCGGGTCTTCTGGTAGATCGAGTAGAAGTGCTTCGCGCGGGTTTCGATCGTGATGGCAACGCCGGCGGAGGTTGCT
>JBKQPS010000195.1:0-19990 GCA_052144915.1 Spirochaetia bacterium | reverse complement strand
CTTGGCGATCCACGCGGACAGCTCTTCCGCGGTATACGACTTGTCGAGGCTCAACACGGGGATGGTATGGGCCGCCTCCGGGAGGTCCTGGGTGAGGTCGGACCCGACCCGCCGTGTGGGAGAATCGGGCACGGCCAGTACGGGGAACTGTTTCTCGATGGCCGCTAGCTCGTCGAACAGCCGGTCGTACTCCGCGTCGGAGACAAGCGGCCTGCTGTCCACGAAATACGCCCGCTGGTAGCTGGTGAGCGTCTTCGAAAGCTCCGCCGCCCGCTTCTGCGCTTCCTTCCGCGTCATGGGGCCGGCTTCCGGGTGAGCTATTCCTGCTTCAGAAACGCGTCGGGGAATCCCCGGTAGCGGAACCACGTGAGCAGGGTCCCGCTCTCAGCCCTGTTGAGAGGCCCGATGACCACTTTGAACACCGGGGTTCCGGAGCTCGATGGTGTCAGGACGAGCGCAGGGTATGTCGCGGCAAGCTTGGCCGCGAGGTCGCGGGCGACCTTTTCGGTTCCATATGCCCCGAGCTGCAGGAAGTACGAACGCGCCGCGCCCGTGCGCGGCAGGGACGACGCGGTCTGAACCGGCGGCGCGGACTTCTGAACTGGTGCCGCAGCCTTCTGAGTCGGCGGCGCAGCTTTCTGAACCGGTGCCGCGGCAGGCGTGCTGGGCGCCGGCGCTTCCGGCGGCAGAAGGGCGATCTGGGTCGGACCGTTTTCCGCCGGCGGAACAGCCGCGGGATCGGTTACTTCTGTCTGCACCGGCCCCTGCGCCGTTTGGCTCGCGGGAGCGGGCTCCGGCGGCGTCAGTGCTGGATTTTCCGGCGGTGCCGCGGCGGGAGTTGCAGCCTGCGGGGCTTCGGCCGGGGATGCGGCAGCCACGGCCGGGGGCGTAGCTGCGGCGGGCGGGTGGTACGCGAACTTCTCGTCCTCCCGCGGAGGCTGGAAAACTTGCTTCTGCGGCATGCGGGACTCGGCTGCCGAGATGATGGCGGCGTCATCCGCATTCGGGGAAGCCGGGGCGGTAGAGGCCACGGAAGCTTGCGGTGCCGCAGCCGGCTGCTCCTGCGCCGGCGTTTCGGGCGTGACGGCCGGCGGGGTCTCCGCAGGGACTGCCACGGCCGCGGGGGGCACCGCTTCCGGAGTCGCGGCGACCGGAACCGTTTCCGGACCGCCATAGGCCGCTGCCGGGTTGAGATCGGGATCGGAAGAGACTGTCTGATCGCCGGGCTGGGCTGAAACGATCGAACCCGCGGGGGGAATGACCGTCACGCGCACCCTGCCGAGAGTACCCTGCGGCAGACCGAGTGCTTCCGCTGTCTTCGGGGAAAGGAGAACGAGGATATCGGACTGGCCTTGGATCCGCCCCGTGATCGTCGCTGTTACAGTCTTGCCCGTATCCTGGTCCTGGATCATGACCTCGGTGACGGAAGGGAAAGAGTTAGAGACAGCGAAAAGCCCGCTCTCGAACGCCGCATCGCCCCTCTGCAGGGCCGCGTTCCCATCCCAGAAACCATCCGCGCGCGCCAGCAGGGGCACGAGGAGCAGCGACAGGAGGATCCATCTCTTCATACGAGTTTACTCCTCCTTCCATGATCGGATGAAAAGGGGCGCCTCTGACCAGATTTTTGCAGGGCCCATGCCGTCACTCTACCATGATACCATCGTTTGGCCGCGCAAGCCACGGCCGCGGCGCGAAGGGCGGCGCCCGGGGCGGCGATTGTTTCAGGGTATGTGCAGGGCCTTTCTGACCCGGAGCGCAACCATCCGGCCGATCTCGTCCCCGAGGACGGCCCGGCTGACATCGCGCTCGCGGTCCCTGTTCGTGGCCTCCTGCGTGCCCCGCGCGACGATCCCCCCGGTGGAAGAGTCGATGAGCGCGAAGGAAGTCCGCGCGGAAATGCGTGTCAGGTCCGGCCCCAGGCTCTTGTCCGCGTACTCGGCGGCCACCTCGAGTGCCATGTCTGCCCCGGCGGACCGCGCAAGACGGGCGAGCTCGACCGGGCCGGGGACCGCTGCGGAGCCCGGGGCGTCGATGACGATGAAACCCGCGTCGAAGAGGCTGCCGGAAATGCCTTCACGCACGGCGAAGGGAGGGGAAAGCGGCTGGGAGTTGGCGCTTTCGCGTACCACGAGGAGAAGCGTCTGTCCGGTCACGGGCAGCGCGGCAAGGACGCCTGCGCACGCAAGAAAGGCTCGCAGGGTGAATGAGGCTTTCATACATCCAGAGTATCGGCATTCTTGACTCTCTCCGGACCGACGGCCATGATGCCGAGCGATGCCTTTCTTCGCGTTGCAGGTCTGGACGGGAAACGAGGCGCGGTTCCTCGCCCTCGCGGAGAGGGTGCTAGCGGACAGCGGTGCGCGGCTGCTGTGGCCCCGCCGGAGCCTCCGCATCCGCCGGGCGGGTCTCTGGCGCGACTCGGTTTCGCCGATCTTCCCGAGCTACGTCTTCCTCCAGGCTGCCGGAATAGATCCCGACCTGTACGCCGGCCTGAGACGGACGCCGGGATTCGTCAGGTTTCTCCCCTCGAATGAGGCGCACGCGCCGCTCGAGCAGAAGGACCAGGCCCTCCTCTCGCACTTCCTCTCCTTCGGCGAAGTCGTGGAGAAGTCGGCGGCCTATTTCGACGAGAACCGGCGGATCCGTGTCATCTCCGGCCCCCTGAAGAACCTCGAGGGGAAGATCGTGCGGGTCGATCGCCGCAAGGGCCGGGCGCGGGTCAGGCTGGAGATCTACGAGGATTCCTTCGAAGTCGATTTCGGCTTCGAAGCCCTTGATTCCGCGGCCCCGCCGCCGACGAAAGACTAGCTCAGGCCCCCATCCGAAAAACCGACATTCATTGTGATGGCGGACGAATCGCGCAACTCCATCTACATCGTCGGCGCCGGGTTCACCGGGACGACCATTGCCGCGGAAATCCTCGCGAAGAGGATATTCGGCCGCGTGGTCGCGTTTCTCGACGACGATCCGGCGAAGATCGGCACGCGTGTCGATGACATTCCCGTGCTCGGGCCGATCGAGGCGGCGGCCCGGGTGATCCGCACGACCCCCGCCGACGAGGCGATCATCGCGATTCCCAGTGCCACCCGGGAGCAGCTGGCGCGGATCTACGCGACGCTCCGCCGCGCGAAGTTCGCCCGGATCAGGATCGTCCCCCGCATCTCCCAGATCCTGGACGGGGAGGCGCACCTCATCCAGGCCCGGGAGATCGATCCCGAGGACTTCCTCGCGCGCAGCCCCGTCCGGGTGAACCTGCGCAGGAGCCTCTCCTACGTCCGGGGGAAGCGGGTGCTGGTCACCGGCGCGGGGGGGAGCATCGGGTCCGAGCTCTGTCGGCAGCTCCTGGAAGGCGGGGCGGAGAGGCTCTACCTCTTCGGACACGGGGAAAACAGCATCTACGAGATCCAGCGCGAGCTGCACCTCCTCCAGGAAGAAGGTGTCGGGGAGAAGGCGACGATCGTGCCGATCATCGGGGAAATCCAGGATCGGGATTACCTGCACTTCATCCTTCCGCGGACGAAGGCGAGCGTCGTGTTTCATACCGCGGCGCACAAGCACGTGCCCTTGATGGAAGCCAATCCCGTCGAGGCGCTGAAGAACAACGTCTTCGGCACGAAGAACATCGTCGACGCGTCGCGCAGAAGCGGCGTCGAGCGCTTCGTCCTCATCTCCACCGACAAGGCCGTGGAGCCTCGCTCGGTCTACGGCGCCTCGAAGCTGCTCGCGGAAGAAATAGTCCTGAGACAGGGCAAAGGGGGCCGCCAGTTCCTGGTGGTGCGGTTCGGCAACGTTCTCGGTTCGCGGGGGAGCATCCTTCCCCTCTTCCGGCGGCAGATCCTCAAGGGCGGCCCGGTGACGGTGACGCACCCCGAGACGCGCCGCTACTTCATGACGATCCCCGAGGCCTCCTCCCTGGTCCTGCAGGCCGGCGGAACGGGGTGCGGCGGGGAAGTGTACCTGCTGGACATGGGAGAGAGCGTCTCTATCCGGGAGCTGGCCGAGCAGATGATCCGCTTCTACGGGTTCGAGCCGGGCAGCGACATTTCCATCGTGTACACCGGGCTGCGCAAGGGGGAGAAGCTTCTCGAAAAGCTGCACGCGGACACGGAGACGCCCGAGCCGACCGCGCAGTCCCGTATCCTGAAGCTGCGGCGCACGACGCTCATCAACGGCCGGATCACTTCCGTTCTCGAGCGGCTGCGGCCCATCTGCTTCCACGACCCGCAGTCGCCCCACGTCTTCCGCAACCGCCGCGCGCTGCGCGCCGTCCTGGAAGAAGTGATCCCCGGAATCGGCCCGTCCGGCAGCGAGCCGGAATTTTGAGGCAGTCCTCGTGAGCGATTCACCGTCGTTTCCCCCCATTGCCTTTTCGCGTCCTTCCCTCGGCACGGAGGAGGAGGAAGCCGTCCTCGCTGTCCTGCGGTCCGGATGGCTCACGACGGGCGACGTGACGGCGATGTTCGAAAAGGAGTTCGCCCAATTCGTGGGCACCCGGCACGCGCTCGCGTTGAACTCGGGCACCGCGGGGCTGCACCTGTCCCTGGAAGCACTCGGCGTGGGACCGGGAAGCGTCGTGCTGACCACCCCGTACACTTTCACCGCGACGGCGGAGGTGGTGCGATACCTCGGGGCGGACCCCGTCTTCGTGGACATCGACCGCGCGACGCTGAACGTGGACGTCGCGCAGCTGGAAGCCGCCCGGGAGGCCCTGGCGGCCGCGGGCCGGCAGGTGTCGGCCATCGTCCCCGTGCACGTCGCCGGCCTTCCCTGTGACATGGAGGCGATCGGCGCCCTGTCGGTCACACACGGAATTCCCGTTGTCGAAGACTCCGCGCACGCGTTCCCCGTGCGCAGGGGCGGGCGCTACGCGGGCACGTTCGGCGACGCGGGCGTGTACTCCTTCTATGCGAACAAGACGATCACCACCGGAGAGGGCGGCATGGTTGCCACGGATCGCGACGAGGTGGCCGCGCGCATCCGCGTCATGCGGCTGCACGGGATCGACAGGGACGTCTGGAACCGCTACACCGAGCCCTCCGCGGGCTGGAAATACGACGTCGTGGCGGCCGGCTTCAAGTACAACATGACCGACATCGCGGCGGCCATCGGGCGGGCGCAGCTGAAGAAGGCGGAGGCGTTCCTCGCCCGGAGAAAGGCGATTGCGCGTCGCTATATCGCCGCGTTCAGCGCGCTGGATTTTCTCACCCTCCCGGGGTGGACCGAGGATCATGCCTGGCACCTTTTCATCGTGCGGATCCGGGAAAAGAAGCTCGCCCTCGGCAGGGACCAGTGCATCGAGGAGCTGCAGAAAAAGGGCATCGGGGTCTCGGTGCACTTCATCGCGCTGCACACCATGAAATATTACCGGGAGAAATACGGGCTGAGACCGGATGATTTCCCCGCGGCCCTGGAGAGCTCCCGCACCTGCATCAGCCTGCCGCTTTCTGCCGCCCTGACCGACGAGGATGTGGACAGGGTCATCGCGGCGGTCACCGACCTGGGCGCCGCACGCCCCTGAGGGGCGGGAGGTCTCAGGCCCCCGCGAGCTTTCGCGCCTCTTTCTCGATCGCGTCGATCTCGGATGCCGAATCCAGGATCTCGAAGTCGATGGTGACGTCGTACGATGCCTGGCCTTCGAGCATCGGCAGGGCGCCCTGCTGGCGGAGCACTCCGCGGCCCACCGGCGGGATGTTCCCCGGTTCCAGACCGACGACGTAGAATCCCTTGGCGGGCATCTTCCACTCGGTGAGCTCGGGCAGCTCCGCGCGATTCCACCGCATCGCGATGCCCAGGGGCTGGCCGTCTCCCGTGTCGCGGTTGACCAGGGCGATGAAGGTGCCCCCGTCTCCCCGCGCGGCCAGGGAGTGGAAGAACACCTTTTCCGCGTATCCGAGGACGGGCTCGGGGAAGCCCAGGCATTCCTCGACCCCCCGGTCTTTCCGTGCCTCTTCGTCCCGGGGAACGCTCTTTGTGATCGGACCCACCACGCGCGCGCCGGGGCCGAGCAGCGGGAAGCCGAAGTTGCAGTGATACAGCAGCATGAGGGGCTGCGGGGAGAATCCCCGGTTGCGCACGACGTCATGGATCCGCAGGCCCTTTGCGCCGAGTCGCGTCTCGATCGTCCGGGTGAGGGAGAGGTTCTCCACCATGGCTTCCGCCTCGCGCATCGTGCCTTTCAACCGGATGATGAACTCGTCGCCCTCCCACTCCTGGTCGATGCACAGGTTTTCCGCGGCCGCGTTCGCGACCCTCCCGTGAAGCCCGAAAGCCTTGCCCTGGTCAACGCTGGGAGCGCCCGCATTGGCGATCCCGCAGGTGGTGAGCAATCCGACGAAGAAGGACCGGCGCCACTCCAGGCCGGTCTCCTCGTAGTAGGCGGGAGAGGTGATGCCGGTGCCGGAAAAGAAGCTGAGGGACTTCCCCTTGTACGCGGCGAAGGGGATGTCCATGCCCCGGCCCGGCAGGACCGTGAATGCCAGCCCGCTGCCGGTGGCGACCTCCACCGCCCGCACCCCGTCCGCCTTTCCGTCCGTGAGGATCGAGCCCCTGGCTCCCGCCAATTGGTGAGGATCGCCGATGCGCGCGGTGAGCTCCTCGCGCGTCCATTTCCTTCCCGCAAACCACGCCATGAATCGCCTCCGCTTGATGTGGAATTGCCGTCCATCCTATCATTGCGCCGGGCATATTTACAGACCGTGCCGTGCCGGCTATCCTCGTGAGTCGGGAGGGGCGAGAAAACGTGACGCCGTTCGTGCACCTGCACTGCCATTCAGATTTCTCCCTCCTGGACGGGGCTTCTTCGATCGAAGCGCTGGCAGATCGGGCAAAGACTTTGTCGATGAGCGCGCTCGCGTTGACGGACCACGGCAACATGTTTGGAGCCCTCGCGTTCTACAAGGAGTGCCGCGCCCGCGGCGTGCAGCCGATCCTCGGGTCAGAGGTCTACACGGCCCCCGGCTCGCGCCGGGAGAAGTCGGGGACGGAGAAGGGGGTGCGGCATCACCACCTCGTGCTCCTCGCCCGCAACCTCACTGGGTACACCAACCTCCTCGCACTCAGCTCCCTGGGGTACACGGAAGGCTTCTATTACAAGCCCCGCATCGACGACGAACTGCTGGAGCGGCACCACGAGGGGCTGATCGCGCTGAGCGCCTGCCTGGCGGGAGACATCCCCGCGGCGATCCTCAACGGTCAGCATGAGGAGGCGCGGGCACGGGCGCGGCATTACCGGGAGCTGTTCGGACCGGATGGCTTTTACCTCGAGGTGCAGGACCACGGCATCCCGGAGCAGGCGGTCGTGAACCGGGAGATCGTGAAGATCGCGCGCGAGTCGGGCATTCCCCTCGCGGCGACCAATGACATCCACTACACCGAGAAAGGGGACGCGCGCGCACAGGACGTGCTGATCTGCATCGGCACCGGCAAGAAAGTTTCCGAGGGCTCGCGGATGAAGTTCGCGCATCCCGAGTTCTACTTCAAGTCCGGCGACGAGATGGGGCGCATTTTCTCCGGCCTGCCGGAGGCCGTCTCCAACACGGTGCGGATCGCGGAGTCCTGCGCGCTGGAGCTGCCCACGCTTCGGCCGCAGTTTCCCGTCTACGAGGTGCCCGCCGGATACACGCCGGAGGGCTACCTCACGGAGCTGGCGCGCAAAGGGCTCGCGGAACGCTTCTCCCCGGTGCCCGAGGCGGCGGCGAAGCGCCTCGAGTACGAGCTTTCGATCATCACCTCGATGGGCTTCACCGGGTACTTTCTCATCGTCTGGGACTTCATCCATTTCGCGAAGGAGAACGGAATCGCCGTCGGGCCGGGCCGTGGTTCAGGGGCGGGATCCCTTGTCGCCTACAGCTTGAAGATCACCGACATCGACCCTTTGAAATACGGACTGCTCTTCGAGAGGTTCCTCAACCCCGAGCGCGTCTCCATGCCGGACTTCGACATCGATTTCTGCCACCGGCGGAGGGACGAGGTGATCTCGTACGTCACGCACAAGTACGGCGAGGACAAGGTGGGGCAGATCATCACCTTCGGGACCCTGAAGGCGCGGGCGGTCATCCGCGACGTGGCGCGCGTGCTGGATCTTCCCTATGACGAGGCGGATGCCATTGCGAAGCTCGTCCCCGAGGGCCCCAAGATCGACCTGGACACGGCACTGAAGGAGAACCCGCGGCTCGAAGAGATCGCCCGCCGCGGCCCGCAGTACAAGGAGCTGCTGGACATCAGCCTGAAGCTCGAAGGCCTCCACCGCCATGCCTCCACGCACGCGGCGGGCATCGTCATCGGGCGGGAGCCGCTCACCCGCTACGTGCCGTTGTACCGGGATCCGAAGACCGGGGCCGTCTCCACCCAGTACACCATGGACTACCTGGAAGAGTGCGGCCTGGTGAAGATGGATTTCCTCGGGTTGAAGACGCTCACCGTCATCGAGGACGCCCTGGCCCTGGTGCGCAAGAAAGGCGTGACCATCGAGCTGAAGTCCATCCCCGAGAACGACCCCGCGACGTTCCGGATGTTCTGCGAAGGCAGGAGCACCGGCGCGTTCCAGTTCGAAAGCTCCGGCATGCAGGGAGTGCTGAAAAAGGCGCGCCCGGGCAGGATCGAGGACCTCATCGCGCTGAACGCCCTGTACCGGCCCGGCCCCATGGAGCACCTCGACACCTACGTGGAGAACAAGTCGGGACGCCGGGCCATCGAGTATCCCCTGCCCGAGCTGGAGCCGGTCCTGAAGGAAACCTACGGCGTTCCCGTCTACCAGGAACAGGTCATGGAGATGGCCCAGGTCGTGGCCGGCTTCAGCCTTGGGCAGGCGGACATTCTTCGCCGCGCCATGGGAAAGAAGAAGCCCGAGGAAATGCTCAAGATGAAGGAGCTGTTCCTCGCCGGCGCGAAGTCAAAGGGGTACGAAGCGAAGACGGGGGAGAGGATCTTCGAGCTGCTCTTCGCCTTCAGCGGATACGGGTTCAACAAGAGCCATGCCGCCGCCTACACGATCCCGGCCTACCACACGATCTGGCTGAAGGCAAATCACCCGGCAGAGTTCATCGCGGCCAACTGCACCAACGATATGAACGACACCGACCGCCTGGCGCAGCTCATCCGCGAGGCGCGGGAGATGGGGATCACCGTGCTGCCGCCGGACGTGAACCTTTCCCAGAAGGAGTTCACCGTCGAGGAGGGGAAGATCGTCTTCGGCCTCCTGGGAATCAAGAACGTCGGCTCCGGAGCGGTGGACGCCATTCTCGCCGAGCGGGAGCGCGCGGGTGAGTTCACGAGCATGCTGGACTTCTTCGCGCGCATCGACTCCCACGAGGTCAACCGCAAGGTCGCCGAGAGCCTCGTCATCACGGGCGCCTTCGACCGTCTCGGCGAGACACGGGCGACCCTGCAGCACAACCTGGACAAGGTGATGGAGGTCTCGGTCCGCTCGCGCGAGGCAAAGCGATACGGGCAGGCGTCGCTCTTCGAGGGGGCGGCGGACGCCCCCGCGGCCGAGGTCCCCCTGGAGCGCCTTCCCGAGCTCCCGGCGTCCCTCCTGCTGCAGGAGGAGCGGCGGAACCTCGGCTTTTTCTTCTCGGGCCATCCCCTCGATCCGTGGAAGGAGACCATGTCGCGGGCCGTCACGGTGGACCTCTCGAAGAAGGAGGCGCTGGCCAACGAGCGGGCGTGCGCCCTCATCGGGGTGCTGAGCGACGTGAGGGAGATTCGGACGCGCAACGGCAGGACCATGGCGTTCGCCCAGCTCGCCGACTTGCGGGGATCCATCGAGCTGATCCTCTTTTCCGATATCTATGAGAGCCGGCGCGCGATGATCGCGAATGATGCGATTGTCGCCGTGAAGGGCAAGATCGACACCACGAGAGGGGACGCCAAGGTGAAAGTCGACGAGATCATGGATCCGGCATCGCTGCCGCTGAAGCCGGCCCAGGCCGTGCACATCCGCCTGAAAGACGAGGTGGGAACGGAAGAGAGCCTCCACACGATGCGCGAGTACCTGCTGGATCGCCGGGGGGCATGCGCGCTGTACTTCCACGTTGCCGGCGGGAACGGGAACGGAGAAACGGTCGTGCAGGCGTCGTCCCAGATCCGCGTTGCAGGAACCGAGGAGGTCATCGCGGGGCTGCGGGAGTACGACCAGGTGGCGGACGCATGGACCGAATAAGAATCGGCCTCGTGGGATTCGGCACCGTCGGGGAGAGCTTCTACCGGCTGCTCACGGACAACGCGGAGGAGTTCGCACGGCGCCTGGGCGTCGCGGTGGAAGTCCCGTGGGTCGGCGTGCGGGACGCCTCCCGACCCCGGAAGGTCAAACCCGGCACACGGGTGGTGGCAGGCTGGGGCCCGATCCTGGAGGATCCCGAGGTGCCCATCGTCGTCGAGCTGGTCGGGGGAGTGGACGGCCCGCTGCCTCTCATCCGCGATTCACTCGGCCGCGGCAAGCACGTGATCACCGCGAACAAGGCCCTTCTCTCCGTCCACGGCAGGGAGCTTTTTTCCCTCGCCGCGGCCAACGGCGTCGAGCTGAAGTTCGAGGCCGCCGTGTGCGGCGGGATCCCGATCATCAAGGTGCTGCAGGAGAGCCTCCTGGGAAACCGGATCACCAGCCTGGCCGGCATCGTGAACGGGACGACCAACTACATCCTCACGCGCATGAGCGAAGACCATCTTTCTTTCGCGCAGGCGCTCGCCCAGGCCCAGGAGAAGGGTTTTGCGGAAGCGGACCCGACACTCGACGTGAGCGGGGGGGACGCCGCGCAGAAGATCGGCCTGCTCGCGAGCCTCGCCTTCGGGTGCTGGGTTGCGCCCGCGGACATTCTCTGCGAGGGAATTTCCACGATCGAGCTGAAGGACATCGAGTTCGCGAAGGACAGCGGGTTCGTCGTGAAGCTCGTCGCCCAGGCGCGGATGGTCGATTCTCTTCCGCTGGTCACCGTATTTCCCGCCTTCCTGCCGGTCGACCACCCCCTCGCGGGGGTGCGCGACGAGTTCAACGCCGTCCTGGTGGATTCCGACTATCTCGGCCCCTCCGTGTACGAGGGCAGGGGAGCGGGCGGCAACCCGACGGCTTCTTCCGTCGCCTCGGACCTCGGAGACCTGCTGAAGGGGATCCTCGCCCGGCAGCGTCCCCGGCCCTTCGCAGCGGGTTTCTCCGAGGTCCGCCCGTTCCCCGTGGAACGCATGCAGAGCCGCTACTATTTCCATTTCGTCACCGCGAACCGCCCGGGAATCTGGGCCCTGGTGACCGGCATCTGCGCGGAAACCGGCATCAACATCGAGAGCGTGCACCAGAAATGGGAGGACAGGTCGAAGCCGTCGGACCTGTTCGTCCTCGTCGACGAGGCGGAAGAGGCCGCGGTGCGCCGGGCGTTCCAGCGGATCACGGGTTCCGACGGAATCTTTCCCGGCTCTCACTACGTGAGGATCCTCGCCAGTCCCGGAGCCACGGAGGGCGAGGGCGAGTCTCAGGCGGCAGCTGGCCCAGCGACGCCGAAGGCGGCGCGCAGGACAGCGAGAGCCCGAGGGCAGGGACGCCCGAACGGGAGCCCATCGGGAGGCCAAAAATGATCGACCTTCACACGCACACGTTCCTGAGCGACGGAGAGCTCGGCCCCGCGGAGCTGGTCCGGCGCGCCGAGCACGCCGGCTACCGCGCCATCGGGATCACCGATCACGCGGATGCCTCGAACCTCGACAACCTGATCTCGGCACTCGTGCAGTTCGTCCGGGAAACACAGCCCTTCGTGAAGATCCGCATCATCCCGGGCGTCGAGCTCACGCACGTCCCCCCGGGGCAGATCAGCGGCCTGGTGCGGCGCGCGCGGCAGCTCGGGGCCCGCCTCGTGCTCCTCCACGGGGAAACGGTGGCCGAGCCTGTCGCCCTGGGAACCAACAGGGCGGGCATCGAGGCGGGGATCGACGTCCTCGCCCACCCCGGCATCATCTCGGAGGAAGAGGTCCGCCTTGCGGCGGCGCACGGCGTGCACCTGGAGATCTCCGCGCGCTTCTCGCACGGGCTCGGCAACGGGCGGATTGTATCGCTCGCCCGCGACGCCGGCGCGCCGCTCGTCATCAATTCCGACGCTCATTCCGCGTCGGAGATCTTCACGCCGAACTGGCGGGAGAAGGTCGCGTTCGGGTCAGGGCTCATCGCCGACGAGGTGGAACGGATCAACAAGGCCATGATCTCCCTCGTGGAGAAGCTGGTCCCGTCGACGTTTTTCGCGTAGACAGGGAAGTCGAGGTGCGCCGAGTACACGATGTACGACAGGCGCACCATGGAGGAGACACACGTGCTCATCGCCCTCACGATCGTAAACATCATCCTGATCACCTACCTGTTCATTCTCTCACTGAGGATCGTCCTGGGCTGGTTCGCTCCCCAGGCCCTTGGAAAGGCGTGGAACCTTCTCACTGTGGCGACCGATCCCTACCTGGATGTCTTCTCCCGCATCCGCTTCCTCCGCGGCAGCACGTTCGACTTTTCGCCAATCGCCGCGATCCTTGCGCTCGTCGTGGCCCTGGACCTCGTGAACCAGCTCCTGTATTACGGGCGGATCACCCTGGGGTTTTTTCTTGCGTCCGTACTCTCCGCGGCCTGGTCGGGGATTCGATTTCTCCTCCTGCTCTTCCTCATCGTGGGGCTTCTCCGCACGATCCCGATCGCCTTTCGCGCCACTTCGGGGGCGAGCCTCTGGAGAGTGGTGGACACGATCATGCAGCCGATCGTGGCCTGGGTAGCGAGGGTTTTCCGCCTGGGGAGAAGGTCGGGGTACACCCAGCACCTTCTGCTCACGGTCGGGCTGCTGTTCGTGGCATGGGTGCTCGGCGGGTTCCTGGTGCGTGGGATCGTCTCCCTCTTCCAGATGCTCCCCATCTGAGCGGATGGCACCGGGGACCGCGGTGCTCCTCAGCGAGCTCACCCGCGACGTTGTCTCGATTCATGGCGTGGGTCCCGCGCTCGCCGAACGTCTCGGGCGGCTCGGGGTGGCGACACTCCGCGACCTGCTGCTGTTCCTTCCGCGTGGATACGAGGACCGCTCGGCGGTCGTTCCCCTTGCCCAGGCGTCCCGGATGGAGAAGGCCAGCGTGGTGGTGAGCGTTGTCGGGGTTGCCGACCTCGGCTGGGGCCGTTCCCGGACCTTGAAAGCTCTCGTCGCCGATGAAAGCGACGAGGCGTCCCTCCTGTGTTTCGGGCGGGCGTTCCTGCGCCGCGTGCTGGTTCCGGGAAAAAAATTCTTCGTCTGGGGCAGCTTTCATACGCGGCGCGGGGAGCTTCAGTGCTCGGATTTCGAGCTCGAGCCGTGGAGCGAGAATCCCTCCGGCTTCGGCAGGATCCTTCCCCTTTATCCGCTCACCGAGGGCCTGACGCAGGCGACCCTGCGCAAGCTGATGTCCCGCGCGCTCCACGATCTCGGGCCCTCGATCGAGCCGGGCCTTCCGGCGGAGCTCCTGCGCGCCCGCGGCCTTCCCGAGTCCGTCGACGCGTTCCGGGGAGTGCACTTCCCGCGCACGCGCGGGGAGGCGGAGGAGTGCCGGGCGGCGCTCGCCTACGAGGAGCTGTTCTATTTCGAGATCGCGGTGCTGCGCCGCCGGCGCGCCCTGGCGGCGACCCGTCCGCGCGTGCGCGCCCCGCAGACGCGGCTGCGGGATGCGCTGGTTCAGCGCCTTCCCTTCACCCTCACCGCCGACCAGGTCACCGTGGTCTCCGAGATCGAGACGGACCTGTGGTCGGGAGTGCCCATGGCCCGGCTCCTGCAGGGAGACGTGGGCTGCGGCAAGACCCTCGTCGCACTCCTGGTCAGCATGCTCGTCATCGGGTGCGGCGAACAGGCGGCCTTCCTCGCGCCGACCGAGCTCCTCGCGCGGCAGCACGCGGAGAACGCTGCCCTGCTGCTCGAGCCCCTGGGCGTGCGCATCGCCTTTCTCTCCGGCTCGGTCACCGGCGATCCGCGCAGCCTCCTGCTGGACGCGCTGAGGGCGGGAGAGGTTGACCTGCTCTTCGGCACCCACGCACTGTTCTCGGAGCACGTGACGTTTCGGGACCTCGGCCTGGTGATCGTGGACGAGCAGCACCGGTTCGGAGTTCTTCAGCGCCAGGCGCTTCTGCGGAAGGGGACCAGCCCCGACCTGCTCCTGATGACCGCCACCCCGATCCCGAGGACCCTCGCCCTCACCGCGTTCGGCGACCTGGATGTCTCTTCCATCAGGACCATGCCGCCGGGACGCCGGCCCGTGGTCACTCACCTGGCGCGCGAAGGAAACGAGGAGAAAGTCTACCGCCGGGTGCGGGAGGAGATCTCCCTTGGGCGGCAGGCGTATTTTGTCTATCCCTTGATCGAGGAGTCGGAGTCGCTCGACGTGAAGGATGCGGAGTCCGCGTTCCGCGTTCTGCAGCACCAGGTCTACCGGGGAATTCCGACGGCGCTGATTCACTCTCGCGTCTCCGAAGAGGAAAAAGAGTCCGCCATGGCGGGGTTCGCGGCAGGGAGGGTGAAGATCCTCGTGGCAACGAGCGTCGTGGAGGTGGGGGTCGACGTGGCGAACGCCAGCTGCATGGTCGTCGAGCACGCCGAGCGTTTCGGTCTGTCCACCCTTCACCAGCTGCGCGGAAGGGTGGGCCGCGGGGCCGCGCAGTCCTACGCCTTCCTCGTCTATGGCAGGAAGCTCACCCCGGAAGGCGTGGAGAGGCTGAAGATCATGATGGAGACCACGGATGGGTTCGCCATTGCCGAACGTGACATGCGGCTGCGCGGCCCGGGGGAGCTTCTTGGCGTTCGACAGAGCGGGTTCCTCAATTTCCGTGTCGCCGACCTTCTTTTGCACGGGCCGCTCCTCTTCCAGGCTCGCGACGACGCGAAAAAGCTTCTCGCCGAGGACCCGGGGTTCCTCCAGCCGGCGAACAGGGTGGTCGCGCGCGTCCTTGCCTCCTCCGAGGATGCGGGGACCGGAGCCGCGGCGGCTGCCGCTGCCGTCGATGGGGGGTGACGTGAGGATCACCGGCGGCCTGTACAGGGGCCGCACCATTCTCTGCCCGCCCGGCGTGATCCGGCCATCCATGGACAGGATGCGGCAGTCCCTCTTCTCGATCCTGGGCGACCTGCAGGGCGTTTCATTCCTCGACCTCTTCAGCGGGACGGGAATCCTCGGGGTGGAGGCGGCATCCCGGGGAGCAGCGCCGGTCCTTCTCGTGGAAAAGGACCCGCGGAAAAAGGCCATCATCCGGAGGAACATCAGTTTCGTTGAAACTGCCATCGATCTGGTGATCGCTCCCGTGGAGCGGTACCTGCGCACAAACCAGCGCTCCTGGGACATCGTGTTCCTCGACCCGCCCTTCGACATGGAGGGGAAAGGTGCGGTCCTGGATGCGGCCGGCGCTTCGCCCCACCTGTCCCCGGGCGGCCTGGCAATCATGCACCTGCATTCCGCGGAGAAGCTCGCCACGGAAAGGGATCGTCTCGAGCTGGTGGACCGCAGGGCCTACGGGCAATCGCTTCTGCTGTTTTTCCGGATGAAGGGGTGAGCGCGGGAGGGTCGACGTATTGTGCCGCTGCCGCAAACCGCCATACCTGCTGATCGCACGTTTTGGCTGCCGCGCTTGACGAGCCCACGTCCCCTTTGATAGGGTAGCCGAAGCGGGAATGGAACAACCCAGGCTTTCCCCATCGCTTCCGCCGCCCTTCGCGCCCTTCGGGTCCGTCCGACGCCGCGCCCGCGCGGCGGGCCATACGCCCTTGTAGCTCAGCTGGTAGAGCACGTCCTTGGTAAGGACGGGGTCACCGGTTCAAATCCGGTCGAGGGCTGTTCCGCGGGCGCCGCATGCGTCCGGCGGGCGCGCGCGGGCCGGCGCCCGCTTGACACATTGATGGTAAAGTGTGTAAATTTGCCGCTCAACTACCCGCAGGGAGACCCAAATGGCCAAAGGCAAAGCGAAAAACCTGGAGTTGATAGCTCTGCAATGCACCGAGTGTAACAGGCGAAACTATACGACCACGAAGAATCGCAAGAACACCCAGGGGAAGCTCGAGTTCAGCAAGTACTGCAGGTGGGACAGGAAGCACACGCTCCACAAGGAAGCGAAGGTAAAGTAAGGGCCTAGCCAAGGAGGGCGAGGGCGAGCGAGGGCAGGGATGCCCGATAGCGAGCCCGGAAAGCCGACATGATCCATAGGCCAGTAGCTCTAATGGTAGAGCGCCGGTCTCCAAAACCGGATGTTGCGGGTTCGAGTCCTGCCTGGCCTGAACCGGGATGGGAAGAGCCGAGGGACGGAGGAAATGAGAAGAATCATCCTGTTCTTTCAGGAAAGCTTCGCGGAACTCAGGAAGGTGACGTGGCCCAGCCGTGACGAGGCCACGGCGTCCACGAAAGTCGTGCTGGTCTCCACCCTCCTCATTGCCGGGATGCTCGGTCTCGTCGACTTCATCCTGTTCAAGATCGTCGACTGGCTCTTCTAGACGCGAGGCGGCATGTCGAAAGCGTGGTACGTCCTTCATACCTATTCGGGGTATGAAAACAAGGTCCAGAGGCACGTGAAGATGCTCGTCGACAAGGGCACGCTGAAGGACCACGTCTTCGATGTGAAGGTGCCTTCCGAGGAAGTCGTCGAGGTGAAGGACGGACACAAGAGAGTGTCCTCGAAGAAGTTCCTCCCCGGCTACATCATGATGGAAATGGACCTGCCCGACCCGGGGTGGAAAGAGGTGTGCCAGGAGATCCGCAAGATTCCGGGCGTTACCGGGTTCGTGGGCTCGAACCGCAACCAGAAGCCCCAGCCCATTTCCCAGGACGAGGCGCGGGGGATTCTCCAGAAAGCCGGGGAGATCAAGGCGGACCGCATCCTGAAGCCGCGCCAGAGCTTCTCCGTCGGCGAGATGGTGCGGATCATCGACGGTCCCTTCGACTCGTTCACGGGCAGTATCGAAGAGGTGAACACGGAGAAGGGCAAGCTCCGCGTCATGGTGGGAATATTCGGCAGGTCGACTCCCGTCGAGGTCGATTTCCTGCAGGTGGAGAAGATTTGAGTCGGGCGCGGTTGGCGCTCGTAACGTCATAGAAGAACCCTCTTGGGGCGGAAGCCCGATTGAGAGCTCGCGTGCGCGGGATGTGCGGCGCGCGCGGGCGCTTGCACCACGGAGGTAGAGGCAAGATGGCAAAGAAGACAGTCAAGGCAATCGTCAAGCTGCAGGTGCCGGCCGGCAAGGCCACCCCGGCGCCGCCCGTGGGACCGGCCCTCGGACCCCACGGCGTGCAGGCGGCGCAGTTCTGCCAGCAGTTCAACGAGAGGACCAAGAAGCAGGAAGAGGGAGTTCTGATTCCGGTGGTCATCACGATCTACACGGACAAGAGCTTCACCTTCATCACCAAGACGCCGCCCGCCGCGGTCCTGATCAAGAAGGCGCTGGGCTTGGAGAAGGGAAGCGGGGAGCCGAACAAGACCAAGGTCGGCGCCCTCACCCGGGACAAGCTGCGCGCCATCGCGGAGCAGAAGATGCCCGATCTCACGGCCAAGGACGTCGAGGCGGCGATGAAGATCATCGCCGGCACCGCCCGCAGCATGGGCGTGACGGTAGAGGGCTAGCGGCATGGCGCATGGCAAGAAATACCGGGCCTCGGTCGAGAAGCGCAACCCCATGGAGACCTATCCGCTGGACAAGGCGGTGGACCTCGTGAAGGAAATGGCATATGCGAAATTCGACGAGACCGTCGAAGTCTCCATGAAGCTGAACATCAAGAGCAAGCACACCATCCGCGACGTGATGGCGCTTCCTCATCTCTTCGGCAAGGAGAAACAGATCCTCGTGTTCGCCAAGGGGGACAAGGCGGAAGAGGCACGCAAGGCAGGGGCCGCGTACGTCGGGGACAACGACCTGATAGAGAAGATCAAGGGCGGCTGGCTGGACTTCGACATCGCCGTGGCCACCCCGGACATGATGAAGGACGTCGGCAAGCTCGGCCAGATCCTCGGCCGCCGGGGGCTGATGCCCAACCCGAAGACCCAGACGGTCACCTTCAACATCAAGGAGGCCCTGGACGAGCTGAAGAAGGGCCGCGTCGAGTACCGCGCGGACAAGGGAGGCGTGGTGCACCTGGCGGTGGCCAAGCTTTCCATGGGCAAGGAGCAGATCACCGCGAACGCGGCCGCCTTCATCCAGGAGGTGGTGCGCAAGAGGCCGGCAGACCTGAAGGGGGACTACGTGCAGTCCATCGTTCTTTCTTCGACGATGGGGCCCGGCGTCCGTCTCTCCCCCAAAGACAAGGCATTCGTCGCCTAAGGAGCGCAGCACACATGGCACAGACCACGAAGAAGATCCAGCAATACAAGACGGATGCGGTGAACAAGCTGAAGGAACACTTCACGGCGACCCCGGATCTCATTTTCTCCGATTTCCGCGGGCTGAGCTTCCCGCAGATGATCGATCTCCGCGCGAAGCTCACGGAGAAGGGGACCGCCTACCGGGTGGTCCGCAACACCTTCGCCCGCATCGCGATGAAGGAAGCGGGCCTTCCGGACGCCTCCTCGTGGCTCGAGGGGCCGACTGCCCTGGCGTTCCTCGGCGCGGATCCCAGCCCTGCGGCGAAGGTGATGCTGGACTTCACCAGGGGCGCGCCGCTGACCATCAAGGGCGGCGTGATCAGCGGGAAGCTCCTTTCGGCGAAAGAGATCGAGACCCTGTCCCGGCTTCCGGGCCGGCGGGACCTCCTGGCCTCCCTCATGGGGACGATGAACGCGCCGGTGCGGAATATGATGTATGCGATGAACGGCGTTGCCTCCAAGCTCGTGCGGACGCTTGCGGCGGTTGCCGAAAAGAAGGAGAAGGACGCACATTAGCGGAACCAGTCTTCACTGCACAGCCAGCTGGCCCGCAACAACCCAACACGAAAGGAGAAGATAAATGGCGGTACTGACAAATGAGGAGATCCTGGAAGCGATCGCCTCGAAGACGGTTCTCGAGGTTTCCGAGCTCGTCAAGATGATGGAGGAGAAGTTCGGCGTCACGGCGTCCGCACCGGTGGCGATGGCGGTGGGGCCCGCGGCCGCGGCGGCCGGCCCGGCGGCGGAAGAGAAGACGGAGTTCACTGTCGTTCTGAAGAGCTACGATGAAACGAAGAAGATCCCGGTGATCAAGGAAGTGCGCACGATCACGGGGCTGGGGCTGAAGGAAGCGAAGGACCTGGTGGAAGCAGGGGGAAAGACCCTGAAGGAGAACGTCTCCAAGGAGGAAGCCGCGAAAATCAAGACTCAGCTCGAGGCGGCCGGCGCGGTTGTCGAGGTCCAGTAACGCTCGAGCACGGCGCGCACGGCACTCCGCGCGGTTTCCGTGGCATTTTCACGGGGCTGCCGAGGTGACGAGGCGGCGCCGTGTCCATCAGTTTCGACTCACGAACAAGCCACCGGTGACTGGCGTCGCTGGTGGTCTATTCTTTGGCAGGGGGTCCGAATGAACCTAGACAAGACCAAGAAGATCAAGCGGATTCTTTTTGGCAGGGGCTACGAGGATGTGATGGAGATCCCGAATCTCGTCGACATCCAGCTGGCCTCCTACGAGCGCTTCCTCCAGAGGAAGACCCTGCTGAAGGGCGAGCCTCCGCTGAAGCAGGGACTGGAAGAGGTCTTCCAGTCGACTTTCCCCATCGAGAGTCCCAACGGCGACATGCTGCTGGAGTACTGCGGGTTCACTCTGGACGAGCCGAACATCAAGTTTGGCGAGCAGGAGTGCAAGCAGAAGGGGCTGACCTACGCCATTCCCCTGAAGGCGAAGATAAACCTCATCTTCCTGAACACGGGCGAGATCCGGCAGAAAGAGATCTACATGGGCGATATCCCCATCATGACGGACAAGGGGACATTCGTCGTCAATGGCGCCGAACGCGTGGTGGTGAGCCAGATTCACCGATCTCCCGGGGTGATCTTCTCCCATGAGAAGGGCGTGTACTCGTCGCGCATCATTCCCTATCGCGGCTCCTGGCTGGAGTTCGAGATCGACCAGAAGAAGGA
>JBKQPS010000194.1:0-6474 GCA_052144915.1 Spirochaetia bacterium | reverse complement strand
GTGCCGGTGATGCCCTTGTAGTTCTTGAGGGCGCGCACCGCTGCGGTGACATCGGCCCTGGCGGGCAGCTTCTTGCCGGCGGCCATCGAGGCGTTCTCGATCGCCTTGAGGATGATCGCAGCGCAATCGTAGGCCTGGGCGGCGAATGGCTGGGGCTCGGCGCCGAACTTGTCCTTGAAATCGTTCAGGAACTTCGCGGTGCCGGGGTAGACGCTCGCCGGGCCGGAGACCGTCGAGTAGTAGGTGCCGTTACCGTCGAGGAGGGCCTGGCCGCCGATCTTGGCGGCGTCCGAGGAATCGAATCCGTCGTCGGAGAGGAACATGCCGTTGAAGCCCTTCTGGCGAGCCTGCTTGAAGAGGACCGCCCCCTGGTCGAATATGCCGCCGAAATAGATGAGCTGGGGCTTCGCCGCGAGGATGGGCGTAAGGATCGAGTCGAAATCGGCCTTCTCCTCGGTTCCGTCGAAGCCGAGCACCTTGACGCCGAGTTTTTCGGCCTCGAGCTTGAAGTATGCCGCAATGCCCTGGCCGTAGGCCGTCTTGTCGTGCAGGACATAGGCGCTCTTGATGCCCTTGGCTGCCGCGTATTGAGCGCCGACCGCGCCCTGAACGTCGTCGCGGCCGCAGACGCGATTCACTTCCATGTAGCCGCGGTCGGTTACCTTGGGGTTGGTGTTGGCGGGGGAGACGTTGACAAGACCTGCGGCGTGATACTCCTCGGAAGAGGGGATCTGGACGCCGGAATTGTAGTGGCCGACGACGCCGAGTATCGCGGGATCTGCGACGATGCTCTTCGCGTTGGCGACTCCCGTGTCGGGGTTGCCCTGGTCATCGAAGGGCGCGAGCTCGACCTTGAACCCGAGCTTCGCCAGGGGTCCGGACAGCTGCTCGATGGCGAGCTGGGCGCCGTTCTTGATGTCGGTGCCGACCGCCGACATGCCCCCCGAGAGGGGACTCTGCGTGGCGATCTTGATGGTCTGCATCTGGGCGGACACCGCCATGGGAACCATGCAGAGCACCGCGGCCAGGGCCACGATGATGAGAACCTGCTTTCGCATCTTCACTACCTCCTGTTGCGACCTGCCTCGCTCCTCGCGGCGAGGCGGATAGTGTAATTTACATTTTCAATCCGGCATCGAACAGCAAAATGTCGCACGCGGCAGGCCTTGTCAACCCGCGAAGCCAGAGCGTCGCGGCGGCATTGCTGCGCGTCGCGGCCACGGCACTCCGTGGCATTCGCAGCCGACTGGCTACTTCACCTCCTCGAGGGTGCGGACATAGTCGGGATCCGGACGGGCGCCGATCCCCGGAGCGTCGGGAAGTGAAAGCAAACCTCCCCGGTAGTCGATTCCTCCCAGGATGTGGTTCTCCGCGTGCTCCAGGCACGAATCCAGGTCGAAGAAGCGGATGACCGGGTGGGCGGAGGCAAAGTGAGCCGCGGCGGTGATTCCCAGGCGCGACTCCGACATGCAGCCCATCATGCAGGCCCGGAAGCCCGCCTCGGCCACGTGGGCGATCTTCTGGGCGTGGTGGATGCCTCCGGACTTGCTCAGCTTGATATTGAAGTAGGCCGCCGCGTCATGCCGGACGATCTCCAGCGCGTCGGCGGCCGAGAACACCGATTCATCTGCCATCACGGGGATCGGTGCGTGGTGGTGAACGTATCGCATCCCCGACAGATCGAGTGCACGACAAGGCTGCTCGCAGAGCTCGATCTCCAGCTCCTCGAAGACCCGCAGGCTGCGGGTCGCGGCGATCCGGTCCCAGCCCTGGTTGGCGTCGATGCGAAGGACTGTCTGCGGCCCGACGGCACGGCGGACGTTGGCCAGTCGTGTGTAGTCGTCCCGGGGGCTCAACCCAAGCTTGACCTTGATGATCCCGAAGCCCATCGCCTGGACCGCGAGTGCCTTCTCGCCGACCTGGGAGGGATCGCTGATTCCGAGAGTGAGGTCGGTCTCCATCTCCCGTTTCTCCCCTCCCAGGTAGGCGTAAAGCGGCAGGCCGCAAGCCTGGGCAGCGATGTCGAAGAGCGCCATGTCGATCGCGCTTTTCAGCGTGGTGTTGTGCGGCAGCCAGGCCTCCAGATGCTCCATGAGGGGCCGGAGAGCCAGCGGGTTCCTGCCGGTCAGCAGCGGCCTCAACTCCCGGGCGGCGGCGATGTTGATGCCCTGCGTCTCCCCGACGATGGACCGAAACGACGACGCCTCGCCCCAGCCGGTGAGCCCCTGGTTGGTCCGCACTTCCACCAGGAGGTTGTGAGCCGTGCTCAGGCTCATCGTGGCGATTGTAAAGACATCTTTCAGCGGGATGTCGAAGCGATACATCCGCATGTCGTCGATGGCGAGCTGCGAATGACGGGACACCGGGGGCTGAGTCATGGCTGCCTCCTTGATTTCCTGTCGGCCTCGTCACACGACAACGCGACAGCCTCCAGGAGACGCGTGACGTCCTGGTCGGTGTGGACGCTGGAAAGTGTCAACCGGAAATGCCCGCCGGGCGGGCTGCCGGGGTAGTCGCGTATCAGGGGAAGGTAGAGGCCGCGCTCCAGGAGGATCAGGCGCAGCCGCTCGTTCCTCGCCGCGTCGCGGTGGGTAATCGAAATGATGGGCGCCGGCGACGAGCCGGTGACAAGCCCCATGGCCGCCAGTCGCTCTCGCGTGCGCACGGTATGCGTCTGCAGCGCGCTGATCATCTCCGGGTTCGCTTCGAGGATCTCGATCGAACGGATGGCCGCCGCGGCGAGAGGAGGGGGGACTGCCGTGGCACCCACGAAAGCCTGGCTTCGGTCGATGATGCGAGCGGCCAGCCCCGTCGAGCCCGCCACCAGGCCGCCGAACGCCCCCAGCGCCTTGGAAAGGGTCCCGGTCTGGACGAAGGCCACGGGAGGCAGACGCGATGCCGCGGGGCTTCCTTTTCCGCCGGGCCCGACCGTCCCGATTCCGTGCGCGTCGTCCACGAGCAGCGAGCCGCCCCGGTTGCGGACGATCTCCCAATACTCTCCCAGGGGGCTCAGCTCCCCGTCATAGGCGGCGACACCATCGGTGAGGACGAGGGGCCGCTCTCCGGAGTGGAGGCTGCTGCGAATCTGCCGGGACAGGTCATCCGGTTCGGCGTGGCGGAACGTGGAGACTCGATCGTGAGACAGGAACCGGGCCGCTCCCCTCAGGCTGACATGTGCGTCGGAATCGACGAAGAAGCGCCGATAGTCATCGGCAAGAGCCTCGAGGGCGACGGTATTCGACAGGTAGCCCCCGGAGCACAGCACCACCTCCTCGGCACCGAGGAATTTCGACAGCTTCTGCTCGAGGCGCTCATACAGCGGATTGTTTCCGGTCGTGATCCGCGATCCGGCGCAGCTCAGGCCGCCGGATTCGGCTTCCTGCCGGCAGGCGGCCACCACGTCCGGATGGCTGGCGAGGCGATGATAGTCGGTCCCGCCGAAGAAGAGATAGGGCTTGCCCTGGAACACGACATGGGTGCGGTCGATGAAGCGAAGTTCAGGACCAACCGGCACTCTCACCTCCCGCGGCCGCCATGGTGCGAACACATTGCGTATGCGCGGACGCGAAAGTCAAGGCAAGGGCCGAGACGCCTCGGCCTGGCGGGACACGGTGGAGAACAGTGCGGCGAGATACAGCCGCGAAAGCGCGCCGTTCTTCTTCGTAACACACCCCGCCCTCGGTTGTTTTTCCATTGAGGGAATTTCAATGCCGATCCTTACGATCTCGAGGGAGCTCGGAAGCATGGGAACCGTGATCGCGGACACGCTCGCGTCCCGGTTCGGCTATTCCAAGCTCGACAAGAAATCCCTGGAGGCTCTCCTCAGGACGCTGGGCATGCCCGAGCAGCGTTTCGACGAGGACGAGGAAAAGAGGCCGGGCTTCTGGGAGCAGTTCACCCTGCAGAAGGACCGCTACCTCACGTTCATGAAGGCCGCCATGTACCGGTTCGCCAGCGAACAGGAGTGCATCATCGTCGGCCGGGGCGCTAACGTCATCTTCCACGGCATCCCCGGGGCGCTGACGATGCGGATCATCGCTCCCCTCAAGGTCCGCGCGCAGCGGGTTCGGGAGCGGCACGGCATCGACGAGCAGGAGGCGCTCCGCGTGATCCATCAGAGCGATCACGACCGCGCGGGATACCAGAGGTATTTCTTCAACGCCGCCTGGGACTCACCGGCGAGCTATGACCTGGTGGTCAACACGGCGGCGATATCTCCTGCCGAAACCTGCGACATGGTTGCCGCGCTCCTGCGTTCTCCGCTCTATTCCGGCGTCGACGGCCGCACCCGTGACACCCTGCGCGACCTTCGCATCGCCCAGGACGTTGTCATCGCCGTCCTCTATCGCGAGCGGGTTCCCGCCATGTTCCTGGACGTGGTGAGCGAAAATGGCGCGGTCAGCCTGCACGGGAGGGTTCGCGTTCTCGCCACGATCGACCGGTGCGTCGAGATTGCCCGCACGGTGGAGGGGGTGACGAGCGTGGCCAGCAACCTGGAAGTGGTGGAATACGCGTACTACGCGGGAATGTGAACTCCGCCCCCTGCCCGGGATCAGGCGCGGCTGATTCTCCTGCGGCGCGCCGGGATGCGTCCGCCCCTATCCGATGGTGTGCCCTTTTTCCCGCGGCCGGTCTTCCGCGGGGGCTTCGGCTTCAGGCTCTTCGCGTACTCGTAGCTCCGATCGAAGTGCGGGAGAAGCTCGCCGGTGTTCCGAAAGAGCTTCTCCGGCACTTCCACGTATTCCTTCAGGACAGTGCCGTGGGCAACAAAAAGGGTCGTCGTGTATTTCGAGAGGAAGTCCTGCCGCGCGCCTTTGGGAAGTCGCAGGGCCAGGGAACCGGCGGCGGACAGGAAGGAATACATGTGCCCGTGCACCGAGGTGTACGGAAGCCCGACTCCTTTTCGCTTGATGTGGGGTCTTTCGCGGATGAGCTTGTCGTAGAGCTCCAGCTTTTCGGCGGGAATCTCGGTTTTCTGCATGTCCCTGCTCATGGGCACCGCCAGTCTACGCGCCGTTCGTGGCCGCGGTCAATACTTCGCGCTGCGCGGATCCCTACCTCCCCTTGTAGCGAAAGCTCCTTGCCAGGGCCTCGAACTCCTTCAGGTACACGGAGTTCCACGGATAGCAGAGGAACCGCACGTACAGATCCTGATCGAGGTATTCGATTGAGAGCATCTCCAGCCTTCCGTGTGTCTCCTCGTTCGTGATCCAGGAGAGCACCTTGTAGGCGATTTTCCCGTTGACCCGGAACACTGTCTTCTCCACTATTCGGTCTTCCATCCCTCCGAGCACCTTCGAATAGTCGAGATTGTCGAGGTTTCTCTTGAAGAGTATCGCGACCTTGACCTGACTCTGCGAAACGGGATCTGTGGGGTTTTGAACATTCGTCGGGTCGTAGCTGTAGACCTGGATGTAGGAGGCTCCCTCCTTCTCTGCGTCATCGAGGCTTCCGTAGCTCTTCGACATGTCATCGAGCTGCCACGAGCTGGGATACTCGAGCTGGATATGGTGCGCATTGCGGTAGGTTGACGTGCGCGCGACCTCGGGGCCCGGCTGTGTTGCGCAGGATGCGAACATCGTCATCGCGGAAAAGAGAATTCCCCTGACCACCGCTCCTCTCATCGCCGCCACCAGCTTCGTACCTGCATTGTAGCGCCGATGCACAGAATTCGCAGGACGGCGGGCCCCCGGGGAGGAGCTGCCCCCCGGGGGCTATGACCGCATCCTGATCAGCTGCGTGAGGAACTTCGACACGGATTTGCACTCGCCCGCGCTCTCGACGCCGAAGCGAAGCGCATACCCTTCAGAATACTTCGTTCCGGATTCCAGCTGGGCGTGAACCTCCCGGAGATCCTCGCAATTCAGGAGCTCCACCCACTCGCTCTCCCGCACCGTGCACGAGACCTCCACGCCATCTTCGAATGCGATGAGGTAGTACAGGGCCTTGCGCATGTCGTCGACCTTCAGAATCCACCCGTTCCCGCGGTTGAACTGCCACTGTTTCCGGTACCTGCCGGAGGTCGACACGATGCCGACGTAATAGTCCATCGCGGCTCCCAGTTTCTTGCGAAGCAGGCTGTCGGTGGGAGTCACATCCATATCCGTGAACAGGCGTCTCTTCATTCTTCCTCTCGGCCGATGTCTCGCGCGACCCCGCCGGACTGCGGCGATGAACGAGTGTGAAGTGCCGGGGCAGGGAGCACGCGCTCTCCTATCTGGTGGTTTTCGCGTCCAGCAGGCGTATCTTCGGCTTCTTCTTCGGGCCACCGAACAGCCTGGTCCAGAAGGAGGAGGAAGCAGGCTTCACCTTCGCCTTTGCAGCGCTGCCACCCGGCTGTGCGGCAGGCGGAACAGAGGGTTTCGACGTAGCGCGCTTCTTTGCCGGCAGGGCTTTTTTCGCCGGCGCCTTTTCCTTTTTCACCGCGGGAGACTTCTTCGAGGCCTTGAGAAGCTTCTGAACGTCAGATTGCGA
>JBKQPS010000193.1:0-6895 GCA_052144915.1 Spirochaetia bacterium | reverse complement strand
AGGGGCATGAATCCGAAGGTCAGCGCCCAGACCCCGAACTGGCAGAGGGCGTTCGTGAAAGAGGGGACCAGCACGTCGCGACGGCGGAAGATGGCGAGGACCGATCGTGCCGTGACCTGCGCGCGATGCCCGGCGTCCGTTCGGGGAATCCTCACACCTGCCACGATGATGCTCGCGGCAATCGAAAGTCCCGCGGCCGCGAAAAACGCGAGACCGGTTCCGCCCCGCGTTTCCAGGAATCCCGTGAGGCCGGTCCCGATCATCATTCCGAGGGAGGAGGCGAAGGAGAGGAGAGAGGTCGCAAAGATCGTCCGCTCGTGCGGAAAAAAGCCGGCAAAGACGACCATCATGGGCACCCAGACCGCGGCGGAAACCCCGGTGAGCGCCCGCCCGAAGGCCAGCATCCCGAGAGACCTTCCGAGCGCCATGACCACGGCGCCGATCCCTGCCAGGAGCACCCCGCCCAGGAGGTAGGGTTTGTTCCGGCCCGTCGCGGTTGTCACGACGCCCAGCGGCATCCGCAGCACAGCCTGCCACAGGCCGTACATGGAGAGGACGACTCCGACCGCCGCGAGCCGGGAGGTGCGCTCCGCGACATAGGCAGGCAGGCTCGGCACATATGCGTACAGGGCGACGAAGTACAGGACTGACGCCCCGAAAAGCGCGGCGATGCGGCCACGGTTCATGGTGGGCGGAATAGTAGCCGGAAGCTGGGCCGCGGTCCATGGCGGCCCGCTCCGAATAACGTATTCTTTATGCTCTATTCAGTCCTTGTTCATGGAAAGATTGTGGAAACCGATGCATCATGGAACTCGAGAACGGAGGAGAGCATGCCCTACGATCCATTGGAAACGATCGGGAGAATCGACCCGGAGGCGGTAAGGCGCCTTCGGGAGCAGAGCGAGTTCGTTTACGCGGACGGAGCCCTGCCGCGGAAGCTGAAGCTTCTCATCGCCATGGCCTTCGACGCGGCCCATGGAGCGGAGAACGGCGTACGGAGCCTCGCCGCCCAGGCGCGAAAGGCAGGAGCCACGGACCAGGAGATTGCGGAAGTCCTGAGGGTCGCCGCTCACCTGGGCGGGGTCGGCGCGCTGTATATCGCCTCCGCCGGGCTCACAAAGACCGAATGAAGGAGACGGGAGGGGCTCCCGTGGCCGCGGACGCCGCCGGGAGCCCGCCGGCGCATCGGGGCATCGACTACAAGTGGATCGCGCTTTCCGTGACGACGATCGGGGCCCTCATGGCGGCCATCGACGGCACGATCGTGATCCTGGCCCTG
This sequence comes from Spirochaetia bacterium, assembly GCA_052144915.1. Lineage (GTDB taxonomy): Bacteria > Spirochaetota > Spirochaetia > SZUA-6 > Fen-1364 > Fen-1364. Next base: position 5,616 of record JBKQPS010000193.1, on the reverse strand, counting down.
CCCGACATGATGGTGAAGCTGCACGCGGGCCTGGTCGAGATGGTGTGGGTCATCATGGCCTACATCCTCATCAGCACGGTCTGCCTCCTGACGTTCGGGCGCATCGCGGACATGTTCGGCCGCGTGCGGATGTACAACCTCGGATTCGTCATCTTCACGATCGGGTCGGCGCTCTGCGGCCTGTCGGGCAGCGCATCCCAGCTCATCGCCTTCCGGCTCGTGCAGGGCGCCGGGGCAGCCTTCATGATGGTGAACAGCCCGGCAATCATCGCGGAGGTCTTTCCGGCCCACCAGCGGGGGCGCGCCCTGGGGATCAATGGCGTGACCTGGGCGGTCGGCGGAATCGCCGGTCCTCTCCTGGGCGGCCTGATACTTTCGGCGGCAAACTGGCGATGGATCTTCTACATCAACGTGCCCATCGGGATCCTGGGCACGGTGTGGGGCTACCTGGCGCTGAAGGAGATGTCGACCCGCAACAGGACCGAGAAGTTCGACCTAGGCGGCGCGGCCGTCTTCAGTCTCGGGCTCGTGGCCCTGCTCTTCGCGCTCACCCTCGGCATCCAGGTGAGCTGGACGTCGCTTCCGATCCTTTCGCTGTTCATCTTTTTCGTCGTGATGCTGGCCGTCTTTTTCACCCGCGAGCGGCGGGTAGCGAATCCCGTGCTCGATCTCTCGCTCTTCAAGAATCGCGTGTACAACTTTTCCGTGGTGGCGGCGATGCTGCAGTCCCTCGCGATGTTTGCCGTCAACTTCCTCATCGTGTTCTACTTCCAGGGAGTGCGCGGCTACAGCCCCCTCACTGCGGCGCTCTTCCTGATCCCGCTTTCCATCATGAGCGCGGTGACGGGGCCGCTGAGCGGCATGCTGGCCGATCGCATCGGCGCCCGGATCCCCGCCACCGCCGGCCTCCTGCTCCAGGCAGCGGCGCTCGTATGGTTCGTGACCACGCTGTCCCCCACGACGAGCTACGGAACCCTCGCGGTCGGCCTCGTGCTGGTCGGGCTCGGCACCGGACTTTTCTGGTCCCCCAACACGAGCGCCGCGATGAACGGAGCCCCGCGGCATCGCCTGGGCATCGCCTCCGCAACGCTCGCCACGCTGCGGCAGACCGGCATGGTGACCAGCTTTGCCCTCGCGCTGGCGGTCGCCGCGGGCAGCCTTCCGCGGGAGGCGATGATGCGGCTGTTCGTCGGAACGAATGTGACCCTGGGGTCGCAGGCGATGCAGGCGTTTGTCGTGGGCATCCGCAATGCATTCTTCGTCTCGATCGCGCTCTGCGTCGTTGCGGCCGGATTTTCCCTGGTGCGCGGAAAGGAGGATCGAAGAGCCTCGATCCCGCAGAAGCTCCAACCGGGGGAGGGAGAGGGATGAAACGCGGCACGGAGTTCAGCCTGGTCGCGACAATCAGCACTCAGGCGGTCGCGCAGATCAAGGTGGTCCTGGACCAGCTGATCCCCGAGGGCTCGATCGAGAGAACCGGGGATGGCTTCGCCGTCACCGCGAAAATGACTGGCGAGAATGCGCGCGATCTGAATCGGGCGCTCCTGTCCGCGCTGCGAAGAGTCGAGAAAAAGACGCGCCTTCGGGCGGAGTGGACATCCGGCGGGACGACGGAACGATTCTTCGATTACGTCCCGAAAGGGACGCGGACGCCATGACCATGCACGCAACTGGCACGACAGTCTTGCCGGAGGGCCTTTCGTCGGTTATAGTCGGGATTCATCGGGAGACGATATGCAGCGGAGAATCGCGAGAGCGCCGGCCGTGGTCTGTGCCCTGTTTTTCCTCTCGTCCGTCCTCGGGTCCGCACAGGATCGGGCCTCGGGTGCGCAGAACACGATTTCGGTCAACGTGCTGGGAGCGCCGATAACGGCGGTCGCCGATTCCACCTCGGGGCTGGTCGCCATCCCGCTGTCAGTCGCCTACCAGCGGGTGCTCTCCGACCACTACACCCTGTCGATCATTCCGCGCTTCGAGTTCCTCGTTGCCTCGACCGTCCCCAACTCAGTCTCGTATTCGACCCTGGATTCTTTCGACTTCCAGCCGTGGGTCGAGGTGGATTGGCATCCTTTCGACCGGGGGTTGAACGGCTTTTTCGTCGGGCTTGCGGCGGTGGGGTCGCTCGACGTGGAGTGGAGCGGGAACCAGGACACGACCATTTTCCTGGGCGCTGCTCCCGTCGTCGGCTACATGCTGGCGCTGCCCGGGAGTTTCAGTCTCGATTTCGCCCTGGGAGTGGCTCTCGGGGGAAATATCGTCGTCTCTTCTTCGGAAAACACATCGTTCGGGTTCGCCGCCGGCCACTCGCGAGTTGACATCGGACTCGGCTATCAATTCTGACGCGGTCTGCGGCGGCCATGCGGCGCGCGGCCTCGCCGGTCCCGGGATGCTCCGGACCCTGCTCGGGGGGGGCTCCGTGCCGCCCCGCCGCGAGCAGAGCTCCCGGGGTCCCCTATTCTTTGATGTATGTCTTGAAGATCTCCGCGTACTTTCCCGAAGCCTTGATCGCCTTGAGGCCCGCGTTGAACTTTTCACAGACGTCCTTGCTCGTGAACGCGACCTTGTATGCGGTCGGCGGGAAGATCTGGTAGAACACGACATCCTGGCTCACGTCCATGTCTTTGATGTTCTGCCGGAAGTACTTGAAGATGTTGATGTCCATGACGAGGGCATCGGCACGATCCTTGAAGAGCATCTTGACCTGTGACTGCTGGTCAGCCAGCTCGCTGTAGCTCTTGTTCGCTTTCGCCATGGCGGCGAACTCGAGACCGAGATAGTTTGGGGCGTCACCGAAGGCGACGACTCGCAGGCTCTTCAGATCAGCGGGTGAGGAGATCTTCAGGGCGCGCGACTTGAGCGCCACAACGACATTCTGGTAGTTGATGTGCGAATCGCTGTAGAACACGCCGGTCACCCCGGATGCCTCGTTGATGGGGAACGCGCAATCGGCGCTCTTGTTGGCCATGCTCACGGCGACCCGCGCAAAGGGCACGTACTGGAGCTTCAGCGTGTAGTTCGAAGCCAGCAGGGCCTGCCGGACGATATCGGCATCCACTCCGTTGTCCGGTCCCTGGATGATGTAGGGTGGCAGGCTGAGGCCGACCGCGGCCTTGAGCTCGGTCTGTGCGCCCGCCGTCATCGCGACAACCGCCAGGAAAAGCACGCAAAGGACATGGAACCTGTTCCGCATGGGAACCTCCTTGGATATTTTTTACCCTTCGAGGGTAAGTGCCTGGATTGGGCCAGCCGACGGCGAGGTCAGGGTCGGCCGGGACGTGAGGTCCGTTGTCGCGCCGGTCTCTGCGACCGCGAACTGCTTGACGAGCGCCTTCAGCTGCTGCGCGAGGTTCGTCAGCTCGATGGTTCCGTGCGACATCTGGTCCGCGGCATCCGCCGCCTGCTGCGTGAGCTCGTTCACGTTCTCCATGGCGGTCGCGACCTGGCGGGCGTTTGTGGTCTGCTCCTCGGTTGCCGCGGAAATGCTGTGCGACATCTCGGTGATCGACTCGGTGGCCGCCGCCACGGTTGAAATCGACTGGATTTGAGCCTGGATGCGACCGGAGAGGGTCTCGATTGCCTGGTTGGTGTTCTGGGCCCCCACGATGATCGCGTTCATGGCTTCCAGCGCTCCCTGGGCAACCCTCACTCCCTTGGTGACGTTCTGCTCTGTGTCGCTGATCAGCTTCCGGATCTCGCGCGTTGATGAGCCGCTTCTTTCCGCGAGCTTGCTCACTTCCTGGGCCACGACGGCGAACCCTCTCCCATGCTCTCCCGCGCGTGCGGCCTCGATGGATGCATTCAGGGAAAGCAGGTTGGTCTGGTCGGCGATATCCGAGATCACCGTGACGATGCTCCCGATCTGCTCGGATTTTTCCGCGATCGACTGGATGGCCAACACGCTGGCGTTCACCGCATCGACTCCGGAATGGGCCATTCGCACCGACTCCTGCGATGAGACCGACACGTCTTTCAACGTCCGGGAGACGTCCTCCGCCGACGTGCGCATCTCGTTCATGGAGTGGGAAGACTGTTCCACTGACGCCGCCTGGTTCTGGGCGTGGGTAGCCACCTGTTCGACACTCGATGTCAGCTCCTCGACCGACGCACTGGTCTCTTCGAGGGTCGCTGCCTGGCTCTGCGCGCTGGAGGCCAGCTGTCGTGCGCTCTCCGAGATCTGGGTGCTCGACCCGGCCAGCGATTCCGCGGTCCCGCGGATCTGCCCGACCATGCCTCGCAGCTGGGCGATCATCTCGTTGATGCCGTCGGCGAGGCTTCCCAGCTCGTCACTGGACTTGAAGTGCACGGTCGCGCTGAGATCTCCGTGCGCGATTCGTTCGACGGCGAAATCGACCAGGGCGAGGGGCCGTCTCAGCAGGAACCTGCTGATGAGCCAGGTGGCAAGGGCGAGAACCAGGATGACGGACAGGGTCATCCCGAAGGTCGAGACGAGATCCGCCTTGAGCTGCGCCCTGATCGAAGCGTCCGAATAGTAGACGTCGACCGTGCCGAAGGCCTTTTCCTGGAAGACGACTTTTGCCGCCAGCAGGTGCAGCCGCGATGCCGCGAGTGCCTTTCCGTCGGCCTCGGTGTAATCGACCGGCAGCGATGCCTGGTCTCTCACCTTGCCGCGGACGCCTGAATCGCTGCTGACGACGATGGCCTGCACGTCGGGGTCCATCATCTCGAGGCCGACGAGCATGTCGACGGACGCGTTGTCCATGTTCCACAGCGGGATGGAGAGACTCGCCGGAAGGCGCTGCTCCACCTGCTTCTCCCGCGTCTGAATCGACTGGTTGAGCTGCTTTGACCTCTGCATGTAGGAGAGCAGCCCGTAGCCCCCCATCGCGCAAAGCACCACTGCCATCTGAACGAGGATGATCTTGGTGGAAATGGAGCTGCGGGCCTTCTTGCCTGTGACGGCCTTGATGTGTGTGTCCATGGTCTTTTCTGATTCAAGAAGCGTGCCAGGCAGGCGCCGGTGCGGCTGGATGTCTCCTTACTCCTGGCAGCATCGGGAAAAAGGACGAGTGTGCGGACGGGATGAGGCGCTCCAGAATCCTGCGCCACTGTTCCAGATTGGATCAATTGACCTGGAACACCGCGGCGATTCGAGAGCGCGGACGCCGATCAGGCAGTCAGGGGGAAAGCGTTCGAGGCGTGATGCCGGCGGTCGGACTTGAACCGACACGAGAGTTGCCCCTCACCAGATGTTGAGTCTGGCATGTCTGCCATTTCATCACGCCGGCGCAGGCACTGAGCATAGCGGCGGCTAACGGGCGGTGTCAATGTTGGGACGGCGGGAGAGCAGGGGCCGTGCGAAAAGTGCCGGGGAAAACAGGGGAAAACCTGAAGCCTTGACACCAGGGCTGATTTCACTAGGGTAGGGAGCCGGGGCCCATAGCTCAGTTGGTCAGAGCGACGGACTCATAATCCGTTGGTCCAAGGTTCAAGTCCTTGTGGGCCCAGAATACCGTCATGTGACTGCAAGGGGGGGCCGCGCTCAGCCGGGACCGGCGACAATCGGCTCGATCCCGTTCTCTTCCATCTGCCGCCTTTCCTCTTCGCGCAGGGAATCGGTGACGATCGCGTCGATCTTGTCCAGCGGGGCGAAAATGG
>JBKQPS010000192.1:0-14122 GCA_052144915.1 Spirochaetia bacterium | reverse complement strand
GGCGATTCCTTCCTAAAAGCAAGTGAAACGGCTGTCACGGAGCGGTTTCCATGAAGGCGCGCGAGTCCTGCCGGATCGGACGGGCACCTTCCTACGCGATGCCTACCAACTTTCTGAAAGCGCTCCCGCTGCCGCTGCCGCCGGGGGGCTTGACGGCAGGTCTGCTATATAGTAGTCTCCATATATAATCTGAAAATGGGAGCACGAGCATGGCAGTGACGATCTACACGACCCCCAGCTGTGGATACTGTAAAGTGGCGAAGGAGTTCTTCCGCACGCAGCACGTCTCTTTCACCGAGTACAATGTGGCCTCCGATCAGAGGAAGGCCGAGGAGATGCTCCGCAAGTCCGGCCAGATGGGCGTTCCTGTGATCGACGTCAACGGCAAGATCATCGTGGGTTTCAACAAGCCCGAGATCGAAAAAGCTTTGAAGCGCTAAGGCCCATCACGCTCCTCACGGGGGGCAGCGTCTGAATACCGCACGGGCAGGGCCCGTATACCGCGCGGCGGCCGAACACAATCACCGCGCCACACGTCCCTTTCTAGTACTTCGAGGAGGGCGTGTCATGAAGCGTCCCGTGGGAACAATCGTGAGAGCTAGGCCGGAGCTGCAGGGTCAGCGCCTGAGGGTGATCGCCTCCGTGAGGATGGACTCCGGGGAAGTGACGGAGGCCCAGATGCCGGACCGTGAGGTTTCCGCAATACTCCCCCGATCCATACTCCTCGGAGGAACAACCCGGGCCCCGGTGTCCCTCCTGGACACGGTGGGGCCGATCATTGCGCGCATGAGCGAAGGGCGGCGCGCCCGGCTCTGGCTGTACAAGGAGCGGTGGTTCCTCTCGTTCCAGCCATGGCGCGGGGTGCGGTTCGTGGACGACGAGCCTCCCCCGGTCCTGGACCGCGCTCTGGAAGGCGCGGGGGGCGCGGCTACTGCGCCTCCCGCGTGAGTGCGTGCTGCCAGGCGTGCATCAGGATGCCGAACGCCACGGAAACATTCAGCGAGCGCTTCGCGCCACGGAGGGGAATGCTGACCCTCCCGCACTGCCGGTCGGCAAGCCGCAGCGCATCAGGGCTCAGGCCGAGCTCTTCGGAACCTACCAGGACGATTCCGCCGCGCGGGAAGTCGAACGTGTCGATCGACGTCCCACCCAGCTCCAGCGCGAAGACGCCGACCGCGGACTGCGCGTCGGGCAGCTCGGCCCGTTCCCATGGGAGGGCGCCGGCGGCCCCGAGGGAAGTCCTCAGGGCGCGCGGGTGGCTCGGCAGCGGCGTTCGCGGGGAAAGCAGGATCCGCCGCGCGCCGAAGGCCTCGGCGGTGCGAAAGATGGATCCGACATTGAAAGGTGACCGCACGTCTTCGAGGTAGACGTCCATCGGCAGGGGGCCCCGCCCGGAGCGGTCGAGCCGTCCCGTTCTCACATCCACCAGGTCCCACTCCGCCGGTTCGGCGTGAAGCGCCGAAAGGATCGCGTGGCGCAGGGAGTTCACCCGGCGGATGAGAGCAGGGCTGTCGTCGGGGCAGGGGAACAAGCCTGCCAGTGCCGCCGCGGCGTCCTCGACCCCCGCGGGCATGCCGTTTCCGAAGTGCCGGAGCACCTCGCCCAGGTAACCGGTGTCGGGTGGATGCCCGCCGGCCGCCTCGATTTCGATGCCCTGGAGGATGCGGGCGACCTTCCGCAGGCGCGTCCGGGGTGAAAGCTCGCCGAGCTTCGATGCGGGAAACATCCGCTCAGAATGCCGACTTGATCAGCTCGTAGAGGTCTTCGGTGGAGACGACCCTCGGCAGGTAGTTCATCATATCGTAGCTCCTGGCCGCGCCGGCCACCTCGATCATCTCGTCCAGGGACAGGTCGAACTCCCGCAGGCGCGTGGGCAGGCCCAGGGATGCGATGATCCGGCGGACCGCATCGATCGCCCGGACCGGCGCCTCTACCGAAGTCGTGTCACTCAGGTCCTCCCCGAGCAGACGGGCGATCTGCGCAATACGGTCGCCCCGCACGTTCACGGCGAACTCCATCACGTAGGGCAGGAGGATGGTGGAGACCCACGACTTGGGCGCCATGAACCGGGCGTTGATCGCGAAGGAGAGCGCGGATCCGATGCCCAGCCTGCTGGTAGCGAGCCCCAGGCCGTTGAGGAGCCCGGCCACGCTCGCGTTCATCCGCATGCGGATGTCGTCCACGGCGAGGATCCCGTCCTTGATCATGCCGCCCAGCAATTCGATTGCCCGCAGGAAGTATGTGTCCGAGAGGACGTTCGCTTTTGCGGAGAGGTAGCCCTCGATGCACTCCAGGAGGGTGTCCATGATCGTCGTGGCGGTGTATTTTGCCGGCAGCGTCAGGCTCAGCTTCGGATCGATGAGCGCCGCCTTCGTGATTCCCTTCTGCGCCCTGCCGATCCTGCCGGTCCGGTCCCGCCCGTCGACGATGAGATACTCCTCGCTGAAGAGGAACGGGTTGCGGCACGTGGTCGGCACCTCCACGTACGCCAGCGGCTCCTTCTGCGGCTGCACCCCGGAGAGGAAGTCGTCCATGTCGTTGTCCGCCGTGGCGGTCATCGCGATGCACTTCGCGATGGAGAGGGTGCGCACGCCGCCGAGCCCGATCACCACGTCCGCGTGGGAACCCCGGGCGAGGGTCACGCCCTCATCGACGGTCTTGCTGGTGGCATTGGGCACCACCTCGTCGAAGACGATGTGCTGCATGCCTTTCTTGTCGAGGATTTCCTGGACCTTGTTGATCACCTTTCCTTCGTAGAGGATGGCCTCGGTGACGAGGAAGGCGCGCTCGCCGTACTCCGCGGCAAGCTGCCCGATGCGGTTGACCGTATCCAGCCCGAACACGACGCGTGTCGGGATGTGGAAAATGATATCCGGCATCGTTGCCCTCCCTCCACGGCGCGGCCGGCGCGATGTGGCCGCGCGCGTGAAAAAAAAGCGGAGAATCCCGAAGGATGTCTCCGCCTGAACCCCACGTTGAGGCTGTCACCGCGGGCACGGTACTTCGTGCCGTGCGTGACATTCTCGCAGGTCTACACGCCGAAGGACTTGAGTATGCCCTCCGCGGTCTTCTCGATGACTTCCTGCGACGGATAGGAAGGATCCTGCAGCTTGCGCTTGACTTCCGCGACCCTGTCCACGCGGACATCGGGGGCGGTCTTCGTCGTCTCCAGCGCCTTGAACACCTCGGCCTTGGAGCGCGCCTCCTGGGAGACGTTGATGGAATCGACATCGCTCTTGGGCTTCAGTTTCGAGGCCTTTTCGGCCTTTTTCACGTTCGATGAGGGCTCGAGCGGGCCTATCCTTTCAACGGTCATACGACCTTCCTTTCACCTAGTCTTATCGACACTCCCAAAATCCAACTTGAACCCTTTCTCTTCTTTATATGACCGGGGATGACAGAAGTCAAGGACTTTCAGCGCCCGGCCGCCGGAGGTCTTCCGGTTGACCGCGCGAGGCCTCCGTCAGAGGCTCATGATCTCCACCCGGAGATCCGAGGTCTCCAGCACGGCCACCGTCGCGGCGTCCGCCAGGTACCCCGCGCAGGTGCCGGGGTTGAGGAGTTTCTTTGCGCCACCTTCGACCCGTCGCTTGTGATCGTGGCCATACACGACGACATCGTACGCCCCAGACCGGAAAAGATCGTCGGCCAGGTCCGGGTAATGCATCACGGCGAACGTCCTGCCGTCCAACGTCACGATTCTCGATCCGTCTGCGAAGGAACAGAAGTCCCCGCCCCGTCGAACGAGCAGGGCACGGTCCCCGTCGTTGTTGCCGAACACCGCATACATCTTCAGGCCTTTGTCCTCCAGCGGACTGAACTGGGCGAGCGTGAACGGCGAACAGAAGTCACCGGCATGGATGACCGCCTCCACGCCGATTTTTGAAAACAGCTCGACCGCCTTCTCGATGTTCGGCATGTGGTCGTGCGAGTCCGAAAGGATCCCGATCTTCATCGCCTTCCCCGCTGGAAAGATACTTCTCAACGGCAGTATCGGCGCGGGGAATGTTTTGCTACAATGACGGCCATGAAACGGATCGGCATCATCGGATTCGGCATCATGGGAGAGGCATTTGCGACGGGTTTCATGCGAAAGCTCCCCCGCCTGTCTCTCCTGGTCCATGACGCGAAGGAGGATCGGCGGGAGGCGGCGGCTGGTATCGGCGGGCTCACCGTGGCCGGTACCGCTTCGGAAGTGCTGCGGGGCAGCGACATCACGGTTCTCGCGATAAAGCCCCAGGACTTTGCGGCATTTGCGCAGGGGGTGAAGGGCGTCTCCGGCGGCGCGGCAGTCATCTCGATCCTCGCGGGACGGAAGATCCAGGCAATCGCCGATTCGCTCGGCACGGACCAGGTGGCGCGCTTCATGCCGACCCTCGCCGCGGTGAAGAGCGCGTCCATGGTCGGCGTGTCCCTTCACCCGGGCGCGCGGGTGCAGCTGCGGGGGGATGTGCTTGAGCTTGCGGGCGCGCTGGGAACTGCCCTCGAGATCCCGGAAAAACTCATGAGCGCCATGACCGGCGTTTCCGGATCCGGCCTCGCTTTTGTCTTCCAGTTCGTGCACGCCATGGCGCAGGGCGGCGTGGCGGCAGGGTTCGACTACCGGACAGCCCTCGCCGTGGCGGTCGCGGGACTGGAAGGCGCCGCGAGTCTCCTGAAGGACGGGACCCACCCCATGGAGCTGGCCAGCCGGGTCACCTCGCCGGCGGGAACCACCATCCAGGGCGTGCGCGCGCTGGAAAAAGGCGGCTTCACAGCGGCAGTCATGGAGGCGGTGGAAGCAGCCGCGCGGAAAGCCGCGGATTTCGAAGGATAGCGCGCCGGCAGTCTGCATTGCCACGGCCGCGCGGCTCCGGTATGATCCCCGCATGCTCGATCTGAAATTCATCCGTGACAATGTCGAGGCCGTTCGGACGAATGTCGCGCACCGGCACGTGACGGCGGACCCGGATCTCGTCGTGCGGTACTACGACCAGCGCAACCAGCTGCTGAAGGAGCTGGAGTCGCTGCGCGCGGCGCGGAACGCCAACGCCGACCGCATGAAGGGCAAGCTCACCGCCGAGGAACGGACTCCTCTCATCGAGGAGGGCAAACGCCTGAAGGAGAGCATCGCGGAGCTGGAGAAGCGCCACGAAGAGACGGAGAAAAAGCTCACCGAGGAGGCGCTGAAGATTCCCAACATGTCCCATCCCTCCGCTCCCGTCGCAGAAGGCGAGGCCGGCAACCTGCAGCTGCGCACGTGGGGGAAGCCCCTTTCATTCTCTTTCGCCCCGCGGGACCACGTGCAGATCGGGCAGGCCCTGGACCTCGTGGATTTCGAAACCGGCGCAAAGGTCGCCGGGCAGAAGTTCTACTACCTGAAGAACCAGGCGGTGATACTGGAGCTGTCGCTGGTGCGATACGCCATGGACACGCTGCTGCGCGAAGGCTTCACGCCGATGATCACTCCGGACGTGGCGCGCGAGGAAATCGTGGCGGGTCATGGATTCAACCCGCGGGGGCCCGAGAGCAATATCTACCCCTTGGAGGGCACGGACCTCTGCCTGATCGCCACCGCGGAGTTCACTCTCGGCGGTTACAACGCCGGCAAGGTCCTCCCCGCCGAACAGCTCCCCATTTGCTTCGCCGGCCTCTCCCATTGCTTCCGACGCGAGGCGGGCGCCGCAGGGCAGTTCTCAAAGGGACTCTATCGCGTCCACCAGTTCACCAAGGTGGAGATGTTCGTCTTCAGCCTGCCCTCGGAATCCGAGGCGATGCTCGATCGGCTCATCGGCGTGGAGGAAAAGATCTTCCAGGGTCTGGAGATTCCCTACCGTATTGTGGACACGTGCACGGGTGACCTCGGCGGCCCTGCCTACAGGAAGTTCGACATCGAGGCGTGGATGCCCGGCCGCGGGGAAAAGGGCGAATGGGGGGAGATCACCAGTGCGTCGAACTGCACCGACTACCAGGCCCGGCGCCTCGGCATCCGGTTCAAGGACCCGGGAGGGAAAAATCCCTTCGTCCACACGCTGAACGGGACGGCACTCGCGGTCTCGCGCACTTTGATCGCACTCCTGGAGAACTTCCAGCAGGCCGACGGCAGCGTGCGGCTCCCCGGCGTCCTGGCCGCGTACACCGGATTCAAGGACATACCCGCGGCCGGCGCATCTGCGCCCGCGTAGGGTCGCCACCGGCGCAGGGTTCTCCTACCTGGTCATCTGGGCGAGATTCTTCGTGAGCGTTTCCTGGTAGTCCTTGAAAAGGTAGGGCTTGCGGGCCTTCATCTGCTGCTTCGTCGCATCCATGAGCTCATCCGAGCAGGATATGCAGATGTCCTTGTCCAACAACGCGATGTAGGTGACGTCCTTGCGGGCGCCGGCAACGGCCTTCTTGCAGATATCGCAGACGATCGCTGTCATGTTCTCTCTCCTTGCCCTATCATTGACACACATTGTAAACAAAAGCACGGCAGTTGTCGAGCGGCCGGCGAAGGTCCGCGCCGCCCACGAAGGGGCCTCCCGGTGGACGAATGCCTCTGATTCTGTGTACCATTCACGACACCGAAGAGAGGGGACAGCGATGACCGACGTGTTGGAGAGGCTGAAGGAGGAGAACATTCCCTTCCTCCTCTGCGGTTATTCCTCTCTGGACAGGTACTTCCGTGTCGGTGAAACAGGCCCCCTGTACCTGGCCACTGATGCATCCCTTGTCTCACTTGCAAAGGCTTTCGACGACCTGCAATTTCCGGGGCTTCCGTTGGAGGACGCCTCCGTCCAGGGCGAGGGCCGGCGACTGGTCTTCAGATGCGTCGACTCTCTCTCCGTGCCGCCCGACGCTCCCTTCAGCGTTCTCCGTCTCCTGTACGACCCGGGCCGCAACGCGTTTATCGACAGGCTCGACATGTACTCCGATCTGCGCGCGCCGCGTCTCGGGGGGGTGCGTGAGTCGTCGCCTGCATGGCTCCCTCTCTGCGAGGCGGCGCGGCTGGTCTCGCGCTACCATTACACCGCGGACGCGCCCACCCTTGCCTGGGGCCGGGGCGACGAGCTGCCGCCGCCGGCATACCAGCGCGACCTCCTCGTCGGCCTGCTCGGCTCGCGGAGCCCGGAAAAAGGCCTTGCTCTCCTCGACGCAGCGGGGTTCGTCGCGGAGGCCTGGCCGGAGCTTGCCGAGATGGCCGCGGTTCCTCATGGCAAGGACTTTCATCCCGAGGGCAACGTCTGGGAGCACACGCTGGCCACGCTGACGCACCGCAAGCGTCCGGACGTGATCCTGTCCCTGGCCCTGATGCTGCACGACAGCGGGAAGCCGCACGCGCCGAGCGTCGGAGACAAGCGCTTCGACGGGCACGCGGAGATCGGCGCGAAGATCGCCGTGCGGTTCCTTCGCCGCCTGGGGTTTCCGGCAGAGACGATCGGGTCCGTGGAGTTCCTCGTGCGCTACCACATGATGCCCCCGGCCCTGAAGATCCTGCCGCCGTTCCGCACGGATCCCATTTTCGCTTCCCCTCTTTTCCCGCTCCTGCTGGAGCTCTATCGGGCCGACGCGGCTTCCTCGTACGCCGACGAGGAGGGCTACTACGAGGCGTGCAGGATCTACAAGACATGGCAGAAGGACAGGGGCAATCCGTTCCTCGTGGAAAAGCGACGCCGGCAGAGGGCACGAATGCGCCGCTGAGGCGTCGCCGCGAATGCGCCGCTGAGGCGCCGGCTCAGCCAAACGAATCCAGCAGGAAGTCTGAAAGCTCCTTGAACGTCGGGCCCATTTTCCGCGCGAATTTGGGGAGCCGGAGAGACCGTGCCAGCCGCTCGGGCATCTCCGGCACGACGCCCGTCGCCTCATTCACGATGTCGGAAAACTTCGCCGGGTGAGCGGTCGAGAGAACGATGACCTGTTCGCCGCCGGCCCCCTCCGAGGCAAGGTGGTCCAGCGCCGCTGCGTATCCCACGGCAGTGTGCGGATCGATCAGCAGGCCATGGGCCCGGTACGCCGCGCGCATCATTTCCCGCGTGCGGGAGTCGGTCAGCGAACGTCCTTCGATGCGCGACGCCATCCCTTCCCAGCTTCCCTGGAAAGCCGCCTTCAGCCTTTCGAAGTTGCTCGGACTGCCCACGTCCATCGCGTTGGAAAGCGTCTGCTGCGAAGGACGAGGATCGAACCTGCCGCTCTGCAGGTAGAGGGGCACCACGTCGTTCACATTCGTCGCGGCGATGAAGCGGCGCACCGGCAGCCCCCATCGCCACGCGTAGACGCCCGCGGTGAGGTTGCCGAAGTTGCCGCTGGGCACGCAGAACGTCGGCGTCGAGCCCTGCAGCTCCGCGCGCCGGGTGCCGGCGAAGAGGTAGTACAGGCACTGCGGGACGAGCCGGCCGACGTTGATGGAGTTCGCGGAGGTGAGGCGCAGCCGCGTTCGTAGAGTCGTGTCGGTGAACGCTTCCTTCACGAGGCGCTGGCAGTCGTCGAAGCTCCCCCGCACTTCCAGGGCGTGGACGTTTCCCCCGAGGGTCGTGAGCTGCTTCTCCTGGAGGCCGCTCACGCGTCCGGACGGGTAGAGGATGACGACGTCGATATTCTGCCGGCCATGGAAGGCGTGGGCAACCGCGCTGCCCGTGTCCCCGCTGGTCGCCACGAGGATCTGGATCCGCGGCGTCTCAGGCGGGAGCAGGGCTTCCATGGCCGCGGCAAGGAACTGCGCGCCGAAATCCTTGAACGCGCACGTGGGGCCATGGAACAGCTCGAGGAGGAGTATATGCGAATCGACGCGCCGCAGCTGCGGAGAAAACGGCAGGGCACGCCGCGATAGAGACCGCGACCGATCTGGCGGGATATCGGGTGAAAGCACTGCCGCGCAGCATTCCTCGGCCACATCTTGAAAAGAGGAGAGCCCCTGCAGCACGGGGAGAATCCGGGTGAGGTCCGGGGCGTCGACTGGATGGTACAGCCCCCCGTCAGGGGCGAGGCCGGCAAACAGCGCCTCGCGGAAGCTCACGACATCGCCGGGGTGCGACGCGCTGGCGAATCTCACGCCGGTGTCTCCACCGGGCCTTTCGTATTCACCGTCGAGAGATAGAGGTCGCTCGCCAGGCCGGCCGAGCGGAACGCCTCCACCATGGCGGTCCCGGCGCGTGAAGAGTCTTCGCTGGTCGCGCACAACGCGAACACCGACGGGCCGGAACCCGAGATGGAGCACCCCAGCGCCCCCGCGGTCATGGCGGCGGTCTTGACCCCCGCGAAGCCGGGGATGAGCAGGGAGCGCGCCGGCTCGGCGACCACATCCTGCAGAGACCTGCCGAGCAGCTGGAGGTCGCCGTTGTAGAGCGCGGCGACCAGGGCAGCGAGGTTCCCCCACTGGCGAATGGCATCCGAGAGGCGGATTTCCTTCTTCAGCACCCGGCGGGCGTCCTCGGTGCGCAGCTCCGCGTGCGGGTGAACCACCGTGCAGGAGAGACCCTTTGGGACCGGCAGCTGCACGATGTCCAGCGGATCGTAGCTGCGGATCAGGACGAACCCGCCCAGGAGCGAAGGGGCCACGTTGTCGGCGTGGGCCGATCCGCACGCCACCCGCTCGGCCTCCATGGTAAATGGAAGAAGGTCACGCGGAGAGAGCGGCCTGCCGGCGAGGATGTTCGCCGCGGTGACCGCGGCGACCGCGCTGGCGGCGGAGCTTCCCAGCCCCGAGCTCAGCGGCATGCGCTTTGCCAGGGCAATCTCGATTCCGAAAGGGTGCCCGACGGCCTGCAGGAAAGCCGCAACCGCGACCGCGGCCGTGTTCTTTTTCGGATCGCGGGGAAGCCTGCCCGCATCGCCCGTGATGGAGGTGACGCGCACGCCCTTTTCCGCGGAGCGGCTGGCAGTGGCCGAATCGCCGGGCGAGTCCAGGGCGAAGCCCAGCACGTCGAATCCTGATGCGACGTTCGCCACGGTGGCGGGAGCAAAGACCGAGACGCGTTCGAGGCGCGCCATTATTTCGGTCGTCCCGGGAGAAACTCCGCGTGGATCGTGCGCAGGGCACGCGCGTGGTTTTTTTCCTCGATCACGAAGGAGATGTTGCGCTCCGAGGAGCCCTGGGCGATGACGAGGATGTTGATCCCCGCCCTGCCCAGCGCGCTGAACAGGCGGCCGGCCATGCCCGGCGTGCCGTGCATGTTCTCCCCGATCACCGAGACGATGAGGAGCTCGCGCATCAGCTCGAAACGCTCGATCCGCCGGCTGTGCAGCTCCGGGGCAAGCTCGCGGTTGAGCGTGGCCAGGGCGCGCTCCCCCTCCGCGGTCCGGAACACGAGGCAGATCGTGTGCTCCGACGACGCCTGGGAGATCATGATGATGTTGATGCCTTCCCGGGCCAGGGCGGCGAAGATCCGCGCGGCAAAGCCGGGAATTCCCATCATACCCCCGCCCTCGATGTTCACGAGCGATATGCCCTCGATCGAGGCGATTCCCGTGATGGGCAGCGCGGCATCCCGTGTGATCGTGTCCGCGGGTGCAATGAGCGTGCCCGGCGCCGCGGGGTTGAGGCTGTTCTTGATGAGGATCGGGATGTTCTTCTCCACCGCGGGGACCATGGTGTAGGGATGGATCACCTTCGCCCCGAAGTAGGACAGCTCCATCGCCTCCTCGGAGCTGATGACCGGAATCACGAACGCCTCCGGGACCAGGCGCGGGTCCGCCGAAAGCACGCCGTCCACGTCCGTCCATATCTCGATCACCTTCGCGTCGACTCCGGCCCCGATGATGGAGGCGGTGTAGTCGGAGCCGTTTCGGCCGAGGGTCGTCGTGACGCCTCTCGCGGTCGCCCCGATGAATCCCGGGATCACGGCGATGCCGTCAATGGTCTCGAGCTTCGCGCGGATGAGCGAGTAGCTCTGTGGAAAGTCGACCGCGGCCGATCCGAAGCGTTCGTCGGTGCGAACGATTTCCCTCGCGTCCACCAGCGCCGCGGGAATGCCCCGGGCGCACATGTAGCTCACGGCCAGCCGGCAGGAGAGCCGCTCGCCGAAGCTCATGACGAGATCCATCGTCCGGGCGGAGCATTCGCGGATCAGCTCGACACCGTGGAGGATTTCCTCGAGCTCATTGCACATGATGGCAAGGGGCGTCAGGGCGGATGCCTGGTCGGCCGGGCCGAAAAGCGCCCGTGCCGCGTCGAAATGCTGGGCGCGCACCGCCTCCAGGGCGTCCTTCAATCCCTCGGAGCCCTCTTCCGCCGCACGGGCGAGCGAGATCAGCCGGTCGGTGACCCCTTTCATCGCCGAGAGGACGACGGCCACGCGGTCTCCCCGCGCGGCGTCGGCGATGATGTCGGCGACGGCCCGGATCCGCTCTCCATCGGCCATGGAGCTGCCCCCGAACTTCAGGACTTTCACCGGGGACCCTACTCTCCCATGACCTTGATGATCACGCGCTTGGGACGACGACCGTCGAACTCCGCGTAGTACACCTGCTGCCACGGCCCGAGGTCCAGGCGTCCGGCGGTCACGGGGAGGATGACCTCGTGCCCGACGAGCAGGTTCTTCAGATGCGCATCCCCGTTCGTTTCCCCCGTGTGATGGTGACGGTAGTCAGGGCGCCGCGGCGCGAGGGTTTCCACCCATTCGTCGATGTCCTCGATCAGGCCCTGCTCGGCGTCGTTCACGTAGACGCCGGCGGTGATGTGCATGGCCGACACGAGGACCATTCCCTCCCGGCACCCGCTGGCGCGGACGGCGGCCTCGACCTTGCCGGTCATGTTGACGTATTCGTGCGCGGCGCGAGTATTGAACGTGACGTATTCGGTATGAAACTTCATCCGCTGTCTCCGTGTGAAGGGAAAATACACTGTCTGGCGGCCGTGGGTCTATACGCGAAGGCCGCTCACACCAGTCCTCAGGCGCTCGCTAGGCCGCTTTCATCGCGCTCCACTTCTTCCACTGGTACCACTGCTCGGGGTACTGGGAAACGTATTTCTCCCACAGGCTGAGGCAGTCCCGCGCGGTGCTCTGAGGAGCGCGCTGAACGGAGACGTCTTCGAGGATCAGGGTGTAGCGGTGCCCGCCCGTCCGTTTCAGGAAGGCAGCCACCACCGGCGCCCCCGACCTGTGCGCGAGAACATCGATAGTGTTGTCGAAGAACAGCTCCTTGCCAAAAAGGCTGATGGTATGGCTCCGGCGGCGGCGCCAGGCATCCACTTCGTCGCACTGGGTCATGAGCACCCGGTTCGCCTTCAGGGACTGCATCGCCCGGAGGAAGACCGACTTGCAGTGCTCCGAGGAGATGAGCTCGGTGCCCGTGTGCGAGACCTTCTCCCCGAGGCTCTTGGCCAGCTTGGCGGTGGCGCACTCGAGGATGACGCTGGTCGGCACGCCCTGCGTATGCAGAACCCAGGGGATGAACTCGACCGCACCCCAGTGCGTCGTGACGAGGATGCAGCCCTTTCCCTGCTCCAGGGCCTCGGTGAGCAAGTGGGCCCCTTCCACCTTGAAATGCCTGTCGACGTAGGAGCGCACCGTTCCATAGTCGAGGTACGCGGAGAACATCTTCTCGAAGTAGTGCGTGAAGATGCCCTTGAATGTCTCCCGAACGACTTTCCGCACGTAGCCTTCATCCTGCCCGTGGAGCACTTCCCGGACGTTCTTCTCGATCACCCGCTTGTCCTTGCGGTTGATGAGATAGTAGAGGCGGCCGATCGAATGCAGATAGGACTGCGCGATTCGAGGGCTCATGTGGCGAAAAAGGAACACGTTCGCCGGGGACTGGAAGAACACAGAGATCTTCAGCTTCATACCATCCTCCTGATTGTGAATTGGATGGTAAATTCAATCACAGGAGGAATGGAGATGCAATCTCTTTTTTAGAGAATTTAGTTTTTGGTCGGATCCTTCAGATTTTTGAGAAACGCCTCGGCTAACCTCTCGGAGAACTGCGTTCCAGCGTTCTTTTCGATCTCCTTGGCAGCTTGTTTCGGCGGCATCCCCTTGCGGTAGGGCCGTGAGGAAGTCATCGCGTCATACGCGTCGGCAATCGCGACGATCTGCGCGCCGAGCGGGATTGCATCACCGGCGAGGCCGTCCGGATACCCGCGCCCATCCCAGCGCTCGTGGTGATTGCGCACAAGGTACATGTGATCCTTGATGAAGGGGATGGGATGGAGGATTTCGACCCCCTTCAACGGGTGCTTCTTGATGATATTGAACTCGGCGCTGGTCAGCGCCTTGGGGCTTTTCACGATCGACTCGGGGATCCCGATCTTCCCGACATCATGGAGGATGCTCCCGAAACGCAGGTATTCGATCTCCGACTCCGGCACGCCGAGGGTGCGCGCAAGCTTTTCCACCATCGCCGCCACGCGCTCCGAATGGCCGCGGGTGTAGGTGTCTTTCTCCTCGATCGCTTTTGCCAGGGAGCGCACGGCGCTCACATAGCTGGACTTCAGCTCCTCGTCCTGGCGCGCCCGGCTGAGCGCGGTGGCGATGTTGTTCGCGAAGATGGAGAGGAACTCCAGGTCGGTGTCCGTCGGCTGCTTGTGATCTCCGCGCCGGTCCACCCCGAGTATGCCGATCGGCCCGCCCTCCGCGATGAGCGGACAGACGATGAAGGAGCTCGGCCGGAAATCCGCGAGGATCCTGTTGGTGGAGTGCAGGCCCGCGGACTCCACATTGGGGATGAGGACCGGCTTTCCCTGCTTGAGCACGCGAATCATCAGGTTCTGGTCCCGGCTGAGGGGGATCCGGTAGTCGCGCATCCTTTCCATCGATTCCGGGGATTCGCCGACTCCGTAGCTGAAGTCGAGCGTTTTGTCGGATTCGTTGACGAGCATGATAATTGCCCGGTCGAACCCGAACACCTCGACGATGGGAGTCATTGTCTGCTCCAGGACTTTCCGGGTGTCCGCGACGGAGACAATCGTGCTGGTGGCGGTGTTGATCGCCTTGAGCATCGTCACCTTCTGGCTCAGCTCCGCGTTGAGCTTGGTGAGCTCGACGTTCAGACGGGTGACTTCGTCGAACCGCTGGCGGAGCAGTGCCTTGTCATGGTCGATTTCTTCCAGCGCCGTGGAGAGCGTGGACCGCCGGGTGAGAACGTGCGCAAGCCAGTCCCTGACCCGGGCGAATGAGATCGCCCACTGAAGAGTGATCTCGCAGTACGGCCCGCCTTTGAAGCTGCA
>JBKQPS010000191.1:0-21396 GCA_052144915.1 Spirochaetia bacterium | reverse complement strand
CAGTTCTCCGACGTCCCTTTTCGCAGTTGCGGCGCCGCCAGGTCTGTCCCCGACTTCGTTGCCCACGTATCTCTTCACGAAGCGGCCGGGGTCCTCCGCTCCACCTTTGGAAGATGGGGAACTTCTGGGCGTCCCCGTTCTTGCGCGACGAGTCGATTCTTTCTATTGTAGAGGTGTAAGGGCCGATTGGAGGAAAAAAAGTCAATGAGGTTTCGCCTGGTTTCCTGGTTGAGCATTCTTCTGGTGACGGTCGCATCCGCGTCGGGGGCGCAAGGGCCCGCGCTGGGCGTCACGACGACGGCGGCGAAGGTCGACGGCGTATTCGAGGACAAGGAGTACAGCCTGGTCACGGAGGCCGCCGGGATCAGGCTGGGCATGAGCAGGACTCCCGACACACTGTACATCGGCCTCAGCGCGCCGACCACGGGATGGGTCGCGGTCGGCCTGGGCTCGCGGGGGATGGACGGTGCGATCATGTACATCGGCTACGTCAGTGGAAACACGACCTCGCTGAAGGTCCAGAGGGGTTCCGGCCATCGGCATGCGGACGTGGACGCCGGCTCTCCCCTGCGCTACGCGATGAAGGAAGCGGGAGGAGTGACGGTGCTGGAGCTGGCCCTGCAGGCGTCCAAGTTCATCGCGAAAGGACAGAACGTCCTCGAGCTCAGCGTCGCCATGGGCAGCGCCGACTCGTTCGTTTCCATGCACAAGGCCCGGGCAAGCCTCACGATCGCGCTGGTGCAGTAATGCCGAAGATACGCGTATTCGGCAGACCGGAGGTCTACGAGTGCAACCTCACCACCTCGGTCCTGAATGTCCTCATCCGCAACCGCTTCCCCATTGCCACGTTATGCGGAGGGCGCGCATCGTGCGGGAGGGACCTGATCCGCATCCGCGAGGGCGCTGAGTTCTTCAGCCCGAGGCGGGAGATGGAGAAACACCGGCTCGCGGAGCTGGCGAGGGCGGGAGAGCCCTCCGGCGACGACATCCGGCTCGCCTGCCAGTCGTACGTGCGGGGGGACGTCACGATCGAGGTGCTCCACCTGGCGGGGGAAGAGACGAAGGACGCGGCGGAATCGTGATTTGCCTTCCCCGGGTGCTATATTCTGGTTCGGATGGCCCGCATCTCCGCCCGCCGAACGTTTCTCGTGCTGTTTTTCGCGCTCCTCGTTTCATGCGGGGACCAGTCTCTCGTCGTGTCCCCGAAGACCACTGCCGCCGACCTCCAGATCGTTTCCGCCTCTGACGGGCAGGTTTTCGCCAGCGGGAAATCGGTGCCGCTCATGGTCTCCGCCACGGACACGACGAAGACACGTGACGTGGAAATCGATGTGACCCTGACGAACCCTGCCGGCCAAAGCATATCGCACAGCCGGACCGCTGCTGCGCTGAACGAGCAGAGCCCGGTCACGCTGCCCGCGGGCCTCGACCCGGGGCTGTACCGCCTCGACCTCGTCCTGTACTCCGGCGGGGAGGTCGCCCAGAAAAAATCCGTCTCGTTTTTCGTGGCCGCAGACGGGTGGAAGATTACGGGCATCCGCAGTTTTCCTCCGGTCATCACCTCGGCAGCGACAGTCATGTTGAAGGCCGAGCTGCAGGTCCCGGACGGCAGCAATCCATACCTGCGCTGGTCGTGGCAGGGGAAGCCGATCCAGAAGGGAATCCTCTCCGCAGGGCTCGGCCAGATCCTCTGGGATGTGCCGGAGAAAGCCGGGGTCTACACTGTCACCCTCGAGCTTTTCCCGATCGCCCCCGCCACCGGCTCCGATTTTTCCTTCACCTCCGCCTTTGCGCTTTCCACGGACATCATCGTCTCCGCAAATGCGCAGCTGCCGCGCGGCAGACTGGGCCCGGCGTCCTCGTTCTCTTCTCTCCTGCGTCTCCAGGCTTCCCTGGCGGACTCCGGGGCGGGAGCCAGGAAGACGGGAAAGATCACGGCCGAGCCGATCGGATCGCCCGAGGTCGTTTCCCTTGACAGCGGCTTTGGCTATCGTCTGGATGGCAGCACGGGGATACGGGTCCCCTGGCTCGCGATTCCCTTCGAGAGCGGGGGTCTGAGGCCGTTCACGGTCAGCATTGGGGTCACATTCAGCGAGATCTCCAGCGCGAACAACATCGTCGCTGCCGCGGCGCGGGATGGAAGCTTCTCCTTCGTCATCGCGATGAATCCGCAAGCTTCGGCGCCCCGGGCGCAGATCTCCGGACGGGCGGCGGCTCCCCTGGTCATTCCATGGGGCGGCCCGGCGATCCCCGCGAACGTGCGCGTGCTCCTGTCCCTCAGCGTCGTGCCGCAGTCGTCCGGGCTTTCCGCCCAGTGGTTCCTGGACGGCGTGCAGGTTTCATCCTTCTCGGCGAGCTCTGCCCCGGCCGGTGCGCGGCAGGAGGGAAGCATCACCATCGGAGGTGAGAACGGATTCAAGGGAGTCGTGGACGAGTTCGGCGTCTACGTCCAGGATGCGGCGGGCAGGCCGTCGACGGATCCCGACCTGTTCGCGCGAGCCCAGGCGGCCATCTACGGAAAACGCGTGCTGATCGCGGACGGGTTCGACGGAATCGCGCTCACTAGCGGATTCTCCATCGAGGGCAGGGGAAGGCTGGCCGTCGGGGCCGTGGTTCTCTCCCCCGGTGCGCGGCTCGCGCTGCCGCCCCTGCGCACGGGCCAGAGTCTCTCGGTCACCGCAGGGCTTTCCCGGAGCTCCGCGCGCTCCGCGGACCTCCTCGCCCAGTGGGAGGGAAGCTCCGCGCCGGCAATCGTCGTGCCGGTGACAGCGGACGCCGCGGGGCTCGGCGCTCGCATCTCCGCCGACGGCCAGTCGATCAGCGTCACGTCGGCAGAGGGGGAAAAGACGGTCACTCTGCCCGCACCGGTCGCCCGCGGCGCGAGCCTCCTCCTGAAGATCGAGAACCCCGCGGAGGCGAGAGCCGATCTGCTCATCGATTCCATCCTCGCGGTGGGCAGGTAGCCGGAACGCCGGCAGGCTCAACGGATGAGGCTTTTCAGCAGGGGATCTCTCTTCCGCCAATCCTTGTCCACCTTCACTCTCATGTCGAGCTTCACCTCGTACGGAAAGATCTCCGAAAGCTCGCGTTCGGCGTCGCGGACGATCGACTTGATCTTCTCCCCCGCCCGTCCGACGACGATGCCCTTCTGGGATTCCCTTTCCACGCAGATGAAGCCGCGCGCCCAGAGCGTGGCCCCGTCGTCGCGCATTTCCAGGTCCTCCATGCGCACATACAGCGAATGGGGAACCTCCTCGCGAGTCAGCAGGATCGCCTTCTCTCTCACAATCTCGGAGATGCGGAAATCGGGCGTCTGATCGGTGTAGTAGTCCTCGGGATACAGCTGGTCCCCTTCCGGCGCCGCGGCGAACAGCGCGTCGACAAGGGTCCCCAGGGCATCACCGGTGCGCGCCGAGATCTCGCTCACCGGCATCCCCGGGAACGCCTCGGAAACCGACCTCCGCGCCGCGGCCCAGCCGACGCCGGGCGCATCACTCTTGTTCACGCACGCGACGAGCGGGCGGGAGGCCGCGCGCACCGCCCCCTGGATCGCACGCTCCTCCTCCCCGCTCTCCCGCGACCCGTCCGCCACGTACAGCACGATATCGACCTCGGAGAGCGTCGCGGAGACGAGGTCGGTCATGTAGCGGTTGAGCTTCTTCTGCGAGAGGTGAAATCCCGGGGTGTCGATGAACACGATCTGCCCGCGCGGGTCGTTGAGGATGCCGCGGACGCGGTTGCGGGTCGTCTGGGGAACCGGGCTGACGATCGAGACCTTGCCTCCGCAGAGAGCGTTCACCAGGGTCGATTTGCCCGACGAGGGACGGCCGACGACGGCGACGACGGCGGACTTCACGCGATCAGCCGGCGAACCGGCGCCGCACGTCGGCGAACTGGCCGCTCAGGTCACGCATGATCTCCACGAGCACCGGGTCGAACTGGGTCCCCGCCTGCCCGAGAATCTCCGCTTCTGCCCGCTCGTGGCTCCACGCTTCCTTGTACGGCCGTGCCGACGTGAGCGCGTCGTACACGTCGGCGATCGCCGCGATTCTCGCGGACTGGTGGATCTGCTCTCCGGCGGTGCCTTTCGGGTATCCCTTCCCGTCGAAACGCTCGTGGTGGGAGAGGGCGATGGACGCGGCCAGCGTGAGAAATGACTGGGTGCCGAGCTCCTGGTCGGCCTTGTGCAGGACCTCCCACCCGCGGACCGTGTGCGTCTTCATCGTCTCCCATTCGTCCGGATCGAGCTTGCCGGGCTTCTGAAGGATGTGGTCGGGGATGCTCACTTTGCCGATGTCGTGGAGCATCACGGAGAGGGAGATTTCGTTGACGTATTCCATCGTGATGCGGAATTTGAACGGCGCGCGAAGATGAACCTGCAGCGCGATCAGGCGGGTGTACTCGCAGATGCGCTGGAGGTGAAGTCCGGTCTCCTGGTCCTTGTACTCGGCGAGCCGGGCGATCGATCGGATCGCGGCGGCCTGCGTGCGCTGGAGGAGCTTCTCTTTTGCCGTTACGCTGTCGATCAGGAGCTCGTGAACCTGGAGGGCTTCTTTCAGCTCCGCGTTGGCCGCGAGCAGCTCCGTGACGTCGAAGAAGACCCCGAGGATGGAACTGCCGAAGAGAACGGCGGAATCCCGGACGGTCCGCACGGCGCCCCCGCTGGCGGTCACGGACAGAAGGAACGAATCGACCTTCCCCTGCTTCCGCACCGTCTCCAGCTCGGCCGCTCGCTTTGCGGGCTCACGAAAGATCTCCCCGGTCTTCGCGAGCGCTTCCAGGGACGGGTAGCCGGTAAGCTGCAGCCACGCGGGGCTCGCGGAAAGGAGCCTCCCCTGGAGATCGCAGACGTACAGGGGAAGCCCCAGGCCGTCGGCGAGGGGCGACATTCCGCGCAGGAGCTCCGCCCCCTGCACCCGGTCCGCCTCTGGGCTCCCGGAAACGGAGGCGCGCTCCGCGGCCATCACGTCGCGCAGGTGCGCGGCTGCCAGGAGGAAATGCTCTTCCTGGGAACGCGCTGTCTCACCGACGTGGGGACCTTGCAGGACAAAGGCGCTCCACGGCCCTCCGTCCTCAACGTTCACGGGAATGCAGAAGAAGACCTGGTCGCGGTCGGCCGCATCGAGCAGGGCAAGAGCGCCATGCGCCGGCGGAACGCCGGTGCGGGACAGCTCCGCGGCGACCAGCGGGGCGGTTGCTTCCATCGAGCCCAGGGCGGCACGCGTCTTCACGGGCGAGTGAGAACCTTTCTCTGCCACGAAAAGCGCGATCCCGTCCGCCGCAAGCGTGTCGCGGGTCCACTCGAGGATCGTGCGAAGCCGCAGCGGAAGGCTTCCCGCGGCTTCCAGGAGCTTCAGGAGATCTCCCGGCTCACGCACCCGGGCCTGCTTCCCTTTTGTTCCAGTATTTGCCGTAAAACAGCGCGAGCCTGCGGCGGACATCGTACGGGATGAGAGAAGAGTCCGTCATGATGGCATCACGCGCGGCGTGTCGGCACGGGCAGTCCCCCCTGCCGCGCAGCGCCCGGACCATGTCCGGAAGCATGGTCCGGAGGGCTTCGATGTTCGACTTCATGGTCGCGACGACCATTTCGACGCTCACGCTCTCCGCCGACTCTCTCCAGCAGTCGAAGTCGGTCACCATGGCAAGGGTTGCGTAGCAGATCTCCGCCTCCCGGGCCAGGCGCGCCTCCGGCAGTGCGGTCATGCCGATGAGAGAAGCATTCCACGAGCGATGCAGCTCGGATTCCGACCGCGTGGAGAACGCGGGCCCCTCCATGCACACGTAGGTGCCTGACACGTGGTGCGGATGGGCCCGGGCAGCCAGTACCGCGGCAATTGCCTCGCGGATCCCGGGGCAGAAAGGCTGCGCGAACCCGATATGCCCGACGATTCCTTCTCCAAAGTAGCTGCCGGGGCGCCGAAGAGTCCTGTCGATGAGGTTGTCGCAAAGGACGAACTCCCCCGGGGCGCAGCTCTCCGTCAGGGACCCCACGGCGCTGAGAGCGAGGATCTGTTCCACGCCGATCGACTTCAGGGCCCAGATGTTCGCCCGCGAGGGAACCTCGGAGGGCAGGTAGCGGTGCCCCTTGCCGTGCCGCGGCAGGAAAACCACCTCCTCGCCGGCGATCTCCGCGATGGTGAGCGCATCAGAGGGAAGCCCCCACGGCGTCGGCACTTCCCTCTGCTCCCGCACTTTCACGCCGTCCAACTGGTAGAGCCCGCTTCCGCCGATCACGGCCAGTCGTCCCATGGATCCATAGTGGGTCTTTTGGGCGATCAAGGCAACATCTTCGCCGCACTATACGGACGATTCGCTCTTCGCCAGGAAAAATTTCTCCGAACGCCCCGCCGACAGGGCTTTTTCGTTGACATCGACGGCGCGGGATGTATACTCAACTGGTGTTTTGGGAGGCTTCCGCCCCACAACCTCCAGTAACAATTGGAGGACGGAAGATTGACGGGTGGCCGGGGCAGAGATGCCCCGGCCTTTTTCGTTTCCGGTCTCCCCGCGCGTCGTCCTTCGGTCCCGCACCGGGGAGCGGGTCCGCCCGCACCGCGGCGAGCCAGGGCCCGCCGTTGTCAAGCAGGAAGTTTTTCCTTATTGTAATCCGTAGTATGAACATGCAGGACAAGCCTCAGGAACCAGAAAACGGTCCCCGCGTGGATGAGGGGATGCTCTTCAACAGGATGCTCAAGTCCCGCACGGTGCTCGTGTCGGGAGAGATCAACAAACCTCTTGCGGAAAGGGTCATCCGGTCTCTCATCCTCCTGGAGGAGGAATCCGCGGATCCGATCCGGGTGTACATCGATTCGCCCGGGGGGGACGCGGACGCGGGGTACGCAATCTTCGACATGATGCGCTTCGTGAAGCCGAAAATCATGATGATCGGCATGGGCCTTGTCGCCAGCGCGGCGGCGATCATCATCCTCGCGGCGCCCCGGGACCAGCGCGTCGGCCTCCCCAACTCCCACTACCTCATCCACCAGCCCATGAGCGGCACCCGCGGCGTGGCGACGGAAATCGAGATCCATGCGAAGGAGATCGAGAAGCTCCGCGCCAAGATCAACCGCCTGATCGCGGATGAGACGGGGCAGGCCCTGGAGAAGGTCCAGAGGGACACCGATCGGGACTACTGGATGAACGCGGATGAGGCCGTCGGGTATGGCCTCCTGTCGCGCGTCATCAAGACGCGGAACGAGCTGTAACACGTGCCCGCGGCAGACCTGGGCGGCCTGCTCGGCACCTGCTTCGAGCGCCTCGAGCTCCCGGCGGGCGCCCGCCTTGCCCGCGGCAAGGTCCGGGACGTCGTGGACGTGGGCACGGACCTGCTCATCTCCACGACGGACCGCATCTCCGCATTCGACCACGTGCTCACCACGGTGCCGTGCAAGGGAGAAATCCTCAACACCCTCGCGCTGTTCTGGTTTCGTGCCACGGAGGACATCGTCGCTCACCACGTGCGGGAGGAGATCTCCGCGCGGACCATCCGCGCCGCGAAGTGCCGCGTCATCCCGGTGGAAGTGGTGGTGAGGGGATACCTGACGGGCTCCGCCTGGCGTGACTACCAAAAGGGCGCCCGGATATCGGGGATCGCCCTTCCTCCGGGGCTGCGCTTCAATGAGCGCTTTGAAAAGCCTCTTCTCACCCCCTCCACCAAGGAAGGCGCCGGGGCGCATGACCGGCCTATCTCGCGGGATGAAATCATCGACGGCCGTCTCGTGGACAAGGCCATCTGGGAACAGATCGAAGAGACCGCGCTCGCCCTCTTCCGCCGTGGCACGGAGATCGCCCGCCGCCAGGGCCTCATCCTGGTGGACACGAAGTACGAGTTCGGCTTCCGCGAAGACCGTCTCATGCTCGTGGATGAGCTGCACACGCCGGACTCCAGCCGGTACTGGCATGCGGACACCTGGGAGCAGCTTTTCGCCCGGGGCGCCCCGCAGAGGGAGTTGGACAAGGAGTACCTGCGGCAGTGGCTATTGACAAGGGGATGGAAGGGAGACGGAACGCCGCCGCGCATCCCGGACGAAATCCGGGTCCAGGTCGGGAGCAAATACATCGAGGCGTGGGAAACAATCACGGGGCGCCGGTTTGCGTCCCGCGCGCTGGACCCCCGGCAGGAATCTTCCCTCGTCGCGGGGCTCCTGCCGGCATCCTCGTGAAGCGCGCGCCCGCGGCATTCCTCCTGTGCGCCTTCTGGGGGCTTGTGGCCTGGCACTCCCCTCCTGCCTCGGCCTTCACTCTCATGAGCTACAACGTGCAGAACCTCTTCGACGACATTCGCGACGGAACCGAGTACCGGGAGTTCGACCCGGGCAGGGGACGATGGACCAGCGAATCCTTCCTCGTGCGCGTGCAGGTCCTCTCCGAGGTCGTGCGGAAGTCTGCGCCGGGAGGCCCGGATATACTCCTGCTGCAGGAAGTGGAGAACGCACACGCCCTGGAGGTGTTTCTGGAGAAGGGAACGCGGGGCCTGGGATACGCGTGGCGCGCGGTCGTGCCCAAGAAGGGCCTTTCCGCCAACGTTGCAATCGCGAGCAGGGTGCCGATAACACGGATCCGCACCCACGCCGTCGGCCCGTGGAAAGGCCGCGCGGTGATTCGAGACATCCTCGAGGCCCAGGTCGAGGTTTCAGGTCACCTGCTCTACGTTTTCAACAACCACTGGAAGTCGAAAACAGAGGGGGCCCGGGCCACGGAATCGTCGCGGCGCGAATCCGCATCCGTGCTCGCGAAGAGGATCGGGGAGATACTCGCGCAGGATCCCTCGGCGGACATCGTGGCGGCGGGAGACCTGAACGAGAGCATCGACGAATACACGCGCGCGGGCCGGCGCTGCCTCACCGCCCTCATGCCGGTCGGGGAGATGCTCCGGGGAAGCTCCGCGACTGCGGGAATCTCGATTTCCCCGCAGGCTCCTCCATTCGCGGGTTCGGCGGATCGCTGCGTGCTGTTCGACCCGTGGTTCGAGCTGGAGGAGGGACGGCGCGGATCCTCTGCCTGGCAGGGAGACTGGCTCACGGTGGACCACATGCTCCTGTCCGCCGGATTGTTCGACACGCGGGGCTTCAGTTACCGGCGCGGGAGCTTCTCCGCTTTGCGCCTGCCTTTTCTTCTCGACAAGCGCGGCCTCCCCCGCCGGTGGGATTCGCGGACCACGAGCGGCTTCTCCGACCACCTCCCCATCCTTCTCACGCTGGACCTCCACGCATAAGGTCCGGGCGCGTTTCGACTTGAAACTCCCCTGCCCCGGAGGCTATAAGGATCGGGTGGAAGCATACGCATCTGAGTCAGAGTACCTCCACGCGCTTGCGGACCGGGCAGTCCTCCCGGAGGGATTCCGGTGCGGCGTCGGCGAGATCGCGTTCCATCCCCGGGAGCGCGCCGGGTCGCAGCCGCTGCTCATGAACCTGTCCCTGCTGCTGCTGGATCGGGAGACCCGCGACTTCGGGGCCGTTTTCACGCGCAACCTGTTCCCGGGGGCGCCCGTGCTCATTGGCCGCGGCCGCCTCGCGCGTCCCGCCGTGCGCGGGGTGCTCGCGAACAACAAGATTTCCAACGTCTGCACCTCGCGAGGCGTCGAGGACGCCGCCAGCCTGCTCGACCGCCTGGGCGGGCTCACCGGTGCTGCCGGCGACGACTTCTTCTGCGCGTCCACCGGCATTATCGGGTGGGAGCTTCCCGTCCGCGAGATGCAGGAGGCGCTGCCGGGCCTCGTGAAAGGCATGTCCGCCGCTTCCATCCTCCCCATGGCGCGCGCGATCATGACGACCGACGCATTTCCGAAGGTACGCGCGGCCGCGGCGGGCCGTGGCAGGATCGTCGGTATTGCCAAGGGCGCCGGAATGATCGAGCCGAACATGGCGACACTCCTGTGCTTTCTCTGCACGGACATCGCGGTGCCCCGCGAACGCCTGCGCGAGGACCTCGCGTGGTGCGTGGAGAGAACGCTGAATCGCCTCTCCATTGACGGTGACCAGAGCACGAGCGACACCGCGATCCTGCTGGCGTCGGGCCGCAAGGGGCCCGCGGACCCGGACGAGTTTCGCGCTGCGCTCCGGGAGGTGCTGGCGGGACTGGCATTCGACATCGTACGGAACGGGGAGGGAATCGGCCACGCAATCAGGGTGAGAGTCGAACGCGCGCAGGACGAGGCGACGGGGCTCGGTGTCGCCCGCGCCGTGGCCAACTCGCCCCTGGTGAAGACCGCCGTCTTCGGCAACGATCCGAACGTCGGCCGGATCGTCAGCGCGATCGGCGATTACCTCGGCAACGCCGGCAGGGCGCTCGACACGCGCCGGGCGGCCGTGCGGATGGGCGGCGAGGAGATCTTTTCGAAAGGGTGCTTCCGCCTGGATGCGGAAAAGGAGCGCCGGCTCTGCGAGTACCTGCGCGGCCGCGCCCTCGACACGAAACGCGTCCCCTGGCCCCAGCATGACCGCACGGTGGACATCGAGATCACTCTCGACGGTGTCTCGCCGGCAGTGGAAATTCTGGGGTCTGACCTTTCCTACGACTACGTTCGGGAGAACGCGGACTACCGCAGCTGATCGCGGGCTTTTGCCCGGGGGCTATTTCTCGCGGTAGATGATTCGTCCGCGGGTCAGGTCATACGGTGAAAGGGCTACCTTGACGCGGTCACCGGGGACAATTCGAATGTAATGTTTCCGCATTTTGCCCGAGAGATGTGCGAGGATGACGTGTCCGTTCTCGAGCTCGACTCGGAACATCGTGTTGGGGAGCGACTCTTTTACCTTCCCATCGACTTCTATGGCTTCTTCTTTTGCCAAAAAATCCCCCTTTGACTCCGCATTGTAGCGGTATTGTCCTCCGGGTGTCAATCGTAGCCATGAGAAGCCGAGGGCGAGCGAGTCGACTGCACGGTGTTCGGTCTCTTTTTGCGTGAAAATCGGTTGGGATTGACAAGTGACTCTGTTTATGCGTAGATTGCTGTCCCTGTAGGCCAATCCAATGGAAGATACATTCCTCAAAAAAATGAAAACCTCCCTCGTCGCCTTGAAAAAGGAGATTTTGAAAAACCTCGCGTCGGAGAGCGAGGATTTTCGCACGATCATCGAGGATATGGACCCGAAGGACCTCGCCGACATCGCGGCTGACGACATCGACCGAAAGACCCTGGAGGCGCTGGGCACGCAGGAGCTGCGCCGCCTGCAGCTCATCGAGTCCGCCATCGCGAGGATCGAGAACAAGAAGTACGGCCTCTGCGCGCGCTGCTCGAAGAAGATACCACGCGAGCGGCTGGAGGCAATCCCGTACGCTCTGCTCTGCATCGAGTGCAAGTCCTCCGAGGAGCGGCGGAACAGGTAGCCGCGCCTCGCGGTAGAGAGAGCGCTGCTGGCCGCCCCGCTCATCCATCGCTTCTCTCGTTCCGATAATCAGAGCAGGAGCAGCGGAAGTGACGACGACGGGAGTCACTGCGAACACGCACGTCGGCGTGGTTTCGATGACGGCCCTGCGCTACGCGCAGGCAGACGCCGGAGACGTCATCGTACCTGTCCGACCGGCTCAGCTCATCTACGCGAACTTCAAGCACATCCAGGTTCAGCCGGACTCCCGCCTGCAGGACGGCGTCCCTCTGTACAAGCTGAAGATCCTCGACACGCTCATCGACAACCTCGCACAGAAGAATCCAGCGCCTCGGGCTGACTCGCGCTCGATCGACGGCGTGATCGCGGAAATGTCGCGGGTTTTTCGCGGGCCGGGCGGCTCCGCGCACGCCTACCGGGCGGGCTTCCTGCCGGCGCCGGGGGCTTTTGTCGACCTCCTGGCCTGAGCGGACTTTCTCTGAGACGGGCGGGCCGCCGCACTTTTTTTCACCACGACAGGATGTCTGGCTCGAGATGATTTTTCGCTGCGGCGCGCGGCGGCGACTGGCCTCGACTTCCGTGCCTTGCGCTTCGATGGCGCCTGCGTCCCCGTCCGGGGGCGTTTCGCCTGGGGTCGTTTTCCTTTACCGGGTTTTGAGGAACGCTTTTTCGCGCCGGAAGCAGGGCGTTTGACCCGCGGCTTCTTTGCCTTGGCAGACAAGCTCTTCAGCGGGTTCTGGGTGCCCGCGGCCGTGCCCGGGGAGACGAGCGGGGATCTTTGCACGGCGACGGGCCGAAGATCCTGCGCCATTCCCCGAAAATAGACGTTTCCCCTCTTTTCTCTTTCAACCGTGGTGAACGGACCGTGCCCCGGAAAGACACGGGTCTCCGGAGCGAGCACGGCGATCTTCTTCTGGATGCTTTCTCTCAGCTTCTTCTCGCTGCCGCCCGGGAGATCGGTGCGCCCCACGCCGTCGAAGAACAGCGTATCACCGGAGAAGAGGATGCCTTCCTTCTCGGCATAGAAGCACACGCTGCCGGGCGTGTGACCGGGTGTTTCGAGCACGACGAGGTCCATATCGAAGACCCGGTCCCCCTCCTTCAGCCGCACGTCCGCCTTGGGAAGCTCGTCGGCGTCCACGCCGAAAAAGCTCATCTCGTCCAGACCGAGAAACTCGAGATTTTCCCGGTGGGTCTCCCGGCCGCCCGTGCCGAGAAACCTGCGGTCCAGCGGGTTGATCGCAATGGGAAGCTTGTAGCCCCGGGCGGCATAGCTGTCGCGCAGCTTGCCGAGCGCCGCAAGGTGGTCGACGTGGCCGTGGGTGAGCGCGATGCCGACCGGCACCATGTTCAGAACATCGACGCGGCTGGCGATCTCTGCCTCGCTTCCGCCCGGATCGATGATGATGCATTCCTTTTTCGTGCTGGAAAAGATGTAACAATTTGTCTTCCACGGACCTACGACAACTCTTTCTACCATGATATGATCGAGCCTAAAGGAACGTGCGCGCTTAATCAATACTCGCCATGGCAGGACACCTCCTTCTGATCGTCGGAATCGCCGTGTTGTTCTACGCCGGGCTCCCGGCGCTGGGCGCGTTTCTCGCCCGCGGCCAGTGGCGGCGGTTCCGAAAGACCGTCACCCGTGTCTCCCGCTATCCGACGGCCACCCCGGGCGCCGTGGGAAGGGAACGCTCTGCCCCGGTCGGACGCTACCGGTTCTTCGGAACGCTCGAAGCGATCCAGGGCGATGACAGGATCTGGCTCACCAACGGGCGTTTCTCCGTGGCAGCCGATCTGCGCAATGTGCGGGTGCACCTCATTCCGGAAACGGAGAGCGGAGAACCGTCCTCGCCCCCGGCGCGCGCGGGGAGCGGCGCCCCTTCCCTGGGCAGCGTTCCCTGGAATCGCATTTTCTCCCTGCCCGAAGGCACGCCGGTGTTCGTCGGCGGGGCCCTGTTCTCCGAGGAAGGCCGCGGCGTGTTCCGCGACGACGGAAAAACCAGGCTGCTCGTGGTCATCCATGACTGCCCGCGGGAGAGCCTCGTCCTGCGCGCCATCAGCGGGGGCCGGCAGCGAAACGAATACATGAACACCTTTACGCTCCCGTCCGTGGCCGTCGGGTCGCTTTCGCTGCTTCTCTATGCCTTCACCCTGCTCGGCTTTCCCGAACGCGTCGTATCCCTGCTGGCGTTGACCGCCGGGCTTGCTCCGCTGTCCCCGTTTCTCCCCCCCGGATTTCCCTTCTATTTCGCCTACCGCTCCCGTTGGAAGAAGGCACGGCTCCTCCGTGTGCAGCGGGACGTGGTCCGCCTTCCCCTGCGGTACTTTCCGGGCTCCGGGGAGGGCGCGCGGGGCCGCCGCGCCACCCTGCTGCCCGACATGGAGCCCTACCTGATGGTGCGAGGAACGAGGGACGAGGAGGATTCCGGCGTCATCGTGAGCGAAGGAACGCGCCTCGTGCTGCCGCCCGGCATCTCGCAGGTCCGGGTGGATCTGCCGCGCCGGGGGATCCGGGGACGCAGGGGACGCGGGAGCGAGCTGGTCGCGTTCTGCGGCTACACGGTCGATGGGGACGGGATCCGCTTGCGGAAGCCGGATGACCCCATGGCGGACTGCGTGCTGCTGCCGGGCGACCCCGAGGTCCTCTCGCGCGAGAGCGAGCTGGCCGCGCGCCGCGCGGAGCTGCTCTCAGTGCTGTTCGTCGCGCTGAACGCTTTCATGAATCTTCCCCTCGTCTTTCTCCTTCTCTCCCTGGTCATCAGGTAAAGGGAGCCGGATCGCGGAGAAAATCCTGATTGTCTTGCGCGCCTCGACGAACCGCTGACCGAAGATCGACGTGAGCACGTCCTCCGGCGCGTCCTCGCCAAGGCGGAATCCGCCGTGCAGCGCGAGGAGCACCTTTGCCTGCAGGTAGTAGTCGAAGAAATCCGTGCCGAAGTACACGCGGCCCCCGCCGCGGAGCCTGCCATGGATCGCGCGGAGGGTCTCCATCGTGAAGAAGCGGCGCTTGCGGTGCCTGCTTTTCGGCCAGGGATCCGGGAAATAGATGTGGAAGGCATCCACAGAGCAGGGAGGCAGATCGCGGAGGAGCTGTTCGGCCGCCCCGTGCACGATCTGGACATTGCCCAGGCCGCGCTTCTCCGCCTTCTCCCGCGCCCGCCGGCACCGCCTCGCCTTGATGTCGATGCCGATGAGGAGAGTCCCGGGCCGGCGTGCCGCGTACGACACGATGAAGTGGCCATTCCCGCAGCCGATCTCCACCTCGCACGGGCCTGCGCCGGCCCGGGCCCGCAGGAGATCCCCGGCCTCCGACGCCGCGGACGCCCGCGGCCGCCGTGACGTGTCCGTGCGGTCACCGACGCCGCGGCAATCCGCGGCCGGGGCGACATCCGTCACGTCGATTCTTTCTCTTCCTTCTTCTTCGCGTAGTTCACGGTGATCGGACGGCCCTTCACCTCCAGACCGGAGAGCCTGCTGATGGCGTCCGTGGCCCGGGACCGTGAAATATCGACGAAGGAGTACTTGTCGAAAACCCGCACCCCGCGAATATCACCGGGCGCAAGCTGGAGCTTCTCGGTGAAGAGCTCGGTGAGGTCCCGCGCGTACACGCGCCGGTTCCTGCCCACGCTGACGAACAGCTGCACCGTGTCCCCGTCCGCCCGCGGCTCTGCCCTCGTCGATCGGGGCGGCTCCGGCTGCCTGCCGGCGTCGACAGCATTTCTGCCGAAGCGGCCCCTTTGACCGCGCGGCGGAATCGGCGCCTCGCGGACCGGCCCCTGTGGAGCCCCGGAAGGGCTGCGCTGCCGCCCCGTCGATGGGACGCGCGGCTGCGGTCCCGGGGCGGCCGAGGGGAGCGCGAGCAGCGACTTCAGCAGCGACGCCATGAAGAGGGGACGCTGCAGAAGCGGCACCTGGCGGCGGATCCGCGCCCGCAACCGGGCGAGCTCGGCCTTGTCCTCGTCCTGGAGTCTCCGCAACACACGATCGATGGCTCCCGTGAGGAGCGTATCGTCATCCGGAAGTTCTTTCCTGTCGAACGCCACGCCGATCGCCTCCTGCAGTCTGCCGAGGTCCTTTTCCCGCTCGCCCAGCGCGATGATTGCCGCGCGCTTCAGCATCCCGCCGGGCGAACGCAGGGGACTGGTTGGAAAATCGAGGAACACCACGTGGGAGGGGGCCAGGTCTTCGAGATCCGGAGCCACCGCGCCCGAGGCCAGCGGAACGAACAGGACGTCCAGCGCGCGCCGCGAAAGCGCAAGAAGCGCGTCCCTTCGGTCCGCCTGCTGCCGTCCCCCCGGCGGCAGGAGCGCCGCGCGGAGCCCGCGCGACCGCACGCCGTCGATCAGGCCCCTCACGTCAGTCTTCGGTGCGAAAAACGCCAGGGATGGCGGAAGCCGCATTCCCAGGACGACCCGCGACAGGTTCTCCGCCGAGGGGCGGCCTTCTGAAAACACCGCGACGTGGGAACCGAGCCCCGCCTCCGAACCGCCCTTCCCCTGCGGGTCCATCGCGAGCGGGTGATGCAGCAGCGGCAAAAGCTCGTTGCCCTCCGCCAGGGGAGGCCGAGCGAGCAGGACGATCCGCGGCCGCTCGGTCCATTTCGCGAAGATGAACTGCACGTCCTTGACGAAATCCCCGAGTGTATCCGGGCCGGGTTCCCGTACAATGACAGTCTCCAGCGAGCTGAACGAGAGGCTGCCGCGGCGGATGTGGTCGATGACCCGCCCCGAGGTCCCCGCGATGACGGTTGCTTCGCGCTCGAGGCGACGCTGCTCGCGCCGGGCGTCTTCCATTTCCCCCAGGGGCACGAATGCCGGTGCGTCCCGGACGGTGCGGGAAAAACGCGCGAATGCCCGCGCCACTTTCCCCACGCTCTGCACGTCGGGAAGAATGATGAGAACCCGCAGCGCCGGCCCCGCCCCCCGCAGCGCGAGCACGAGAGGAGCGGCGATTGCCGTGCTGGTGCCCGCGCCCCCGGGCACTTCCGCAACGCCATCCCTGTCCTTCAGGAGCAGGGGGATCAGGCCCTGTTGGAGGGGCGTGAGCGAGGCAAACCCTGCGCGGCGGAAAGCCTGGAGAACCTCGTCATGGGATGGTACTCTTGCAGGGTGCATCTGTTTTTTGCGAGGATAGTTGAATGGCTGCACGGTGTCAAGGAAGACCCTCGATGAGGAGGGTTCTCTTCCTCTGTGTCGTCGTCATTGCCGTGGGTCAGCCGGGGCTGCGGGCAGATATTTTTCGTTTTGCCTACACCCGGGGAGAGAAGTACCGGATCGTCTCCCAGGTGCACGAGTCCGTCTCCGTGAATGGGCGGTTTTCGCACGAGTCCGACATCCTCGACAAGATCGCCGTCACCGTCACCGATACGCGCGGCGACTCGGGGAACCACGATGTGCTCTACCAGACATCGGAGAGAGTCTCCGGTTCGCAGGACGCGTATGACTGGAGCGAAGAGTATCCCTCTCAATTCTGGCGCGACGGGAGGGGCGCCTACACGATTGACCCCTCATACTTCATGCCGATGGTCAGAAACGTCCCGCTCTTTCCCGAGGGCGAGGTGCATCCGGGCGACACGTGGACCGCGCCCGGAAGCGAGGTGCACGATTTCCGGGCGAACTTCGGCATCGCGAAACCGTTCAGCTTCCCGATCACCGTCACCTACACCTACACGGGCAACGAGACACGGGAAGGCAGCGACTGCGCGGTCTTCACCGTGGGCTACGAGATTTTTCACCCCGTCGACGCCGCGCCGGGAGAGGACGCGCGCATGTACCCCGTGCGGGTTGCCGGGTATTCGAAGCAGAAGCTCTGGTGGGACCTTGCGGGCCGGCGGCCGCTTTTCGACTCGGAGACGTTCGATTTCATCTTCACTTTCAACACGGGCGACGAGGTGGAATACAAGGGAGACTCGGAAGGCCGGTTGATCGCCGCGGCGCCCCTGGACAAGCCGGGGATTACCGGCGAGATACAGAAGCAGCTGGACACGCAGCAGATGCCGGGAGTGTCGGTGGCGCCGTCGAAAGAGGGCGTGACCATCACCCTGGAGAACGTGAACTTTCCGCCCAACTCTGACACCCTGCTGCCCGCGGAACAGGAAAAACTTCGCCGCATCGCCGAGATATTGAAAAAATATCCGGAACGTGACATCGCCGTGACAGGCTTCACCGCCCGCGCACAGGGATATACGGAGGAGGATTACCAGGCGCTCTCGGAGAAACGCGCGCGCGCCGCCGCGGGCTTCCTGCTTTCCCAGGGGGCGCGCCGGGCGGACCAGGTCACGGCACGGGGACGCGGAGCGGACTCTCCCATCGGGGACAACTCCACGGAAGAGGGCAGGAGCAGGAACCGCCGGGTGGAAATCACCATTCTCGAGAACTGAAGCCCGCCGGCACCCGCGACGAACGTCGAATCGTTGACTTTTTCGGTCGCGCATGTACTATGCGGTGCAAGGGGGCGCCGGAATGAATATCTTCTACGAAAAGGACATCAAGCCCGAATGGATCAGGACGAAGAAGGTGGCCGTGATCGGGTACGGCAGCCAGGGCTTCGCCCACTCCAACAACCTTCGGGATTCCGGCGTCGAGGTCGTCGTGGGCCTGCGTCCCGGCAGTCCTTCGGGGAGGAAGGCGGCCGAGGCTGGGCTGAAGGTCATGGAGACGGCGAAGGCCGTGCAGCAGGCCGACGTGATCATGGTCCTGATCCCCGACCACCTCCAGGGCGACGTCTACAAATCCGACATTCAACCGGGGCTCACCCCCGGCAAGACCCTGCTCTTCGCGCACGGGTTCAACATCCATTTCGGGCAGATCGTGCCCCCCGTGGGCGTGGACGTGGCCATGGTGGCGCCCAAGGGGCCGGGACACACCGTGCGCCGCCAGTTCGAGCTGGGCTTCGGCGTGCCCTGCCTCATCGCGATCGCCCAGGACCCGACGGGCAAGGCGCGGCAGACCGCCCTCGCCTACGCCCTCTGCATCGGCGGCGCCAAGGCAGGCGTGATCGAGACGAGCTTCCGTGAGGAAACCGAGACCGACCTGTTCGGAGAGCAGGCCGTCCTCTGCGGCGGGGTCTCCCATCTCATGCAGGCCGGGTTCGAGACGCTCGTCGAGGCCGGCTACGCGCCCGAGATGGCGTATTTCGAATGCATCCACGAGATGAAGATCATCGTCGACCTGATCTACGAAGGCGGGCTCTCGCTGATGCGCTACTCGGTGTCCGACACGGCCGAATACGGCGACTACGTGTCCGGGCCGCGCATGATCACCGCGGAGACGAAGAAAGAGATGAAGCGTGTCCTCGCGGAAATCCAGAGCGGAAAGTTCGCGAAGGACTGGATGGCGGAAAACAGGAGCGGCCGCAAGGAGTTCCTCCGGATGCGCGAGGCGGGAGCGAAGCACCAGCTGGAGACAGTCGGGGAAAAGCTGCGGTCGATGATGCCCTGGATCGCGAAGAACCGCCTCGTGGACAAGTCGAAGAACTGAGCCGCGACGGCAGGGAGCCCCTCGCCGCGTCGAGGGCGGGCTCCGGCGGGACTCCCGTCAGGCTCACCGTGGTGATGATGCAGGTCCTCTGCTGTCGCGGTCTGCGGGAGGTCGCCCGACAGGCGCGTGAGAAGGCGCACCGTTCTGTCCCCGTGAGGGCGGTGATCGTGTCCATCGACGACGGATCGGTCCTCTCGGAGCAGAGCGTCTAGCCAGGCGGTGCGGCCGCCGCGACTGGAACGGAGTGCCGGGACTCATTTCACGGCGATGGCCACCAGATCATTCGTGCCCGGCGCATCGAACGGGGCCAATCCGTAGCTTCCATAGAACCGCACGGAGGCAAGACCCGCGTGCGCAAGCTCCGCCTCCAGGGTGCTTCGCCGCAGGGCGCGCAGCGGAGTGCTCTGGACGGTCTGGCTCCACGCGCCGTTGCGCTTTTTCAGAATGACGAGGGTGAACACCATCGCATCGTTGTCGGCAAAGTCGGTGATCCGGAGAAAGAGTGTCTCCCCTTGCCCGTCGGCCCGGGAGGTGAGAGGCATGAAACGCTGACGGTCCCGGAGGAGCCGGTCGTAGTTCCTGTTCTGGATCACCAGGATTCCGCCGGGTCTCAGCAGGCTGGCGAAGTCGGAAAGACACGAGCCCAGGGAAGCGTCATCCAGCAGGTGAGGAAGGGAGTTCCCGAGGCAGGTGACCGCATCGAAGATGCCGCCGACCCGCCGCGCCAGCTCGCCGAGGCCGGCAACCTCGAAGCGCACCGGCACGCCCGCGCCGCGTGCGTTCTCACGGGCTTTCCGCACCATCACGGGGCTGAGGTCTGCGCCCGTGCATTCCCTCCCACCCCGGGCGAAGTCGATTGCATGCATTCCCGTCCCGCAGGCGGCATCCAGCACGCGGCGGGCGCCACTCTCGTCGAACACGCGCCGGAAGAAGGCCTCCTCGCGCGAGAGCCTGTCCTCCCAGGAGACCATGAGGTCGTAGTCCTGCCCCAGCCCGTCGTAGAATTCCTGCGCGTCCATCGGTCCGGCGTCCTTCCGTTTGACTCTCGTTCCCGGGCCATACTATCCTGCGCGAAAAGGGAGGATCAATGAGCAGCCTCGTCTGGGTAGAGCTCGACCGCGCGGCGCCCGAGCACAACCTCCGCCAGTTGCGGGCGGGAGCCGCCCCCGGCGTCATCGCCTGCGCCGTGATCAAGTCCAACGCGTACGGTCACGGGGCGGCGCAGATCGCCTCCCTCCTCCCGTCGGCGGAGTGGTTCGGCGTGAACTCGCTCGAAGAGGGCCTGGAGCTGCGGCGGCTGGGCGTCACGCGTCCGGTCCTTCTCCTCGGTCACGTTCCGCTCGCCGAGCTGCCGGACGCCGTGGAAGCGGACCTCAGTCTGACGGTGTACAACCGGGAGACCGTGGAGCGCCTGTCCTCCTGCGCGACACTGCCGCGGCCCGCCCGGATCCACGTGAAGGTCGACACGGGAACCTCGCGCCAGGGGGTGATGCCCGATGAGCTGGAAGACTTTCTCCTTTTGGTGAAACGCAGCCGGAATCTCTCGCTGGAAGGGGTTTCGACGCACTACGCGAACATCGAGGACACCCTCAACCACGAGTACGCGGAGCTGCAGATCTCCCGTTTCACCTCCGCGCTGGGAGTCCTCGAAAGGACCGTGGGCCGTCCGCCGTTCGTCCACACCGCCTGCTCCGCCGCGGCCCTCCTGTTCTCCTCCACGCATTTCACCATGCTGCGGTCCGGCATCGCCCTCTACGGGCTGTGGCCGTCCCGCGAAACCCTTCTCGCCGCGAGAGAGAAGGGCCACGCGGTGCCGGATTTCCATGCCGTGCTCTCGTGGAAGACGCGGATCGTGCAGATCAAGACGATTCCGGAGGGAAGCTACGTGGGCTACGGCTGTTCCTACAAAACGATGCGGACGACGACCCTGGGGGTGCTTCCCGTGGGCTACGCCGACGGCTACGATCGAGCCCTGGGCAACCGGGCG
Source organism: Spirochaetia bacterium (assembly GCA_052144915.1). Taxonomy (GTDB): domain Bacteria; phylum Spirochaetota; class Spirochaetia; order SZUA-6; family Fen-1364; genus Fen-1364. The sequence goes on along the minus strand of JBKQPS010000191.1, from coordinate 598 downwards.
CACGTGCTGGTGCACGGCCGCCGTGCGCCGGTCCTCGGAAGAATCTGCATGAACCTCTGCATGGTCGATCTGACCGACGTGCCCGGCGCAAAGCTCGAGGACGAGGTGGTTCTCCTGGGAAGATCAGGCGAGGAGCGGATCAGCGCCGAAATGATGGCGGAATGGGCGGGGACGATCAACTACGAGGTGGTCACGAGGATCAGCCCGTTCCTGCCGCGGAAGGTCCTCTGAGGGACCGGCGGGCGGGGCCCGGGGCGCGCCTCACGGGGAAACGCCGCCCCCTGAGCCTTCCGGCCGCTGTGCGCGTTCGCGGAATATCTCCCCGTACAGCTTCTCGGCGCACGCCGGGCAGATCCCGTGACTGATGAGAGGCGTCGCACCGGGTGAAATCGTCCCGATGGTCCGGATGACGGTCTTGCATTCCGCGCAGACGCACACCAACCCGTCCCGTTTCTGAACTTTCTCCATCACCCCCCCCGATGTGGACTGAGGCATTATCAGCGACCCGGCTGGTTTTGTCAAACAGAATCTCGCGGGACGGCGATTTTCACGGGGACGATTCCCGGAAGAGCTTGTCCGCCTGGGCCTGGAGATCGGC
>JBKQPS010000190.1:0-11897 GCA_052144915.1 Spirochaetia bacterium | reverse complement strand
CCAGGCGCTCGGGAAGATCCCCTTTTCGCTCCGGGACCTGGGCGTCGATGCCGCCTCGTTCAGCGGCCACAAGATCGGCGGCCCCCGCGGCGTTGGGGCGCTGTATCTCCGGTCGGGAACGGCGCCGGGTTTCCTGTCCATTGGCGGGGGACAGGAGGCGGGCCGCCGGCCCGGCACGGAGAACCTTCCCGGCATCTGCGCCATGGCCCTGGCCGCCGAGATGAGACACGCGAACCTCCCGCAGGGCGCTGCCCGCGCCCGGCAGATCGCGCGCCTCCTCATCGAAGGCCTCCGGGAGATCCCCGGGTGCTGGACCATTCCGGTCGCGCGGGACGCGGGCGGCGGGGACGGCTGGTCGCCGTTCATCGTCTCGGCAGCGTTCCCCCCGCTGCCGGCAGAGGTCGTGGTGCGCACCGCGGAAGAGCGGGGATACTGCATCTCCGCGGGGGCCGCCTGCTCCTCCCGGAAGAAGGACAGGACTCGCGTGCCGGAAAGCATGGGTATCCCGCCGGAAACCGCCCGGTGTGCGATCCGCATTTCGACCGGGCCGACGACCACCCGGGTCCAGGTGGAAGGCTTTCTCTCGGCGATGCGGGAGGCCATCCCGCCGCTGCTGTCCATCGCCCGCGGGCGCAGCGCGTGAGCGAGATCCTCTTCCTGGTGAAGTACGGCGAGATCGCGCTGAAGAAAAGGAACAGGGGCGCGTTCGTGCGGCGTCTGAAGGATTCCATCCACGCGAAGCTCCCCGCGCTCCTTTTCGAAGTCTCGGAGACATTCCACCGGGTCTTCGTGCGGTGCGCCGCGGCTGACCGGGTGGCGATGGCTGCCGCGCTGCAGAGGACCTTCGGCATCGTGTCGTTCTGCGAGGCGGTGCGGGTGAACACCGACATCTCGGAAATCGAGACGGCCGCCGCCGCGCTCGCCGAATCCTACATCGCCGCGGGGATGGGCATGAGGTTCAAGGCGGAAGTGCGGCGGGCCGAGAAGACCTTTCCCCTCACCTCGTACGAGGTTGCCTGCCGGATCGGGGATCTGCTGCTGGCCCGGTTCGAAGGACTGCGGGTGGACGTGCACGCGCCCGACTGGGTCCTCTCCGTGGAAATCCGCGAACACGCGTACCTGTACGGCCCGTCCACGCGCGGACCGTACGGGCTGCCGGGAGGGAGCTCGGGCCGCGGGCTGCTCCTGCTGTCCGGGGGAATCGATTCACCCGTCGCGGGGTGGATGATGGCAAAGCGGGGCATGGCTCTGGACGCGGTGTATTTTCACTCGGCGCCGTTCACCTCGGAAAAGGCGCGGGAGAAGGTGGAGGCGCTGGCCCGCAAGCTCGCGGCCTGGGTGCCGGGCATCGCGCTGCACGTCGTGCCCTTCACTCCCGTGCTCGCCCGTATCAAGGAGAGATCCAAGGAGGAAGAGATCACGCTCCTCCTGCGGGCGTGCATGATGCGCTTCGCTGCCCTGATGGCGGGGGAGATCGGGGCGATGTGCCTGGTGACCGGAGAGAGCCTCGGCCAGGTCGCCAGCCAGACGGTGGAGAGCATGGCGTTCACCGGCGTCTACGCGGAGCAGCCGGTATTCCGTCCCCTGGTGGGAATGAACAAGGAAGAGATCATCGCCATCGCGGAGAAGATCGAGACGTTCGAGATCTCGAACAGGCCGTACGCGGACTGCTGCACGCTCTTTGCCCCCGCGCACCCGCTCATTCATCCTGATGTGAGAAAAATGAGGCTCTCGTACGATCGCCTGGAGGTCGAACCGCTTCTCCGGGAAGCGATCGGCAAATCGGAAGTCGCGGCACTCTGAGAGGCCGGCGCGCGGCTCAGGTCGCCGGTGTTTTTTCCTTCGTGGACGCCGCGCCCGTCGTGGATTCCTTCGGCTTTTCGGGCGTCTTTTCCTTGTCCTTCGAATGCCCGTTGGCGCCCGAGAGCGCGGAACCGCGCTTGTTGTCGGTGGAATAGAACCCGCTTCCCTTGAAGATGACGCCCAGCCCGCCGTTGATCACACGGCGAACCGCGCTCTTGCATTCAGGGCACTTCGAGAGCGGCTTGTCCAGGATGCTCTGAAAAGCCTCGAAGGTATGACCGCATTTCGTGCACCTGTACTGATATGTGGGCATACGTGAAACTCCTGACTCCCTGAAAACTGCACGACCTGCCCAGGCTCGGCCCGGACCTGGCTCTTCGATTTTTTCTAATATATCGACAATCCGCTCACGTGACAACTGGGTCTTTCGCCGACGGCGTAACGGCGCCTCACCAGGGACGCGAAATCAGGCGGCCCGAACAGGAATTCCGCTCCGGATCAGGTGGTTCTTGATGCCTCCGACCGTCCATTCCCCGTAGTGAACCATGGAAGCGATAAGGGCTGCGTCTGCCCCCGCATCCCTGAACACCGACACGATGTGCTCGGGCTTTCCCGCGCCCCCCGAGGCGACGACCGGAATGCCCACCGATCGCGCCACGAGAGCCGTGACCGTCAGCTCATAGCCGTCGCGGGTCCCGTCCGCGTCGATGGAGTTGAGCACGATCTCCCCGGCGCCGAGACCCTCCGCCTTCCGCGCCCATTCCAGGCAATCCAGCCCCGTATGCGTCCTGCCGCCGTCGATCACCACTTCGTATCCTGAAGGCGTGCCCGGACCCCGCGCCACGTCCATGCCGAGCACGATGCACTGGCTTCCATACAGGGCGGCCCCGCCCGAGATGATGCCCGGCGCGCGCACTGCCGCCGAGTTCACGCTCACCTTCTCGGCTCCCGCGAGGAGCACTTCGCGCATCTCCTCCACCGAGGAAATGCCGCCTCCGACGGAGAAGGGAATGAAGACGTTCTCCGCAACGCGGCGCACCGTGTCGATGCGGATGGCGCGGCGTTCGGCGGACGCGGTGATGTCGTAGAACACCAGCTCGTCGACGCCCTGTTCGTAGTAGGCCTTCGCCATTGCGACGGGGTCGCCCACGTCGACGTTCTCCTTGAAGCGGATGCCCTTCGTCGTGCGCCCGTCCTTCACGTCGAGGCAGACGATGAGTCTCTTCTCAAGCATGGGCAGCCGCCCGCACCGGCGTCCCCGCCCACTTCCCGTCCCACGAGAGAAAATTGCTGAGAAGCTTCAGGCCGAAAGGCCCCGACTTCTCGACGTGGCACTGGAATGCCACGAGATTGGCCCGCGCGATGCAGGAGGGAAATGGGATGCCGTACTCCGTGACCGCGGCGACCACCCCGGGGTCGACGGGATCCGGGTAGTAGGAGTGAACGAAGTAGAAGCTCGTGTCCTGCGGGATTCCCGCGAGAACGGGATGGTGCCGCGTGACGTGCACCGCGTTCCATCCCATGTGCGGTACCTTCAGCCCCGTGCCCGCCGGAAACCTCCGCACGACCCCCGGCACGAGTCCCAAGCAGGTCGTGTCACGCTCCTCGGAACGATCGAAGATGACCTGGCAGCCGATGCAGATTCCCAGCACCTTCCTGCCGGAGGCAAGGAACGCGCGCAGGCCCTCGCCGAGGCCGGTCTTTCGGAGGACCTCCATGGAGGCAGCCGCCTCCCCCACTCCGGGAAAGATCACTCCTTCCGCGTCGGCGAGCCCTGCCGGGTCATTCGTGGTCCGGAAGCGCGCACCGAGATGCCGCAGCGCGTTTTCCACGCTGGTGAGGTTGCCCGCCCCGTAGTCCAGGACGACAAGCGGTCCGCCGCTCATTCCGAGTCTCCGACACGGTCCGGCGCGTCCGGGGAAGACACGGCAGCCGCGGGTCCGGGCGCCGCGGGCGCGTTCAGTCCGCGCACGAAAGAGAGAAAGAGGGGGATGATCTCGGCGTCTGTCACGTGCAGACCCGCGAGCTTCACCTGGAGGCCGACAGGGCTCACCGTGACAGTTTTCAACCGCTCCGCCGCGTCCGTCACCTCCTGGGACCGCATCCAGGCCACGAGGCCCAGCCGCAGGGCGAGAGCGAGGACCTTCGCCTCGAGCGCGGAGCTCGTGTTCACCGTGCCGGAAAGCTCGAAGCCGTCCTTTCCCTTCACCGCGTTCATCCAGACTTCCCGGATGGGGAGGCTGAGGCCTCTCTGGGCTGCAGTCTCGGTAAGGTTGCCCGGCAGCTCAGGCATGTACAGGACAAAATCGGAGTTCAGCATGTCCTGCGCGGCATCCGGCGGTATTGCGGGGGCGACGGGCGACGCCCATCGCGCAAGCAGGCCGTCGATCCCGCCATTGGACGCCAGGAAGATGCCGTTGTTCGGTATTGCCATCTGCAGTCCGGCCTTGCTCCACTGCCAGTACGTCCCGGAAGGGCTCGTTGTCTCCGTCCATTCCTTGTTGCCGCGCAGCTGCATCCCGATGATTCCCGCCGGGTACCCACCCAGGGCCGCGACATCGAACCGGACCGAAGAGCCCGTGCGGAGCGTCACGGCGCCGACCAGGCGCTTCGTGCGGTCCATCAGCGCCCCGACGTTCTGGAAATCCGGACCCGCGTCTTTCAAGGCCTTGCGGACCAGGTCGACGGAGCCGGGGACGGAAAATGAGACGTACATGCTCGCGTCCGGGGGCAGCACTCCCAGCCATTCCGAGGGTGTGCGCTGCGGCACGCTCGCGCAGGACGCCAGCAGTGTCAGCACCGCGAACGAAGCGGCCAGCACGGGAAGAAGGGAGCGAGGACGGATCACCCCCGGACCTTCTTCAGGGACACGGCGCATGTCGCCTCTCCGCAGTCGATTTCGGTCGCGCCTGCCGCGGACTTCTCCCAGTTCCATCCGGGCGCAAGCGTCTCCGACAGGAGGTGGTCGCGGTGCCGCTCCGCGGCCTCGCGCACCAGCTCGGGACCGAACAACGAAAGCTCGATTCGGTCCGTCACCTCCAGGCCCTTGTCTTTGCGGAGATTCTGGATCCCGCGCACGAGGTCGCGAACCAGGCCCTCCTGGAGGAGCTCCGGGGTGAGCTCAGGATCCAGGGCGACGGTGAGCGAGCCGTCGTTGATCACCTTCAAGTGTTCCTTCTCGATCCTCTGGATCTCCACGCCGTCCGGAGTGAGGGTGAAGGCCCGGTCTCCGATGGAAAGCTCCACGCCGCTCCCCCCGAGCAGGGCGTGGATGTCAGCGAGGGAAAGCGTTTCGATGCGCGCCGCGGCCGCCTTCATGTCTTTTCCCAGCTGCTTTCCCAGCGCACGGAAGTTGGCCCGGGCGCGGTACTCGACGAGCTCGTCCTCGTTCTCCCGGAAGACGAGGCTCTTCACGTTCAGCTCGTCCTTGATGAGCTCTTCCATCTCGGCGAGGATCCGCCGCTCCTCGGGATCGCGGGTGACGAGGTGCAGCGCCTTCAGGGGCTGGCGGATCTTCAGGGCGTAATCGGTGCGGAGGCTGCGGCCCATGCTCACCGTTTTCATCGTCACCTTCATCCGCCGCTCGAGTTCGGGATCTCGCCTCGACGGGTCATAGGCGGGGTAGTCGCAGAGGTGGATCGACTCCGGCATGCCGGGCGTCTTGACGTTGGAGTAGATCTCCTCGGTGATGAAGGGAATGAAGGGAGCCGCGGTCAGGATCAGCTTCAACAGGGCGGCGTGCAGGGTCTGGTAGGCCTCCTGCTTGTCCGCGTCATTTCCCGAGCGCCAGAAGCGCCGGCGCGATCTCCTGATGTACCAGTTGTTCAGGAGGTCGATGAAGCCCATGAACACGTCTGCGGCTTTCTGCAGGTCGTAGGCCTCCAGGTGCGCCGTCGCCTCCAGGACCATCCGCTCCGCCTCGGAGAGGATCCAGCGGTCCAGCGGGCTGCCCGGCGCGCGCGCCGTCTCACCCGCGGAGAAGCCGTCGATGTTCGCGTACGTGACGAAGAAGCTGTAGGAGTTCCAGAGCGGGATGATGACGTTCTTCACCACCTCCTTCACCCCGGCCTCGGAGAAGCGGAGGTCTTCCGCCTTCAGTACCGCGGAATCGAGGAGGAACAGGCGCATTGCATCCGCCCCGTACGCCGCGATCACCTCCATCGGGTCAGCGTAGTTACGGGCCGACTTCGACATCTTCTTTCCCTCGGAGTCGAGGATGAGGCCGCTCACGATCACGTTCTTGAACGTCGGCTTGTCGAAGAGCGCGGCGCCGAGCACGACGAGCGTGTAGAACCAGCCCCGTGTCTGGTCGATGGACTCGGAGATGAAATGCGCCGGGAAGTTCGCGTCGAAGCGCGCGCGGTTCTCGAATGGATAGTGGTTCTGGCCATAGGGCATGGCCCCCGACTCGAACCAGCAGTCCAGAACCTCGGGAATGCGCCGCATCGTGCCCCCGCAGGTGCAGGGATACGTGAGGGAGTCGATGAAGTGCTTGTTCAGGTCCTTCGTCTTCGTGCCGGTCTTCTTCTCCAGCTCCGCCCTGCTGCCCAGGCACTCGGTGGCCTTGCAGGAGTCGCAGCGCCAGACGGGGATCGGATTGCCCCAGTAGCGGCTGCGGGAGATTGCCCAGTCACGGGCGTTTTCCAGCCACTTCCCGAACCGGCCCGCCTTCAGGTGCGCCGGCATCCAGGAGATCGTGTCATTGGCCGCGAGCATCTGTGACTTGATCTTCTCCACGCGCACGAACCACTCGGCGATCGCCCGGTAGATCAGGGGGCTCTTGCAGCGCCAGCAGTGCGGGTAGCTGTGCGTGTAGGAATCATGGCGGAGAACCAGAGCCCGTTCTTTGAGAGTCTTGATTATGGACTTGTCCGCATCCTTGACGAACTGCCCTGCCCAGGGCGGAACTTCCGCCGTGAACTTCCCCTCTTCGTCCACGGGGCAGACCACGGGAATGCCGGAGCCCTTCATGAGGTTGTAGTCGTCCTCGCCGAACCCCGGGGCGATGTGCACGATGCCAGTCCCCTCGTCGGTGGACACGAAGTCACCGTTCAACGCCTTGAACGCTCCCTTTGCTTTCAGGTCGGCGAAGAAGGGGAACAGCGGTTTGTAGGACTTTCCCGCCAGCTCCTTGCCGGTGTACCGGGCAATCACCTGGTAGGCCGCCGGATCCTTGTAGTAGGCGGGAAGCCGGTCTTCCGCGAGGATGTAGTTCTCGGCCCCGTCGCGCACCTTTACATAACGGACGTCAGGGCCCAGCGCCAGGCCGAGGTTGGACGGCAGGGTCCAGGGCGTCGTCGTCCACGCAAGGAAGTGCGTGCCGGGCTCATCGTCGAGAGCGAACTTCACCGTGATGGCGGGGTCGGACACGTCGAGGTAGCCGCCGAGGTTCAGCTCGAAGTTGGAAAGGGCGGTGGAGCAGCGCGGGCAGTACGGGAGAATGTAGAAGCCCTCGTAGAGGAGGTCCTTCTTCCAGAGCTCGCTCACGACCCACCAGATCGTCTCCATGTAGTCCAGGTCCATGGTCTTGTAGTCATGATCGAAGTCCACCCATCGTCCCAGGCGCGTGATGACCTTCCGCCACTCCTTCGTGTAGCGAAGGACGATGGAACGGCAGGCCTCGTTGAACTTCGCCACTCCGTACTCTTCGATCTGCCTCTTCCCGGAGATCCCCAGCTCCTTCTCCATCTCGTACTCGACGGGAAGGCCGTGGCAGTCCCAGCCGAACCTCCGTTCGACCCGGCGGCCCTTCATCGCCTGGTAACGGGGCACCGTGTCCTTCACCGTGCTGGGGACGAAATGTCCATAGTGAGGCAGGCCGGTAGCGAACGGGGGGCCGTCGTAGAAGACGAACTCCTCGGCGCCCTCCCGCTGGGAGATGGATTTCTCGAATATCTTTGATTTCTCCCAGAACGCGAGCACCTTTTCTTCCATCAAAGGAAAGCTCGCCTTCGGATCAACGGGCCTGTACAAGGAGTCCTCCTTGCGACTATATACGGAAAAAAGCCGGCCCGAGTCAAGGCAGCCGCCGGTTTCGCGCCGGCTTCCTGCGGTTTCGCGCGCTTTCGGCGGCCGCGCGCGGTCTTCCGGCTGCTCGCAGGCGCCGCACTTGCGCTCGGGGCGGCTGTTTGCTTCAATGTCCGACACCCTTATGAAGAAATACCATGAGCAGTGGCGACGGATCATCGCCGAGGCGCTCGAGAGCTTCGCCACGGAGTCGGGCGCAACCGGGTTCGAAGCCGCGAGCCTCGTCGTGGAGACCCCCCCGAATCCGGAAATGGGAGATCTTGCTTTCCCCATGTTCCCCTTCGCAAAATCCCTACGGAAAGGACCCCCGCTCATCGCGGCGGAGGTCGCCCGGCGCGTGACAGCCGTCCCGGGAGCCGCGGACGCGGGCACGGCAGGCGCCTCGGGCCCCTACGTGAACGTCCAGCTGGCCCGCGCGCCGGTGATCGACGACATCCTCGCGCAGATCGCCGCGGAAGGGGCCTCGTACGGGCGCGGCTCCGCCCTGGACGGAAGCCGGGTCATGCTGGAGTTCTCCTGCCCGAACACGAACAAGCCCCTGCACCTCGGGCACCTTCGTAACGACGCCATCGGCGAAAGCCTCTCGAAGATACTGTCAGCGGCCGGCGGAACTGTGCGCAAAGTGAACCTGATCAACGACCGCGGAGTGCACATCTGCAAGTCCATTCTCGCCTACCGTCTGTTCGGTGGTACCACGACCCCAGCCGCGGCGGGCGTCAAGGGCGATCACTTCGTGGGCGATTACTACGTGAAGTACGCGCAGTACGCGAAGGAGCATCCCGAAGCCGAGGAACAGGTCCGGGAGCTGCTCCGCAAGTGGGAAGAAGGGGATCCCGAGGTCGTGGCGCTCTGGCGGCTGATGAACTCGTGGGTCGTGCAGGGAATCGAGGAGAGCTACCGGAGGACCGGCGTCACGTTCGACCAGGTCTATTTCGAGAGCGACGTCTACAAGCTCGGCAGGTCCGAGGTTCTCGCCGGCATCGGCAAAGGTCTCTTTCAGAAAGACCCCGACGGCTCGGTGTGGGTCGATCTCACCGACCAGGGAATGGACCGGGAAGTGCTCCTGAGGTCCGACGGGACATCACTGTACCTCACGCAGGATATCGGGGTGGCGATCCAGCGGTCGAAGGACTGGCCGTTCGACCGGCTCATCTACGTGGTCGGCTCGGAGCAGCGCCACCATTTCCAGGTCCTCTTCAAGGTTCTCGCCGTCCTGGGATACCCGTGGGCCGCGGACCTCCACCACCTCGCCTACGGCATGGTGAACCTTCCCGAGGGAAAGATGAAGTCGCGGGAGGGCACCGTCGTGGATGCGGACGATCTCCTGGACGAACTGGAGAAGCTCGCGGCGGAGGAGATCAGGTCGAAGGAACGGGAGGGGGAAGTCGGCGACCTCTCCCGGACCTCGCGGGAAATCGCGCTGGGCGCCCTCAACTACTGGCTCCTGCAGGTCACCGCGGCCAAGGACATGACGTTCGATCCCCGGGAGTCGATATCGTTCAACGGAAACACGGGTCCCTACCTGCAGTACACCGGCGCGCGCATCTCCAGCATGTTGAGGAAATTCGAGGAACGCCGGGACAACTACCGGGCCGGACGGTATTTCAGCGCCGCGCTCGCCCTTCCGGAGGAGTGGGAGATCGCGAAATCCCTCGCGCTCTTCCCCGGGATCATCGTCGACTCTGCGCGGGAGCTGAATCCCTCCGTGCTCACCGCGTACCTCTTCGAATTGTGCCGCAGCTTCAGCCGCTACTACCAGGACCACCCGGTCCTCCGGAACGAGGACCAGGACCTCGTGATCTCACGGATCGCCATGGTCAGGGCGACGCAGCAGGTGGTGCGGAACGGTCTCCAGCTCCTGGGGATCCCTTTCCTCGAGGCCATGTGAAGGCATTTGTCAGGGTGAAGCGCCCCCCTTCGGCGACGTAGCCGAGCCGATAGTAACCGTCCAGGTCCGGTCCCGGCACCTCGAAGAGGAAGCGCTTCGATTCAGGATTCCACTCCGCCGGGGCCAGGGGGTCCGGACCGTCGTAGAGCACTCCGCGTGCAGTGCCTTGCGGCACGAAGGTCCCGCTGACCGTGAGCCCCGTGGCGCTTCTCGCGATGAGCAGCCCTGCCACGACCTTTTCGGCGAACATCATCACGGTTACCTGGGACGTGCCGGAGGCCGCGCTCCCCCACCCGGCGTGCGTCCAGAGGGGCGACAACGCCAGCTGCCGATGTTCTGCGCTTTCCATCCACCCCTTCTCGATGGCGGGCAGCGCCGGTCCGGCGCCGAGTATCTCGCCCACGCGCACCTCCGTGCCCCCCTGTGCCCGGTAGCGATCGAGGGCGGTGCTGCCGTCGTTGCCACGGTGACTGAGAGTGCCGGCCGCGGCCAAGCGGGCCGCCCAGAGAGCGGCCGTCTCGGAAAGAAGCGCGTCCCCGGTGACGGCCGCCGCGCCGGCGCGGTAACGCACGCCGTTCAGCCAGGCGAGCGGATCGCCCTGGGCAAAGAGGCAGGCAGGGAGGAGAAGGATGAGCGGCAGCAGGCCCAGTCTTTTCACGGCTGTGCGGATTTTATATAGTAGGAACGGGCCATATCAAGGCGGCCGCTCCTGGCGGCATGTGCGGCCGCTCCTGGCGGCATGTGCGGCCGCTCCTGGCGGCAATTTTCCCGGAGAAATGAATGGCAGATCTCGGCTCACTACGCAACATCGGGATCATCGCGCACATCGACGCGGGCAAGACCACGACGACCGAGCGGATACTTTTCTACACGGGCAAGACGCACCGCATCGGCGAGGTGGACAACGGCGAAGCGACCATGGACTGGATGGACCAGGAGCAGGAGCGCGGCATCACCATCACCGCGGCGGCCACCACCTGCTACTGGCGCGATCACCAGATCAACATCATCGACACGCCGGGTCACGTCGACTTCACCGCCGAGGTCGAAAGATCCCTGCGCGTGCTGGACGGGGCAGTGGCGATCTTCTGCGCCGTGGGCGGCGTGGAGCCCCAGTCCGAGACGGTGTGGCACCAGGCGGATCGTTACGCGGTGCCGCGGATCGCGTACATCAACAAGCTGGACAGGATCGGCGCCGATTTCCACGGCGTGCGGGAGGAAATGCGGGCAAAGCTCGGCACCACCCCGGTGCCGCTCCAGCTTCCCATGGGCGCCGAAGCCGACTTCGAGGGAGTCGTGGATCTCGTGGAGATGCGCGAAGTCCGCTGGAGCCAGGAGGACAGGGGCATCACCATTGGCTACTCTCCGATCGAACCCTCGCGGCAGGCCGAGGCGCGAAAGTGGCGGGAAAACCTGCTGGACCATCTCTCGCATATCTCCGACGAGCTCACCGAGATGTACGTCGCCGGCCGCGAAATTCCCGCGGACACACTGCGCACGGTGATCCGGCGGGCCGTGCTCACCCGCGCATTCACGCCCGTGCTCTGCGGCGCGTCCCTCCGCAACGTCGGGGTGCAGCCGGTCCTGGATGCCGTGGTCGACTACCTGCCGTCCCCGACCGACGTGCCGCCGGCGCGGGGGCATCACGTGAAAAAGGAAGACGTCGTGGAGGTCCCCTGCAAGCCGGCAGCCTACGCGCTCGGCCTCGTCTTCAAGCTCCAGGCCAACAGGGAGGCGGGCAACCTCTGCTACGTCCGCATGTACTCGGGCAGGATCAGGGAAGGCCAGACCGTGTTCAACATCGCCAAGAAGAAGCGCGAAAGGGTGAACCGGCTCCTGCGGATGCACGCCAACCACTCCCAGCAGATCGACCAGGTGGAGGCGGGAGACATCGCCGTCATGATCGGGCTGAAGGGGTCACAGACCGGCGACACCCTGGGCGTGGAGGCATTTCCGATCCTCCTGGAAAAGATGCACTTTCCCGAGCCCGTCATCTCGGTAGCTATCGAGCCGAAAACCCTGTCCGAGCGGAAGAAGCTCCAGGACGTGCTGGACGTGCTCGCGCTGGAAGATCCGACATTCTCCGTGAAGGAGAACGTGGAAACGGGTGAGCTCATCATCTCGGGCATGGGCGAGCTGCACCTGGACGTCCTGGTGACCCGGATCTTTCGCGAGTTCA
>JBKQPS010000189.1:0-5483 GCA_052144915.1 Spirochaetia bacterium | reverse complement strand
CATCGTCGCCGAAATCGGCCAGATATTGTCCGGAGAGATCGCGGGCCGCCGCTCCGCCGACGAGATCACTGTCTACAAATCCCTCGGCCATATCGTTCAGGACCTGGCCAGCGCCTGGGCGCTGTATGAGTCAATCAGTTCAGATGGCCTCCGCCATCCACCTCGATGACCGTGCCGGTCACGTGCCGTGAATTGAGCAAAGAACTTTCTTTCCATTCCTGAGCGAATATCGTCCATGTTCAGGCCTTTGAAGGGTCCCGCACCCTTGCCTCCACTGAAGGAAAGGACAAGGTGCTGAAAGCTGCCGATGCGGGCATAGAACCGACTGAGGGCCGCACGGTCAGTCGCATCCACGGTCGCCGATTCGACTCCATGGCCAAGTCGAGCGGCCGCGCCATCGAGCCGAATTCGGTCACGGCCGACGATGATCACGCGCAGGCCGTCCGCGAGCAGCCGTTTCGCCGCCGCCTCCCCGATGCCCGAGCTTCCCCCAAAGACAACAACGGTTTCCTGCATGCTGGAGTCTCCTTGCAATTCCCTGACGATATCTTTACATCCCCATGACAAATGGGTTTCGGCCGCGTACTAGAGTATCATGCAGCGCGACCCGCGCCAGCCCGCAGGGCAGGAGGAGGCAAAAATGGGTAAGAGGAAATGGTTTTTCGTTCTCGTCTTTCTGAGCGCATGCGCCGCTCTGGCCTCGGCGGAAACGGCCGACGTGGAGCGCACGATATCCGTGACGGGAGAAGCGTTGGTCTTCGTGACGCCGGATGAGGCCGTGGTGACTCTCGGAATCGAAACCTTCAATCCATCTCTCGCCAGGGGACAGGACCTCAGCGCCGCCGCAGGAAAACAGGTTCTCGACGCCATCAAGGCCCTGGGCGTCGCGGACAAATCCATCCAGACATCGGATCTCACGATAACCATCCAGTACGCGGACTCGAACCATCTCTCGCGCGGAGTGGAGGGGTATGCCCTGCGTCGGATATTCACCATAACGCTGAAGGACCCGAGCAGGATCGCGGCAGTGGTCAACGCCGCCCTTCAGAGCGGTGCAAACATCCTCTCCGGGGTCGCATACAATACGACCGACCTGCGCAAATACCGCGACACGGCCCGGATCAACGCAATCCGCGCTGCGAAGGAAAAGGCGGCCGCCCTGACCGCGGAGCTGGGCTGCAAAGTCGGGAAACCGCGCACCATTTCCGAGGGCTTTTTGGGCTACTTCGGCATGGCTTCCGCCGCTCAAATGACCCAGAATACCTCGAGCTACGCGGGCGGCAGTGGCTCGTCACCGGAAGACGAAGCCCAGACCGTGCCGGTGGGACAGATCGGAATACGCGCGTCCGTCCAGGTCGTCTTCGACATCGTGCCATAGCGCCGAACTGCTTTCGGCTCGATCGCGGAGGTGCCAAGCGGTTCGAGGGTTGATTCCGATATGACTCTTTTTCCATCGTTTCGTGACTTCCTCGTGACGTGGACTCCATAGATTCCCCGCGAGGAGGAATTCGAAATGCTGAGAACGCGACCAACTGGTCGATTCGTATTGGCCGCCCTCGCGGCGGCCGTTGTCCTGGCGGCGTGCGCCACCAGCGGATCCATGGCCCCGGGCCCGATGATGGCCATGGACCCGATGAAGGCCGAACACGTCTCCGTCGACAGGTTCAGCGCGGCCGCCGGGCACCTGCAGGTGCGGGATGCAATGAACGGGCTGCCCGGACCGAACCAGCCCGTGGACTTCGACAAGGGCCCGTTTGTCACCACCGGCCTGGGGCCCAAGGGCGAGACGGTCATGTACTACAACTTCGACGTGCAGTCCACGACACCCGCCCCGATCTATGTCCTGTTTCGAGCCGGGGAATCGAGCCCCGTCGACGGGCAGCTCAACATCGTGGACGTGATCCCGGGAGATCCGGGCTACAGCGATTTCTGGCAGATCAACAAGGTCACCGTCCCGGCCGACTACAAGGCCAACACCGTGGGCAGCCTCCCGGCGATCAAGGACGCGGGCTACCCCATCGCAAAGATCGACATGCTCGTCAACTGCCCGATCGTACCGGATGGATCGACCGCGACGCGCCGCCTGAACGGAAACGACACCGGCCTGCACAGCGGCTGGTACAGGAACAAGGAAGTCTTCTACTTCACGTTCAGTGAAGCGAACCTCAAGGTCGACGAGAACGGCATGGTACCCACATCGCCGATCTACGTGACCTTCAACGTCAATCCCGGAATGGCAATGGGCGGGCCCGCGTCAGGGTTCAAGACGGTGCCCGGCACGATGCTGACCCACAACGTCGTGGCAACCCTTCCCGGCGACATGCACTACTCCCCGCTCTGGCTGGTGAGCGCGTACGACACGAGTGATTTCGGCAAGGTGATGGACCTGAACTCCGCGATGAACGCCATGGCCGAGCCGGGGAATCCCCCCACGGTGAACTGTCCCATTTTCTCCGTCGGGCAGGGAATGTAGGAAAAAAGGTCGATTGTTGCGGAAGCGCCCGGCTCCCCGCGGGTTTCGGGCGCGCTTCCCTCGCGAAGCCCAGTCGCGGTATTCTCTCAGAGGGGGCCTCCTCTGCCGGCATCGAGGAAACAAGCATCGCACGCATTTCGCGCCGCGGCTGTCGGCGCGCTCGGCCTGCTTCTCTCGTCCTGCTACGTCACCTCCCAGGGCGCTGCCTACATCAGTCTGAGGGCAAAGGCTGTCCCGGTGGCCGCTGCTCTTGCCGACCCCCGCACGAGTCCCGCGGAGCGCCTTCTCCTCGAACGTGCCGCTGAGGTTCGCTCTTTCGCGACCGGCGAACTGGGGCTCAAGGAGACCGACAACTACACCTCGATCGTCACGCTGGACTCGGATCGCCTGGTGACCGTGGTCTCGGCGTGTGCCGAGCTCTCTTTCGACCGCTACCTGTGGAGTTACCCGCTGATAGGGAAGTTTCCCTTCCGGGGCTACTTCGTCCGCCGGGAAGCCCAGGAGGAAGCAGCACGAATGAAGGCCAAGGGTTTCGACACGATCGCCCGGCCGGTCGATGCCTTCAGCACCCTGGGCTGGTTCACGGATCCCCTCTTTTCGTTCATGGAGAGCTACAGTGAAGCGGAGATCGCTGACACCATTCTCCAGGAGCTTACACACGTGACGATATTCGTGAAGGGCGTCGGCGACTTCGACGAGGAGATTTCCGCCTTCGTGGGGCGCGAGGGATCTCTCCTCTGGCTTGAATCGAAGTACGGAGAGGACTCTCCCCAGGTTGAAGAGCTGCGCAGGACTCGAGCCGATGATGCCGCATTTTCGAGCTGGCTGCGGGCAACGGCCGACGAGCTCCAGGCAGTCTACGCCTCCGGGTCGAGCGCTGCCGAGAAACGCGCGCAAAAGGCGGCCATCATTGCCGCCCGCGCGGCCGAGTTCAAGAACGAGTATGGCGGGCACTTTGCCACCGACCGCTACAAGGATTTCGCAATGGAAAAGGTCAACAATGCCTTCCTCGACCTATACCGCATCTACGAGGGTGAGCCCACACTGTACAGGGACTACTACGAGAAAGTGTGCGCTTCCTCCCTGAGGAGATTCATCGCGGAAGTCGGGAAACTCGCGAAGCGAGGCGGGGATCCCCGGGAGGCGATGCGGAAAGAGCTGGCTGCCGGGCAAGAAGGTCAGCGGCTCGCGGACCGGGACGCGGGAACCCCCAGCCACGCAACCGGGCCCGCGGGGACGCTGCCGGGACGGTTGGGCGAAAGCCGCAGCCGTTCGCTGCGGTCCACGGACTTCACGGTGAGATCGCGGATGAGATCCCCCTGAAGCACCCGAAGGTGCACACTCACACCCGCGGAGCCTGTCGACCAGACGCGGCGGTAGAACTCGGCGATTCCCGCGACCGGCTGTTCGGCCACCGCCAGGATGATGTCCCCGGGCCGTAATCCGGCCTGGTCCGCCGGCCCCCCCGAGGTGACCATCGTCACCACCACCCGCCCTTCCGTCTCGGCGGTGCTCACGCCAAGCCACGGGTGCGAGGGCACGCCGGAACGGCCGGAGCGCACGAGGGACTGGAGAATCGGCTTCAGGAGGTCGATGGGCACGAACATGTTGCAGGCCAGGCGGCCGACCCCGGGCTGGATGAAAGCGGCAAGGATCGATCCCACTCCCACGAGCTTTCCTTCGCTGATGAGCGCGGCCCCCCCGAAATCGGGGTACGCCGGCGCCGTATAGACGGCGCTGTCCACGAGATACTCCCAGGATCCCACGAACTCGTCCCGCGAGATCACGTGGACGCGTTGGGCCTCGGCGCCGAAACCCCCGACCTGCAGGCTGTCTCCCACCTCCACCCGGGAAGACTCGCCGAGCGGCATGGGTGCCTGGCCGGCCAGGGCGCGGGCCTGGACGAGTCCGAACCCGGTATCCGCGTCGTATCCCACGAAGTCGGCCGGGAAAGTTCCCGTCGCCGCCTGCACTTCGATGCGGTCTGCTTCGACGATCAGGTACCCGATCGTGAGAATGAGACCGCTGGAGTCGATGAGAATGCCGTTGCCTTCCCGCTCAGTCCCCAGGGTGCGGGCCGTCGTCGCCCCTTCCGGTACGGTGACGCGTACCCGCACAAGGGCTTTCATGGCTTGCTCAACGCCCTGGGCGTGCAGCGCCGGACTCTGAGGGGCCCATATCAGGAAGAGGGCGGCCAGGGAAGCCCCCGAAACCCATCTCCAAGAACTATTCACGAATCACCTCCGGCCTCGCACACGCGCCATGCGCACCCCGGTGATGATGAGGCGTCAGCTATGAATATACTAACGAAACGCTTTCGCCGGCTTTGTGCCGCCCGACCGCGGTTTGTCAGGCTCGCTCCCGGGAATTACTTTAGACGGAAAGGAGCGCCCATGCCGCTGGGGAATACGCCGCGGACTTCCTCAATGACGAAGCCTGCCATCCTGACCGTGGATGACGAGCCCGAAGTTCTGAACGCCATCGAGCGCGACCTGCGCCATCACTTCGCGGCGCAGTACCGGATCGTGAAGGCGGGCTCCGGGGCCCAGGCATTGCAGGCCGTCCGCGAGCTCAAGCAGCGCAACGCGGCCGTGGCGCTGTTCCTGGTGGATGCGCGGATGCCGCAGATGAGCGGCACGGAGTTCCTCGTCCAGGCGCGCCAGATCTACCCGGACGCGCGCAAGGTGCTGCTCACCGCCTACGCCGACACGGAAGTGGCGATCGCCGGTATCAACCTCGTCCAGCTCGACCACTATCTCATGAAGCCGTGGGACCCGCCGGCCGAGCGGCTGTACCCGGTTCTCGACGACCTGCTGAGCGACTGGTCCGCCTCGTTCCGCCCGCCGTTCGAAGGCATCCGTGTGGCGGGCTCGCTGTGGTCTCCGAAGAGCCATGACGTGAAGGACTTCCTGTCCCGCAGCCAGACACCGTACCAGTGGGTGGACGTGGAGCGCGACGCCGGCGCGCGGGCCCAGGCGGAAGCGGTGAGCCCGGGGCTGCGCCGCCTGCC
>JBKQPS010000188.1:0-21823 GCA_052144915.1 Spirochaetia bacterium | reverse complement strand
GCGGCAAATGCCACGCGGCTGGGGTAGCATTTCCGCTGCGCCTCCGGTATTTTGGTGCGCATGACAAATAGTTCGAAAACACCTCCCGCGGTCGATCCCGCGGCCCACCCGGGCGCGCGCGCCGGCGCGTCGCGCGGGACTGGCTGGCTCTTCGCGGGTCTGTTCCTCCTCTACATGTTCGATTACATCGACCGCGAAGTCGTGTCGTCACTCATCCCGTTTCTGAAGGCGGACCTCCACGTCAGTGACACGCAGGCGGGGTCCCTCGCGTCCGCCGTCTACTGGTCCATCGTGGTCTTCACGTTCCCCGTCTCCATGATCGTCGACCGGTGGAGCAGGAAGCGGAGCGTGGGCATCATGGTGATGCTGTGGAGCATCGCGACCGGCCTCGCCGCATTCATCCGGTCATTTCCCCAGCTCTTCCTCACCCGCCTGGGCGTCGGGGTCGGAGAGGCGGGATACGCACCGGGCGGCACGGCGATGATCTCCGCCATGTACCCCATGGAGAAGCGCTCCCGCATGACGGGCCTCTGGAACGCCTCCATTCCCCTGGGATCGGCGATCGGCGTGGCACTGGGCGGGATCATCGCCGCGAAGTGGGGCTGGAAACACGCTTTCGGCATCGTTGCCGTTCCGGGATTCATCATCGGCGTCCTGTTCTTCTTTTTCGCGCGTGATTACCGCACGGTAAAGCTCGAGCGCCCGGCCACGGCGACGAGGGAAGCGCGCCGTCTGCCCGCGCGTGAAATCGTGCGCGATTTTCTCCACACGCCGTCGCTGCTCCTCACCTATGTCGCCTTTGCCGGCAACACGTTCCTCACCAGCGCGTACCTGATCTGGCTTCCTTCCTACTTCGTGCGGACCCAGGGCACGGCCGCCGGAGGAGCGGGACTGAAGGCCTCATCCGTCATGATCCTGGCCATCATCGGGGCTCCCCTGGGAGGGTTTCTCGTGGACGCCTGGAGAAAGACGCACGAGCCGGCTCGTCCCCTGTTCGCGGGGCTGTCCTCGATCTTCAGCGCCGTGGTCTGGCTGCTGGCATTCGGCGTCTTTTCCGGAACGGCGCAGTACGTCGTAATGATGATCGCCGCGGTCTGCACCCTGCTGTACCTCTCCGGGGCATCGGCGGTCACCCAGGACGTCGTGCACCCGGGGCTCTGGGCGATCTCCTACGCGGTCTGCGTGATCGTGCAGAACCTGCTGGGAAGCTCCACGGGCCCGATCGTGGTGGGAGCGATCTCCGACAGCTTCGGGCTGGGCACCGCCATGCTCCTCGTCCCGTGCGCCTCGATCCTCGCCGGAGTCCTGTTTCTCCTGGCGGCCTTGTTCTACCGGCGTGACCTGCAGAAGGTGGACAAGGTCGTGGTAGTGATGGAACGATAGGAACCCGCGACCCGGCCGCACCGGATGGACGCGTGCGCCGCCCGCTCCGCGAGGCGCGCCCGAGGGCTCAGAAGCTCGGGGTGTACACGATTCCCAGCGAGAAGCGCCAGGAAGTGATCGGGGTGCTGTAGGAGCTCCACCCGGCCGCGGTCCAGCTCGCCGAAGTGGACCACGTGGTCGTGATGTATGCTCCCGCGAGCTCGATCCCGAGCTCGGGAGTGGCGTGGTACAGAAGGCTGAGCCAGGGGTAGCTCTGGTAGATCGCCGTGGTGCCGAAGTTCACCGGGAAGTACATTTCGTAGCTCAGGGACACATTCAGGAACGGGTCGCGGTCCTTGATCCAGAACCACGTGAGCTCGGGCCGGGCCATGACCGAGCTCTGGCCGTTCCACGCGTTGTACAGGTAGCGGCCCTTCAGCATCAGCACCCAGTTGGCGCCGGGAAGAAAGCCGAGCTGGAATCGCGGGCTCACGTCCAGCATGAGCACGCTCTCCAGCCGCTGGGACGTGTCGGTCCACGCCCCCTGCAGGGTCGTCTGGTTCGCGATCACGTCGTTGTCGTGAAGCGCACCGGCCTCGACGCGGTACAGGGCTCCTACCTTCAGGTTGGGAATCACGCGGTAGTACCCGCCGACAGTCACCGATTCAAGCGGCTGCTGCGGCGAGTCGAGGGACTGCAGCCTGCCCAGCAGCTCGGCGAGAATATCCCAGCTCCCGATGTTCGCTACCAGCTGAGCCCTGCTCTGCAGCTCCACATCACCAGAGCTGAACGGCGGGGTGTGCGCCTGGGCGCCGGCGGTCACCGCGGCGATCGTGACGAGGGCGATGACGAAGAGTCTCGGCTTCATCGGCGGCTCCGTCAGTCGTAGTCCTGGTTCAGCAGGTCGCTGTAGGCCTGCTCCAGGCTGGTGCGGTCATCGACCGTGCCGGACGAGGGGTTGATATTCCAGTTCAGCTTGCGGGTCCACGGATAGCGCCTCGGTGAGGTGATTTTTTCTCCTCCCACGATGTTGATGCCCAGCCCCTGCTTCACCACCACCGTCTGGCCCGTTTCGGGTATGGCGACCTCCACGGCTCCCGAGTTCACGCAGAGCCACACGTCGGGTTTTTCGTCGATGGTCTTCCCGTACGCGACGAAGAACTCCGTGCCCCGGACCCCCGCGATCGCCGTCTGGGTCTGCACGGAAAACCGCCCGGTGAGCTTCCCGACGATTGTCGTGAACACCCCACCGGCGGTGAGCGTGACCGCGGTCGAGTCTCCGATGGAGTCGATGGCGAGGGTGGTCTTTTCCTTGAGCTTGAGAGTGGTGCCGTTGGAGAGGTCGATCACCGCGAGGGATTGCGGTCCCGTGACGATCACGTCGCCGGGGCCGAGGGAATCTCCGATCGCCGCGTCATGCGTCGACGCACCGTTCCGCCACGCCACGTCTCCCTCGGTGTACACGACCTGCCCGCTGACCGCGAGCACCGAGGCGGGGAGAGCGACCGAGAGAAGAAAGGCCGCGGTCAGCGCCGTCCACCTGTTCGTACCCATACGCACCCCCCGCAAAGGTACCAATTTTCCCTCCGGACGGCGAAGGAAACCGGTCGGCGCGCGGTGCGCTACAACAGGTAGCCCCAGGTCTGCAGGAGATCGCCGTCGCGGTGCCAGCGCTCGCCGATGTCGGTGCGGTAGAACATGTTCGGGACGATGATGTTTTTCACCCGGTTGTATGCCTCTCGCCGGGCGTCATCCATCGTGGAGCCCGAGCCCGTGACGACCATGACATAGCCCGAGCTGCCCGTCAGGCGCCAGTCGCCGTCCACCATGCGGATGTCGCAGGGGTGGATGCCCTCGTTCATGGGCTTTCGGAAAATGACCACCGCGTCCTCGCTGAACTTGTGAAAGGCGTCCGAGTCCAGGAAGGGGAACGGCGGCACGGCGATCACCACGCAGATCTGGAAGCCCCGCTTCGCCCGCAGCGTGAACGGCGTGCCGCGCGCCATGCCGGTGAGCACGTCCGACCACCGCGAGAGCACCCCCTCGATCTGCAGGTTGATGGTGGGGTAGCCGAACCGGCAGGTGAACTCCAGCGGGTAGATGCCGCGGGAATTGGCGATGCAGTTGATGTCGATGTAGCCGGTGTAGCGCACGGCGGCCAGGCGGTCCCGCATCCGGAACAGGGTCTGCTGGAAGAGCGTGCTCGACCCGTGCCAGAACCCCGCGGTGCCCATCTCTCCGGTCTGGGGGCCGATGTCGTCGTTGAACATGCGCTTGTGCTCGAAGTTGACGAACACCGGGTGCAGGAAGTCCGTGCCGTTGAAGAACGCCCCGACGGCCACCTCGACGCCGGATGCGTATTTCTGCAGCTGGAAGCTCTTGATCTTCCCGCCCCACCCCTTCTTGTAGTGTTCCAGCATCGTCAGGACGTCCAGGCCGTCCTCCTCCTGGCCCACGAAGGAGAGCACCTTCTCGTTCTGCGCCCGCCCGCTGGGCTTCACGACGTAGCGGCCGGGCGTGGACTTGATGAAGGCGATTGCCGCGTCGAATGAATCGAACTCCCACCGCGGGAGGATCGTGATTCCCGCCGTGCGCATTTCCTCCTGGCCGAAGTCGCGGTCCATTTCCAGCCGGTCCGTGTACGGGGTGCCGCCGACCACGGTCTTGCCGTCCGCGCGCAGGCGGTCGGCGAGGGCGCCGAACTCGCAGTCGTCGAAGACGATGATGTCCGCCCAGTCCTTGCTTTCCTCCCAGCGATCCACTTTCTCCACGAAGCCCTCGGCGACCTCGCGCTCGGATTTCATCATGATGTGGTAGCGGACCTCGCTGCCCTCCTTGCGGACCTCCCACGCAAGGTCGTGGATCAGTCCCCACTTGGAGATGAACAGGAAACGCTGGGGCCGCGGCTCCCGGGAAACGGTGACGGTGACGGGGGTGGACGCGGCGGGGGCCGCGGGCGGGACGGGAGCCGCGGGCGCCGGTTCCGCCGGGATCGTAGTGCTTGTCGGGGCAGGTCCCCCGGGCTGTGGTGGAGGCTCGGGCGCGGGCTGTCCGGGCTCGCTCGCCGATGACGGCGGAACGGGGGAGGGCGGAGGACCGTTGCGGATGGACATCGTGTACGGAACATAGCGCGCGCGGAGGGCTGTCGGCAAGTTATTCTTTGTGTACATTGATGCCCGTGGCATCCAATCGAGGCATACGCGTCATTCCCGTCCGCGGGAGCACGGAAGGAACCGGTCACCGACTCGACCCTTCGCGCCTGGAACCCGTGCGAGTCGCCTCGAACGTCGAAATCGCTCCCGGCATCTACCGGCTCTCTTTCCCACGCTCGTGGGACTTCGTGCCCGGCCAGTCCATCGCGCTCACCCTCGATCCCCGGGTGCCTGCGCGGTTCTACAGCATTGCCAGCGGGACCGGGGACCCCCTTGTCGACGTGCTCTACGACCTCGTGCCCGAAGGCGTGCTGACGCCCCGCCTCGCAGCCCTTGCGCCGGGGGAGGAGCTTCTCTGCTCGCGGCCCTTCGGTGCGTTCCAGGACGCGAAGGGACCTTCTTGCTGGGTTGCCACGGGAACCGGGATCGCTCCGTTCGTCTCCATGGCGCGATCGGGGGAAACCGCGGGCAAGATGCTCATCCACGGCAGCAGGACCATCGCGGGCCTCCTCGACCGCGATTTCTTCTCGTCGTTGATGGACGGGAGATACATCCCCTGCTGCACGCGGGAGAAGGCCGAGGGAGTATTCGAAGGCAGGCCCACCGCGTGGCTCTCGGCGAAGCCGCTCCCCGCCGCCGAACGCTTCCTCCTCTGCGGCAACAGCGGGATGGTGGTGGATGCCCGCGACATCCTGATCGGCCGGGGCGTGAGCTTCGCCGACGTCGTCGCAGAGATCTATTTCTGAGCCGATCGATGAAGGAAAATCTCCTCGGCAGCACCCTGTCCCGCCTCGGGAAGGTCGCCGCGGATGCGGGCCTCCCCGAATACGCGGGGCGCCAGCTCGCCCGCTGGATCTACCGCAAGGGAGTCGTCCGGTTCGAGGAGATGTCGAACCTGCCCGTCTCCGCGCGCCTCGATCTCTCGCGGAGATACGCCGTCGCGCTTACCCCCCCGGTGAAGACGACCGAGTCCGCCGACGGCACGAAGAAGTACCTGTTTGCGGCCGGGAGCGGGCGGTTCGTGGAGGCCGCGTGGATCCCCGAAGAGCGGCGCGGCACTCTCTGTCTCTCGGTCCAGGTCGGCTGCAAGATGGGTTGCCTGTTCTGCATGACCGGGAAGCAGGGGTTCCAAGCGCACCTCACGGCCGGCGAGATCCTCAACCAGTACCTGAGCCTGCCGGAACGGGAGCGCGTGACCAACATCGTCTACATGGGCATGGGCGAGCCCCTGGACAACCTCGCGAACGTGCTTTCCAGCCTGGAAATTCTTTGCTCCGACTACGGGCTCGGCATGAGCCCGACCCGGATCACGGTCTCCACGATCGGGCTGGTGCCGGCAATGCGCACCTTCCTGGAGACAACCCGCTGCCACCTCGCCGTGAGCCTGCACACGCCATTCGAAGAGGAGCGGCGGCGGCTGATGCCGATCGAAAACGTCCATCCGCTCGCCGAAGTGCTCGCGGAGCTCCGGGCCCGGATGGTGCGGGGCCAGAGACGCGTCTCATTCGAGTACATCGTGTTCGACGGCCTGAACGACACACCCCGTCACGCGCGGGAGCTCGCGCGCGTCCTGGACGGCATCCGCTGCCGGGTCAACCTCATTTCGTTCCACGCCATTCCCGGCACGCCGCTCTCACCCGCCCCGCGGGACAAGATGGAGCAATTCCAGACGCTGCTGCGGGAGCGGGGGATTCTCACGACGATCCGCCAGTCGCGCGGCCAGGATATCGAGGCCGCGTGCGGCCTGCTTTCCACCCGCGCGCTGCTCCGTGACCGCGGCGAAGCGGACGGGTAATCCCTGGGCCCGGCGGCCGGCGGCTCACCGGGCCAGGAGCTTTTTCACCTCGCGGGCGAATGCCTCCCCGAGAGCGCGATGCGCGGCCGCTTCGAAATGCACGCCGTCCAGGTCCGAGCACCTGACCACTTTCCCGGCATCGAAGAATGGGCAGCCGTGGGCCTTTGCCAGCTCCGCGTACAACGGCGCGAGGGCGCGCGACTTCTCCGCGCCTCCATTGAACATCTGGTCGAACTCGGTGAGCTTCGTGAGCGGCGCGGGGGCCGCGAGCAGCACCGGGGGAGCCTTGCCTTCCCGGCCGGCCGTGCTATGCGCCACGATGTCCAGAAGGACACCCACGCCGGCGGCGATGTCCATGGGGGGCGCGGAGTAGCGCTTCTTCGTGTCGTTGGTGCCGAGCATCAGGATCACGAGGTCCAGCGGAGCCTGGCTGTCGAGGCAGGGCGGCAGGTGCCTCTTGCCCATCTTGTCGCCCTCGACAGGATCCTCCCAGACTGTCGTACGGCCATTGAGGCCTTCCTCGATCACCCGGAAGCCGGTGCCCAGGGCCGCCTGGAGCACGCCGGTCCAGCGGACATCGCCGGGGAATCTGCCCCGGGTAACGGGGTCGTAACCCCAGGTGTTCGAATCGCCGAAACACAGGATTTCTTTCATGGCTTTCTCCAACCTAGAAGACGAACGGAATCACGCTCTTGCGCTCGCGGGGATAGTCGTCGAACGTGTCCAGGTACCAGCGCCTGTTCGCCCAGGCGCGGGGAACGAGATTGGCGATCGTGAACACGGCAAACCCCAGTCCCGGCAGGGACCAGGTGGCCAGCGCCCAGCCGCACCACTCCGTGATCTCGCCGAAGTAGTTGGGATTGGAAACGTACTCCCAGAGCCCTCCGCGGGGGATCTTGTAGCTCTCGTCCCCCGGCGCGCGGAGCCGGCGCAGATCCCTGTCCGCCCACGTGTGGGTGAAAAACCCGGCGGCAAACAGCGCGATCCCGACGCAGACGCGGACGCTGGAGAGGAAGTCACCCGCCGTCGAGACTCCGCTGTCGGCGAGGAACGTGCCATTGGCGTAGCCGTTGAGGCTGTTGAAGACGAAAGCGAAGACGACGAGCAGGAGGGGGAAGTGCTTGGAGCTTCCCCGCATCAGGAGCGGGAAAACGCACGTGCGATAGACGTAGTGCAGCTCCCAGAGCCCGAGAAGCAGCAGGGTAAGGGCGCTCACTTTTCGGCCGCTCGCTGCCACGACGATGCCGATCACCAGCAGGGCCGGCGCTTCCATGAGTATCCAGCCGGCGCGCGCCGTGATCGACGGCCCCCACCCCTGCCGGAAGTGTCTCCCGTAGGGCGCCGTGAAGAAGAACAGGAGCGTGAACACCAGGGGAGCAGACACGAAGATCACCAGCAATGCAATCGTGATCAGCATAGGCTTTCGATGTACTGTACCAGACTGCAGCATCGGCTGGCAACGTACCGTGAATGTACCGTGAGTGACCGCGGGGTCAGAACAGTCCCAGCTGGCCACCGGCGGCAAAGAGGTTCTCGGTCTGCAGGCCGATGTACGGGGCGATGGATTCGATGATCGGGCGGACCTGCTTCTGCGCATAGTGCTCGTAGTCGGGCGGCGCCGTCCGCCTGCTCTCCGGCTGGGGCCCGTCCGTGGTCCAGACGTAGCGGATCAGCCCCGATCTTTCCTCGGGCGGGAGGAGGGCAGCCGCCCGCGCGTGGGGCGGGGATGACTTCGTGTACGCTTCAACCGGTTTTCGCAGCGACTTGCGATAGACGAGGCTCCCGTCCTTCGCGCCCGCCCGCAGATCGTGCAGCAGAGCCCGCACCAGCTCGTCGATTTCGCCGGCACCCGCGCCGTGAAAGACCCGGGCCAGGACCTCCCGCTGCAGCTCCTGGGCGAGCGGGGTCCAGTCATGGCGCACGGCTTCCAGGCCGACCACCTCGAGGGCTTCTGATTCGCCGTTTCCGTCGCTGTCGGGCGCGACACGGAGCCCCGCATACCCCTTTGCGCGCCCGCGCGCTTCCCCGTCATCATCCGGATCATCGGGCACCGCCCGCATGGGCGGAAGAAAGAACCTCCGGTAAATGGCCTCGAACTCCAGTTCCATCCGTGATTCGACACCGAAGGAGGATTTCACGTACTCGGCGAGCCGGCCGTTGACCTCCCGCGCGATCCGTGCGCCTGCCGCGGCGAGCTCCACCGCGCGTGCATCCGGCTGCACCCCCGAAAGAACGAAAAGCGAATCGGTGTCGCCGTAGATCACCTCGTATCCGCTCGCCGCGACCTGGTCGCGGGCCCAGTACAGGATATGCTGGCCCAGCGTCGTGATCGCCCCGGCGAGGGCGGATGCCGCGTACCGGCATCCCGGCGTTCCCAGGACGCCATAGAAGGAGTTCATGACGATCTTGTACGCATAGACCGCGCGGCGATCCCCCCTGCGGCGCGCGGCGTCGCGGCTTTCGAAAAAGCGGTCGAGGATCTCCGGAAGGATGCCCGGTTCCCGGCTGAACCGGGCGCCGTTGGGGGCGGTGATCGTGGACGCCGTCTCACGGCCGGCGCCGCGGATGCGGGTCAGCGGGTCGATGTTGAATGTCCTCATGATCGAAGGATAGAGGCTCTTGAAGTCGAAGGTGAGCACGTTCCGGGACAGGCCTGCCCGCGGCGTGATGATGCCGCCGCCGGGAGCGCGGTCGAGGACGCCCTGGTCGATGCCGAGGGTCGGAGCGACGATGCCCCGCGCGTGCAGGCACTCGGTGTAGAGGAACTCGAATGCCGCGACGCTTACCGAGGTCTGCTCGAGGGACGTGCCGATGAGCAGGGACTTGCGTACGGCGAGGTCAAGCAGGCCCTCTTTCAGGAGGATTTCGAGGGCGAGCTTCGTGTCCTCCAGACAGTACGCGCAGAGGCTGCCCGGGTCTTCCCGGTACAATCTTTCCACCGCCGCGGTCCTGCTCTCTCCGGGCAGCTCGTCGATCCGCTTGCCCCGTCCGAGGACGCTCCGCGCCGCGGTCTCCAGCCGGTAGTCTTCCAGTCCCATGCCGGCAGTCCGCACGAGCCACATCGCATCCAGCACCTGGCGCCCGGGGACGATCGCCTTGCTCCGGCGCCACCGGGTGATGCCGTCCGTGTCTTCGCGGTCCAGGAAGCTCGCCGCGGAGTCCGCCCTGCCGATGTCGAAGGGCACCCCCCGCGCCGCGAAACGACGCGCGAGCACGCGGAAGTCGAAGTCGATCACGTTCCAGCCCGTGATGATGTCGGGATCAAGCTCCACGATGCGGGCGCGAAGGGCCGACAGCATCGCTTCCTCGGTCGGAAAGCATGCGGCTGCCGCCGCTTCCGTGCCGTTCAGGAGCACTTCATCCACGGCCGCGCCCGAACGCGGATCGCGGAAGACCAGCCCGACGGCATACACCGTGGCGGCGCGCGCATCGGTCTCGATGTCCAGCGAAAGAACCGAGAGCTGCGGTTCCATCTCCGCCTGAGCGAGGCGCGGGTTTTCATATATCCTGCCGACCCTGCGCCCCCTCCGCCACTCTCCCTCGATTTCCGCCGCCCCGTGGATGCGCCGATCCATCAGGTGCTGGACAGAGGGTTTGATGTCGGCCTCGTAGGTGCGGATCCCGTCGCGGTGAAGCCCGTCTCTCAGCCTCTGGCTTGCCGACGTGGTGGGCGTTTCGACGCGGAACACGGCCGCATCGTCCATGGTCCTCCTGTCCGAGGCGATGATATCGGCGGCCGGCCGTTCCCCTTCCGCAATCTCCCGCGCCCGCGCCTCGTCGGCCGCGCGCACATAGAAGAAGGGAGTGACGCGCCGCTCCACGACCGCGAAGGTCTCACCGTTCTCCAGGCGGCCGACGAGGTGAATTTCGCTCCTGCCGGCGTTGGTGCGCTCGACGGCATGCAGGATGAAGCCCTTGTCCACGGCTCGACTATACCATGGACCTTCGTGATAGAGTGCCGGCGTGTCCCGATGGGTCTCCGTGGGCGGCGCGCAGTTGCACTTCCTGGAATCCGGCGGCCCGCGGGACGGATCTCCCGTGCTCCTCATGGTCCACGGCTGGAGCGGTTCCGCGGCGGACTGGGCGAGGCTGCTGCCTGCGCTCCCCTCCCGGATGCATGCGATCGCCGTCGACCTTCCCGGCTGCGGGTTGTCGGACAAGCCGGATGCCGCGTACGACATTCCCTGGTTCGTTGAATCCCTGCGCGCGTTCTGCGAGGCGCTCGGTGTGCCCAGGATCGTGCTCGCCGGCCATTCCATGGGCGGGCAGATCGCGGTCCACCTCGTGACACGCCATCCCGGGCTGGTGGAGAAGCTGATCCTCGTCGACCCTTGCGGGCTGGAGGGGCAGGAGGGCGGCATGGGGCTCCTGGCGCGCCTCGGTCCGGTCGTGAACCTCGCTTTTCACCTCAACTGCAGGCTCTTCATCGAATGGGCGCTGCGGACGAATGTCCTCCACGACCCGTCACCGGATCTCCTGAAGGATGCCGTGGACTCCACGGCCGCCAGTATCCTCGGAAGAGACGGGGTGCGTGCCATCTCCCGGATCACGCGGCGGGTCATCGGCAGGGAAAGTGTCGATGAGCTTCTGCCGGGCATCGGCCAGGAAACCCTCCTGATCTGGGGAGAGTGCGACAGGCTGCTCCCGCCCCGCGGGGCGGAGGCATTCGCCGCACGGCTTCGCCATGCTTCCGTGCACCGAATCGACGGCGTCGGGCACATGCCGATGCTCGAGTCGCCGGAGGCGGTCGCGGCGCTGATCACGGATTTCGTGGAACGGCAGGGTCCGAGCCCACGTACGCGAGGATCGCGGCGACATTCGCCTCGGTCCCTTGATCGGTGTCCACCGTGAGAGACGGGTGCGCGACGGGTTGGAACCGGGCCCGTACCTGGAAATACAGCGCCGCGCCGCGATCACCCGCCGGGTGGCCGCCGTCATCGCGGGAAATTCTCGAAAGGGCGGTGTCCTCCCGGCAGACGCACTCCACGATTCTCGCCGGCAGCTTCCTGCGTTCCGCCTCCCGCACGAGCTGCTCGACGCGCGCGGCCGAGGAGAGGGCCATGCCGTCGATCACGACGTCCCGCCCGCGCTCCAGGAGGAAGCCTGCCATGCTGCACAGCAGGTCATCGACCAGGTCCTTCTCTTCCGGGGAGAACGTCGGGCGGGGGAGCACGGCGACGCGCAGGGCATCCCTGCTGAGGACGTGGAAGCCTGGGCGCCGCGCGACCAGCTCGCGCACGAGGTGCGACTTGCCCGTTCCCGGGAGCCCGCGAAAGATGACGAGCATGCGTTTCACGTCATGGCAACGCGCCCGCCGAGCCTGGCTTCTCCAGGCTCATCACCAGGCCGCCGCCCTTGAACAGCGACACGCTTCCCGTGGACTGGGAGACCACGACGGCGAGGCTCGCCGTTGACTCGGACAGGGCCGCCGCGGCCGCGTGCCGCGCCCCCAGCCCGGGGGGCAGATCCGGCGCGTCCTTTTCGGGCCGCAGAAACGTGCCGGCGGACATGATCACCCCGTCGCCGCGGATGATGAAGGCGCCGTCGATCGTGGAAAACTCCTTCACCGTCTCTTCGAGGCTCGGGTCGAGGATGCTCTTCTCTTCTTCGCTGTACCCGCGAAACGGATTGATCACCATCTGGCGGCAGTAGCGCACCACCTTCTCATAGTCGCCCACCACGAAGGTGGTCCCCACGGGCTTCCCTTCCCGCCCCTCCCGGGCGATGTCCGTGGCGAGCTGCAGGACCTTTTCCAGCACCTGGGGCTCCACGTCTCCCAGGGGAGTCTCGGCGCTCTTCGCGAAGACGGTGGGGAACTCCCGCCCCACGTCGATGACGAGCAGGGTGTCGAGGAACCCGGACGAAGGCACGCCGGAAAGGCTCACCACGGTGTCCCCGCGCGACAGGAGGCCCTGCGACACGGCGAACAGGAGCGCCAGCTCGACCTGGTCGAAACGATCCAGGGTCGGGAAGGGCACCTGCAGGACATGGGTGAGCCGCTCGTTTTCCAGGTTTTCATCCGCCTTCGCGGAGGTGACGAGGATCAGCTCGGCCGGCGACGGGATGTCCTGGATGAACCGCAGGCTTCCCACCGCGTCCCCGTGCAGCATCACGGACTTCGCCTTGACTTCCTCCGCCACCGAAAGGGCGTGGGCGAAGAGAAGCCGCGACAGCCTGACCTTGGCCGAGGCGGCGGGCGCGCTGCCCTGCTCCCCGTAGCCGCGTGTCACCAGGAGCCGCCACGCTTCCGCGCCGGATCGCGCCGTCACCACCAGGTGCATGAGGGCGCGATCCCGCAGCGTCCGCGCGATCTCCGCGAGCAGCAGCACGTGCTGGTCGGGGTCCGAATCCCCGCTCACGATGAGGAAGATGAGGTGCACCGGGTCGCCGTCACCGGAATCCCATGCCACCCCGCCCCGGCTCCTGCCGACCGCGATCTCGATTCCCTCCAGGGCGGGCAGCCGCGCGTGCGGGATGGCCACCCCCGGGGCGATCCACGAGCTCACGATCTTTTCCCGGTTGCGCACGGCGCCGATCACGACGTCCCGATCGAGGCCGTTGCCGCCGGGCGCGAGCACGGCCGCCAGCTCGTGGATCGCCCCTTCCCTTGTGCGGCTGCGAAGGGTCACGATCCGCGTCGGCAGGAGGTAGCGGGCGAGCAGCGGCATTTCCTCTCTCGCTGAAAAGTATAATCGCCGCGGAGAGGCTTTGCCAGGAAAGCCGGCATTGCGCTCCAATTGACAATCGAGGGCCAAGCGCCTACTGTGGCGTGATCCTCGATGCACCAGACGCACCCTTTGCAGCGGCCGCGGGATCCCGAGGCCGCGCTCCGTCGGAATCTTCCGCGAAATGTCACGGGAATGCTGCTCTTCGAGCTCACCTGGGGGTTCGGCCTGCCATTCGGGCTGTACGTGTCCATGGTGCCCGCGTACCTCAACGCAATGGGGACCAGCAAATCCCTCATGGGATTCGTCCAGTCCTTCTGGACCATCCTGATCCCCCTGCAGCTCATCGGGAGCCACTATTTCGGCCGCATGGGCAGGGTGCGCGCCGTGATCATGCTCTACATGACCGCGACCGGCATCCGGCTCCTCTACGACGTGCTGGCGGTTTTCGTGCCCGGAATCTGGACGCCGGCCTCTTTCACCGGTTTCTTCGTCCTTGCCTGCGCGTCCTACGTCGGCTTCCTCGTCATGGGCCAGTCCATCTACATGGGCGTTCTCACCGACAACATCCCCCGGCGCAGGAGGGGATGGATTTTCGGACTCCGCAGCTTTTTCAGCGGTCTCGGGGGCATCCTGACGGGCCTGGGAACGTCCTGGGTCCTGCACCATTGGGCGAGCCCGGTGAACTTCCGCATCAGCTTCATGATCTGCGATGCCGTGTGGACCCTCTCTTCCTTCTGCCTGTTTCTCATTCACGACCGCCCCGCGCGCGCTTCCCGTGTGCGGGCCGCCGGCTTCCTGCAGTCCCTGGGGGGCAAGGTCCGCATCCTCCTCGCCAATCCCAACTACCGCATCTTCCTGTTCTTCCATATGCTGAACTCGGTCGCCCTCACCATCGCCACCTTCATCGTGCCCTACGCGCAGGACAGGCTGGGAGCGCCGGACGACTTCACGGCCCGGCTCAGCGTGATCTACCTCGCCTCCAGCGCGGCGTTCGGCGCCCTCATGGGACGGCTTGCCGACAAGGCCGGCTATCGCAGCGTCGGCGCGGTGCAGTCCTTTCTCCTCGTTGCCTTTTTCATGATCGCCGTCGCGTCGAGGAGCTTCACCGCGGTCTGCGTCGGGTACGCCCTGTACTCGATCGTGAACGTGAGCGGGGCGTTCATGCTGGTGAACATGAGCGTCGAGCTGTGCCCCGGCATCGGGGGCGCGGCTCTCACGGCGCTCGGCGGCACGCTCCTTCTTCCCTTCGTCGCCGTCGCTTCTCCCCTCGCGGGGGCCGTCATCGACCAGACGGGGAGCTACCCCTCGGTGTTCTACATGGGCGCGACCATCGCGGCGGTCGCACTGTTCGGGTTCGCGTTCCTCGTGCGCGAGCCGCGGACGGGAAAGCTGTACGAGTTCAAGCAGATCTCCATGGGCTGATGCCCCGGGGTTCTTGGCTCGCGGCCCGGCCGGCGATATTATTATAGAAGAAGGAGAACGACACCGTCATGCCGCTCGAACCGGCCGGGACCTTTCAGGAAGACTCCGGCGTCCAGCAGAAACCGCGCCTCCAGGAGCCGAGGCTCTTCCGCGTCATCCTCCACAATGACCACTACACCACCATGGATTTCGTGGTGAAGGTGATCGTCAGCGTGTTCCACAAGCCGGCGGCGGAGGCGACGAAAATCATGCTGGACGTGCACAAGAAGGGGCACGGAGTGGTCGGGGTGTACACGTGGGACATTGCCTCGACGAAGGTTTCCCAGGTGCACGAGTTGGCCCGGCAGAGCGAGTTCCCCCTTCGCGCGAGCTGCGAAGAGGCCTGAATGGACATTTCCCGGGATCTGAACGAGGTCATCGTGGCCGCTTACCGCGAAGCGGAATCGCGCGGGCACGAATACCTCACCCCTGAGCACGTGCTCTTCGCGTCCCTTTTCTTCGACAGGGGCCGGGAGATCATCCTCGCCTGCGGCGGGAGCGTGGAAAGCCTCTCGAAGGACCTCGAAGGCTTCTTCGAGAAGCACGTGCCCGTCGTCGAGGGCGCGAAGCCGGCGCAGTCCGCCGGTTTCCAGTCCGTCATGGAGAACGCCGTCATGCACACCGTCTCCGCGGAGAAGGAGTCGGTGGAGATCGATGACATCCTCGCCTCGATCTTCGAGGAGAAGGAATCATTCGCCGCACACTACCTTTCGCGCCAGGGCATCGACCGGCTCGCCGTGCTGGCCTTCATCTCCCACGGCGTGACCGCGTACCCGGAGGAAGAGCCGGAGCCGGGCGCCGGAGAAAGCGGGGACTCCGAGGAGGAACCGCGGAGCCGCGGCAAGCCGGGGCGGCCCCTCCAGGTCTACGCGGTGGACCTCACGGAAAAAGCGCGCGCGGGCCTCATCGATCCTCTCATTGGGCGGGAAGAGCTCCTCCAACGCACCATCCAGGTGCTCTGCCGGCGGCTGAAGAACAATCCCCTGCACGTCGGGGAGCCCGGCGTGGGAAAGACCGCCATCACTGAGGGGCTCGCCCAGATGGTGGTGGACGGCAAAGTGCCGAAAGTGCTCCGTGATTCGCGCATCTTTGCCCTGGACATGGGCGCCCTGCTCGCCGGCACGAAGTTCCGCGGCGATTTCGAGGAGCGCCTGAAGAAGGTGATCCGCGAGTTGGAGAAGCAGGAGAAGGCGATCCTGTTCATCGACGAGATCCACACGGTGGTGGGCGCCGGCTCGGTTTCCGGCGGCTCGATGGACGCGTCCAACATTCTGAAGCCTGTGCTGACCTCCGGCAGGGTCCGGTGCATCGGCTCCACCACCTACGAGGATTACCGGAAGTTTTTCGACAAAGACCGGGCGCTGTCCCGCCGATTCCAGAAGATCGAGGTGCCCGAGCCCACGGTGGAAGAGACCCACGCCATCCTCGCCGGCCTGCGCGAGAAGTACGAAAGCTATCACGAGGTGCGTTTCACCGACGAGGCGCTGCGGGCGGCGGCGGAGCTCGCCGCGAAGTACATCAACGACCGTCACCTGCCGGACAAGGCCATCGACGTCCTGGACGAGGCCGGCGCGTGGGTCCGCGTGTACGGTGCGGAAGCCGATCCCGCCGCGGGCCCGCGCACGGTGGACAAGGCGGTCGTGGAACGGGTCGTGGCGCGCATCGCCCGCATCCCCGAGGCGAGCGTTTCCTCCGACGAGCGCGAACGGCTGCGGGATCTCGAGGCCGGGCTCAAGCACCAGGTGTTCGGCCAGGACCACGCGGTGGAGCTCGTCGTGCGGGCCATCAGAAAATCCCGCGCCGGCTTCGGCGAGAGAGACAAGCCCGTGGCGTCCCTGCTCTTTGCCGGTCCCACGGGTGTCGGGAAGACCGAGCTCGCCCGGCAGCTGGCCCAGATACTCGGCGTGAGCCTCCTGCGGTTCGACATGAGCGAGTACCAGGAGAAGCACACGGTCTCCCGTCTCATCGGCGCCCCGCCGGGCTACGTGGGCTACGACGATGGCGGCCTGCTCACCGACGCGGTGCGCAAGTCACCGCACGCGGTTCTCCTGCTGGACGAGATCGAGAAGGCGCACCAGGACATCTACAACATGCTCCTGCAGATCATGGACTACGCGACTCTCACCGACAACAACGGGAAGAAGGCGGACTTTCGCAACGTCATCCTCATCATGACCTCCAACGCGGGGGCGAGGGAGCTCGGCAAACCCCTGGTGGGATTCGGCGAGAGGTCCGTGCACGACGAGGCCGTCTTCGACGCGGTGGAGCGGATCTTCTCTCCGGAGTTCAGGAACCGCCTGGACTCCGTGGTGAAGTTCAACGGCCTGGAGCACGCCGTCGTTCTGCAGGTCGTGGGAAAGGCCGTCCACGAGTTCCAGGACGAGTTGGCCGCGAAGAATGTCACCCTGGAGGTCACCCCCCGCTGCCTGGAGTGGCTCGCGGAGAAAGGCTACTCGAAGGAGTTCGGCGCCCGCGAGATCGCGCGCCTGGTCTCCGCGAAGCTGAAGGATTTCTTCGTCGACGAGATCCTCTTCGGCAGGCTCTCGAAGGGCGGCAGCGCCCGGGCCGACATCGCCGCCGACGATGTGGCACTCACCGTCCTTCCGTGACGTTTTTGGCCGTGGCCTCGTGGAGCTTCGACAGGTAGAGGGCGCGAGGGATCTCCACCGCCCCCATGGATCGCAGGTGCGGGGTGAGGAACTGAACGTCGAACAGCGCGAAGCCGTCCAGCCGCAGCTTTTCCTCCATGGCCACGAGCGCCACTTTCGAGGCATTTTCCTCCTCGGAAAACATCGACTCCCCCGCGAAGAATCCGCCGATCGAGACGCCGTAGAGTCCTCCCGCGATCCTGCCGTCGCGCCACACCTCGACCGAGTGCGCGTGGCCGAGTGAGTGCAGCCGGCAATACGCCGTGATGAAGGACGCGCTGATCCACGTCTCCTTCCGACCGGGACGGGGCGCCGCGCACCCCTCCATGACGGCACGGAACGAACGGTCAAAGCTCGTGGTGAATCCGCCGGTCCGAAGCGCTTTTTTCAGGCTCCGCGAGACGTGCAGCCCGCCGAAGGGAATGATTGCGCGAGGATCAGGCGACCACCAGGTGATCGGGTGCGTGGTCCAGGGGAAGATCCCGTTCCCGTAGGCATGCAGGAGCGTGCCGGGCTTCAGGTCGCCGCCCACCGCAACGAACCCGTCTTCGTCGGCCGTGCCCGGGTGGGGAAACCGGAACCGTGTGGTCAACTCGTCCGTGTCCCGTTGAGACTCGTCAGAGTCCCGCTTTTCGAAGGGCATCCTCGGCGCTCATGCCGTCGTGGATGACGGCCTTGAAGGCCTTGATGTTGGCCGTCACGTTCGCAAACCCCCAGATGTTGCGGCCGATGGTCGCACCCGAGGCGCCGCTCTTCACGACGTCCGCCATCATGGCAAGGGATCCGCGCAGGTCCGCCGCTTTCGGTCCGCCGGCGGCGACCACGCGCACGGGGGCGGCCTCGACGATCTGCGCGTATGCCTGCACATTGCCGCAATACGGCACCTTGATGACGTCCACGCCGAGCTCGGACGCGCACCGCGTGGCCCACGCAATGTCTTCCGGGGTGAAGGAAACCTCCACCTTCCCGTCCTTGAAGGTTCGCGGGTAGATGTGGCATATCACCGGCATGTCGAACCTTTCGGCCTGGCGCACCGCCTCGGCGACTTTCTGCATGTACTCCCACTCCGTGGGGCCGCGGACGAAGCAGGCGATGGCGAATGCATCGGCTCCCAGCCGCACGGCGTCTTCCGGGGTCGCGGCCTGCGCCCGCGAGGAATCGTCGAACCTCAGCATCGACGACTGGATGATCAAGGGAACGTCGCCGGCGTACGGAGCCCAGGCGTTCCTGGCCATTCCGATGTGCATGGTCACCGCATCCGGCCTGCCTTTCACGACGGCCTTCAGCGTGGCTGGCACGTCCCGCAAGCCTTCCGGGAGGCCGCTGTAGTAGATCGTGAAGTGATCGACGGCGACCGAGCACAGCCGGCCGGACTTGTGCGCGAAGATCCTGTTGAGGCGGACCAGCTTTCCGGTGTTCATAGGTGACCAATGATAGTGAGAAGCCCTTGGAGGAACAAGTCCGCCGCTGTAGGATGCCACCGCAGGATGCCGCCGGGGACGACTCTTTCTCGGCGAACCACATAGCGAAACCCCGGGGAAGTTATCATGACTTCCGTCTGAAAGAAGGCTGACCTCCGCGTTCATCGCGGGTTGGCCTTTGCAGGTCGGAGCCGTAATAATGGATCGATACCAATCTCACCATTAGACGGAGGTCAGCTATGAGCCAGTATAACACGTTGTTTGTCGGCCTGGACGTGCATAAGGAGTCCATCGCAGTGGCTTACGCCCCTGAGGAGCCGGGCACCGAGCCGGTCTACCTGGGACCAATTGGCACCCGCCAGTGCGACATCGACAAGATGATTCGACAGCTTCACGCCAAAGCTTCTCGACTGCGCTTTGTCTACGAGGCGGGCCCCTGCGGGTACTGGCTGTACCGTTCCCTATTGAAAAGTGGGCTGGAATGCATCGTAGTGGCTCCTTCGCTGATTCCTCGCAAGCCCGGGGATCGGGTGAAGACGGACCGAAGAGATGCGGTGCAACTGGCCCGCCTCATGCGCTCGGGGGATCTGAACCCGATCTACGTGCCCAACGTGGGCGACGAGTCGATGCGCGACTTGTGTCGGTTGCGCGAGGGCATGGTGAACGACCTGAGAACGGCCAAACAACGGTTGAAGTCCTTCCTGCTTCGCCACGATGTGCGCTACACCGGCAGGGCCAGTTGGAGTCCCCGCCACCTGCGATGGCTGGCCCAGGAGGCTTCCCTGGCTACCCCTCAACAGCAGTTCGCCTTCCAGGAATACCTGCGCAGCGTTACGCATCTGACGGAGCGGCTTGCCCATGCCGAGGAGGAGCTGCGAGAACAGGTGAGCGGTTGGAGACTGCAGCCGGTGGTCAGCGCCTATCAGGCTCTGCGTGGAGTGCAGTTCCACGTCGCCACCACTATCGCCGCCGAGCTTGGCGACATCACCCGTTTCGATACCCCGCGGCAGCTGGCCGCCTCTGTGGGACTGCACCCCAGCGAATACTCCAGTGGGGGCAATCGGCGTCAGGGCGGGATTGCCAAGACCGGCAACAGCCATGCCAGGCGGGTTCTGGTGGAGGGGGCGTGGAGCTATCGCCATCCTGCCCGGGTGTCGAAGGAAATCCAGGTACGACAGGAATCTTTGCCTGAGGAGATCCGCGACATTGCCTGGAAGGCCCAGGTTCGGTTGTGCAAGCGGTACCGAAGGCTCAGTGCCAAGGGCAAGCACCAGAATGTCATCACCACAGCCATCGCGCGGGAAATGCTGGCTTTCATGTGGGCCATCGCGAAGAAGGTCCACATTGCCCAGAGCTTCGGGACAATCTCTCGCAGACGATCAATCGTGCCGCCTTTGGAATAGAACCGGTGTTCGTCACTCGATATGGCAGAAAAATTGCGGCGATCGTCTCGATTGTCGACTGAGAGGAGGGACGCCTGGATTGGGAACTCTTCTTCGGTTGAGTTCGTTGAGTACCCGCCTGCACTTGTCTCTGGATTTGCGCCCTGATAGGGTGTCGCTCATGCGCCGCGCCGGCTCCGCGTTCGCAAACGATTCCCTGCTCCTCCTCACCGCGGCGATCTGGGGGCTGGCGTTCGTCGCGCAGCGCATGGGCATGGACCACGTGGGGCCGTTCACCTATAACGCGGTGCGCTTCGCCCTTGGTGCTCTCGTGCTGCTGCCGTTCGCAATGGCGCGCGGGCCGTTGTCGAGGGGTCCCGCCCAGATCCGCCCTTCGGTCGGCGCACGAATCCGCCCTTCGGTCGGCGCACTTCCCGCGGGGCTGATCGCCGGGGCGGTCCTGGTCTTCGGGGCGTCACTTCAACAGGTCGGCCTGGTGTATACGACCGCCGGCAAGGCAGGCTTCATCACTGGCCTGTACGTGGTGCTCGTCCCGGTGTCCGGCCTCCTGTGGAGGCAGAGGACGAACTGGAGCGCGTGGACGGGCGCCGCCCTGTGCGTGGTCGGCCTGTTTTTTCTCAGCGTCACTTCCGCGTTCACCGTGGCGCGGGGAGATCTCTTCGTGCTCGCCGGATCATTCTTCTGGGCGGCGCACGTGCAGGTCGTGGGCTGGCTGTCTCCCCGGACGAATCCGGTGCGCCTGGCGTGCGTGCAGTTCGCCGTGTGCTCCGCGGGGAGCGCGGGCGGCGCGCTGCTCGCCGAGCACGTGAGCGCGGCGGCGGTGCTCGCCGCGGCCGGACCCATCCTCTACGGCGGGATCCTCTCCGTGGGAATTGCCTACACCCTGCAGGTGATCGCGCAGCGCCGCGCGCCGCCCGCCCACGCGGCGATACTCCTCAGCCTGGAGAGCGTCTTCGCCGCTGTCGGGGGCGGCGTGCTTCTCGGCGAGAGGATGGGCGTCCGCGGCACGCTGGGATGCGCGCTCATGTTCGGCGGCATGATCGTGTCCCAGGCGCCCGCAATCGTGCGGCAGATCCCGCTGCGGGTTCAACAGGGTCCCCGATGAGATCGGCCTCGGATTCCCTCGGGCGGATACTCGACCTCCTCGAATCGATTCCCGGTGTCCACCGCGTCGGACGGCTGTCGGACGAGCAGCGCCGGAGGGCAATTGCTCTGGAGGCCCGCCACGAGCGCTCGTCGGTCATCCCCGTGCGCAACCTCGGTGTCCGCCTGCTCGCGGACAGGCACGTCTGCTGCGCGCTCCTGAAAGACTCGACGTTCCGGGCGCCCCGTGTTCCCACGGTATACCTCGTGGAGGAGGACGCGCCGGACGAATGCGCGCACGTCCTGGACGTCGCCGGCCGCCGCTACGCGGTGGTCGGTGAAGAGGTGCTGGAAGGCCGTGCGCCCTCCGCGGAGACGACCATTCCTCTGGAAAAATCCTTCGTCATATTTCCCGAGCGGCGGCGCGGAGCCGATATCCCCTGCCTCTTCCTGCTTCCCCCCATCGCTTTTCCCGAGCTGGAGAAAGACGCCGCGGCCCTGGGAATCAGCGACATCGTCTCCGTCAGCCCTTCCCTGGCCACGGACGCGCTCCTGAGAGACGCCTTCGGGTTCCCCCCGACGAACGACCTGGCCACCCTGCTCGTCGGGTTCAACATCGACCAGGGCTGAACGGCGCCGCGGGTCCCGTGGCCGCAAATGCTACGGAGTACCGTGGCCGCAAATGCTACGGAGTACCGTGGCCGCGGGAGCGATTTCAATAAGTAGGTAGATTCACGCCGCCCGGTGCAGGGTGAGCAAGAAATCCTTGAGGAGTCGCCCACTGGCGATGGAGCTACGGATCTGCAGCATCCCATCTGCCCCTGCCTCAG